>JABZJS010000030.1 GCA_015257665.1 Nanosynbacter sp. | reverse complement strand
GTAGTATACTAGAAGCATGAAACCAAGCTTCAAACCAAAACGGATTTTGTGGGTAGACCTAGAAATGACGGGGTTGGACCCTACTGCGGATGAAATACTAGAAGTGGCGGCAATTGTGACGGACTGGACCTTTGCCGAGATTGCAACGTACGAAGGGGTGGTGCGCCATGATACAGCTAAGCTCACGCGCCTCCTCGACGGCAACGCCAGCTTTTGGGATCAGCATCCGGCGGCGCGGCGCGGGCTCGAGGAGCAGAATGCCCAGGGCAAGCCGCTGACAGAGGTCGAGCAAGAGCTGTTGGCGTTTTGTGATGAGCAGTGTGCTGGCGAGGGGCGGATATTGCTGGCGGGGAACTCCATCCACCAAGATCGCCGCTTTATCGATCACTGGTGGCCGCAGCTGGCGCAGCGTTTGCATTACCGCATGCTCGATGTGAGCGCCTGGAAGGTGGTGATGGAGGGCAAATACGGTAAGAAATTTGCCAAGCCAGAAGACCACCGCGCGCTGGAGGATATCCGCGGTAGTATTATGGAGCTGCGCTATTATCTCCAAAAGGTCGCTCTGTAATGCCCGAGCTGTGGCGCGATATTACGATTGACACAATTGAGCAGCGACGGGCGCTGCTAAGAGAACTGCACCTGCCTGAGCTGCAGGCCCGCATGGTGCGCGAGCATCGCTGGCTGCCACAGGCGATAGAAGGGGAGGCGTGGTTGCTGCTGACGCTGGATATACCATACGTCAGTCGGCACAATGTGAAGTACCACACCATTACCATTTTGCTTAGTAAAACCGAGATTATTACGCTGCACCAGGGTGAGCTAGATGATGAGCTCGTTCAGCGCATTACTGCGCTGCGGCCTAGTAGCAAGACGCCATCGCTTATTCTAGCTACTATTGCGCAGTTTTCTATTGAGCAATTTATGCCGCTGCTCAACCATATCGACGATGTGACCGACCAACTGGAAGATACAATGATCCGTACCCCAGATAATCGGCAGCTCCAGCAGCTTTTCGTGTACAAGCGTCAGTTAGCCGACCTGCGCAAAGTGGTGCTCCCTTTGATGAATGTGCTCAATGGTCTCAGTAACGGTCGCTATGCCTTGTTTGACAAAAAATGCGCGGTGTATGTACGCGACAGCTACGATTACGCCTGGCGCGTCCACGAGCTTATTGATACGATGCGTGATCTTCTCACCAGCGCGCTTGATATGTATCTCTCGGTGGTATCTAACCGCATGAACGATGTGATGAAGCGCCTCACCTTGGTTGCCACTGTCTTTATGCCAGTCTCGTTCTTGACGGGCCTGGGCGGGATGAACTTCGTGCAGTTGCCATTTCGCAGCGACATTGCCTTCTGGCTGATGATTGGCCTGATTGTCCTCATACCGCTGGCGATGGTGGGGTATTTTGTGCGGCATAAGTGGTTGTAGTATCATAGTGCTATGACACACAAGCAGCTCGAAGAATTTTTGCTCAGCCTGCCCGGAGCGTGGCTCGACTATCCTTTTGGGGACGATATCGCGGTGTACAAGGTAGGGCACAAGGATGTGCCTGGCCAGCAGGAGAAGATGTTTGCGCTCATTGCCGAAGGGTCGCGGCCACTGCGCGTCAGCCTCAAGTGCGACCCGCAGCTTGCCCTCACCCTGCGCGAACGCTATGAGTCGGTGCAGCCAGGCTACCACCTCAACAAAAAACATTGGATCACTGTTATTTGCAGCGGCCAGTTGAGCGATGACGAGGTGATTGACCTCGCGCGGCTCAGCTACCGGCTGGTGACGGAGTAGCGCACTCGTTTTTGAGAAGAATCGTCAGTATAGGAGCGCTCACGGTGTGGGCGTTTTTCTATTGTTTGTTATTGTATGGTGGCGCGCGTATTTTTATACGCCAGCGCATTACTAAAAAGCCCGCCAGGGAGGCGGGCTGGTTTGGCAGAGTTAGGTGCGGTAAGCGCGTTGCTACTTTGTTGAGGTAAAGTTGCTAAACGACTTGGTGGCGGCGTCGAGCGTCTTGCTGTTGGTGGCGACGTAGTCGGCGATGGCTTTGCGGTTGCCGCTGGCGGTTTTGAGCTTTTGGAGGTAGCTCTTGAGGATGGATAGCTGGTAGCTCATTTCACGTGCGTAGACGCGGTCGAGCGCGCCAGTCAGGTAAGCGTCTTCGAGCGTTTTGGAGAGTTTGTCGGAGTAGGCTTTTTCGGTCTTTTTGGTATCGCCGACTAGCTCGGTCTTGATCTTTGCATCTTTGAGTGACGACTTGAGTTCTGCTCCCATACTACCGAGCGAGGTGGTGAGTGTGGTGTTCATGCTTGAGAGTTCATTCTCTGTCAGGCGTGATTGCTGCTCCTTGGTGGCCGCTTGCAAGGTCTCGATGCGGGCTAGCGTGCTTTGGGCTTGCTTGGTGTAGTTGGGCTGGCTGTTGACCATCATCATGACGGCACTAAAGGCGAGCAAGAGTACGCCGCCGATTAGGCCAAATACCGCAAAGCGGTTCATCTGTACTGGCTGCGGTTTCGGTGCGATTTCGTTGAGGTAATCTACCGGGAAGGAGGTGTCTGGCTCGCTTGCTGCACCAAGGTCTGCGCCGGTAGCAGCCATGGCAGTCGCGCCAAGTGGCTGCTG
>JABZJS010000016.1 GCA_015257665.1 Nanosynbacter sp. | reverse complement strand
GTTATGCATATTAGTTGTCCTCCTTGCTGGGCTGGCTATAGACCTGGATGAAGATGTCGTCGAGCGATTTGCCACCAAACTGCGTGCGTACCTCAGCTACCGTGCCGTAGGCATGAGCCACGCCATCTTTGAGCAGCAGAACGCGGTCGCACAGGCGCTCGACTTCGTCCATCTGGTGGGTGATCATCACGACTGTGGCTCCCTTGGCTTGGTGTTCCTCGATGATCTCCATGAGCAAGCGCCGGTTGACGGGGTCAAAGCCCTTGGTAGGTTCGTCGAGAATGATAAGCTCTGGGTCGTTGATAATGGTGATGCCGAGCTGAACCTTTTGTTGCTGGCCACCACTGAGCTTGTCCAGGCGGGTCTTGGCTTTGTCAGCTAGGCCAACCCGCTCGAGGAAGGCAAGTGACTTGCTGCGTGCCTCGCTGCGGCTGAGTCCCTTAAGCTGGCCAAAGTAGATCATCGTGTCGATGACACTCTCCTTCTTGTAGAGGCCACGCTCCTCTGGCAGATAGCCAAGCTTGACGTCGCCCGAGACGGAGTATGGCGTGCCATTGACGAGTAGCTTGCCACCAGTTGGTTGATATATGCCAAGGAGTGCGCGGATCGTGGTAGTCTTGCCCGAGCCGTTGCTCCCCAAAAAACCAAACGTCTCGCCGCGCTTGACCTCAAAACTGAGATCGTCGATGACGCTGGTCTTGCCAAATTTCATTGAAAAATGGCTGACGGTGATAATAGAGTCTGTTGTTTTCATAGTATAGTTGTAGCACGAGCAAGCTGTGGCGTAAAGAGGAGTGGTGGAGGGGATAATAGTCGTCAATAACTGCTTCTCAAAGAACATAGCCCACCACCATGCTCAAACTGAACCCGGATTAAATTACTCAATCCGAGAGTGCAATAAATGGCACTACGATCAGATTGAGATGGTTCTAGTGAGCTATGTTGGTGGGCTATTCGCCCTTGTATCTCTGCTCGCGCCGCTTCAGCCACTTTAGTCGTTCTAAACTAAAGGCTGCGATGATACCCAGTCCAACGAGGACGGACATTAAGAACATCTTCGTTGGTGTATTGGGTATCGAGTACACAATACAGAGGACAACAATAAAGCAAACACTTGAGATGGTTAGTAGCCACCTCGCAACGCGTCTGCTCATTGTTTCTACAAGCCAAAGCATAACACAGAGACATATTCCACCAAAGGAGAAGCCGACCAATGAGGCGATTTCTTCATTCGGCATCTTTCTCACCTCCTTTCAAGAAGTGAGCTCGAAGCAAAGGGCAACTCTTGCCCTGAGGTGTACTTCGAGCAAAAGTTAATATATATATATCAATATATGAATGGCGTGTCAAATTTTGGCATAGATTGCTCGAGAAGTCCGCTATTGCCCTCGGTTGTGGTGCGTATACCGCAGCGATACATAATGAGCTGCGTGTCTGTACCTTAAAATTTCACATAGTTCTCACACTCCATCAGATGAAGTAGTGAGTGGAGGGGTTAGTACTGGAGAGGCTTAGACACCTAAACATAAGCCAGTCTTCTCACTTGGATAATTATTACGGTGTGATGCTTGATAAGGACATTCACGTCGCATTTTGCACCATGCTACAATACTCCTATGAAACTGAAACGACTGATGATGCCGCTGCCGTATCGACGTTTGGTGATTGCATTTGTGGCGGGGTTTTGTGTGATGGTGTTTGAGTTGGTGGCAGCGCGGGTGATGTCGCCAGTGGTGGGGGCGTCGACGTATGTGTGGGCGAGCATTATTGGTGTCATTATTGCGGCAATGAGCCTGGGCTACTGGCTGGGTGGTGTGCTGGCCGATGCACGCTCGCGCGATGGCGATGTGGCGTGGCTGCTGCTTGGGGCGGCGCTGCTGATGCTAACGGAGCTATGCCAATACCACGATATACTGCGGTGGGTGGCCCAGCTGCCGATCGATATTCGCCTGCAAGCCACGGTGGCGGCGAGCCTGCTCTTTGCACCAACCAGCCTGGTGCTGGGAGCAGTGAGCCCCTATCTGGTGGAGCGGCAGACAGAGACGCTGGCGCGAACGGGGCGGTCGGTGGCGTCGCTGAGTGCGGTGAATTCGATTGGTGGGATCGTTGGTACCTTTGCGGCGGGGTTTTTCTTGTTTGGCTGGCTGGGAATTCACGACGTAGTAGTGGTGCTTATTAGTCTGCTCGTGCTAGCTAGCTGGCTCATGGTGCCAGGCCAGCGTTGGCAGTGGCGCGTGGTGGTGAGTGTGCTGTGTGTGGGTTTGGCACTGGGTTATCGCGTGGCACCAGTGGTGCAAGCCCAGGCCGCGCAGACGATCGATACCGCCACGGCGCACTACACACTCCAGCAATGGCGTCGGCAGGATGGCGCGATTATCCGTGGGATTGCCAGTGGCCCGGCTGGTGTACAGTCTGGTGTGGTGGTAGGGCAGCCGCAGCAGCTGCCATTTTGGTATACGCGTCAGATGATGCACGCGGTGGAGCGCGCGCCGCAGCGTCAGCGCATTTTGGTGCTGGGTGGTGGAACCTTTACGGTGCCGCGCCTCCTTGCCCAGCGCTATCCGCAGAGCCAGATTGATGTAGTAGAGATCGATCCAGGGCTCGTGCCGATTGCCCGCCAGTATTTTTATTATCGCGACCCAGTCAATGTGCGGCCGATCTTCCAAGATGCGCGCATCTTCCTTGAGCGCAGCACCGAGCAGTACGATATCGTCCTTGTTGATGTGTATAATGACGGCGATGTACCTGCTTCACTGGCAACGCAAGAGTATGCTACCGCACTCAAGCGGCATCTTCGCCCTCAGGCTCGCGTGGTGGTTAATATGATTGCCAGTCGCCAGCCAGCCTGCCAGCCACTGTTTGCTGCTCAGGATGCGCCGTATGCTGCTCTATTGGGGCAGGGGAGCTTCCACTACGAGCGGGCAGATGGCTGGGATTATACTAATGTCGTGGCAACGTACGGTGGCGATACCTCTCATCAGCCAGCCCCCTTTGCTAGCCAGCCGCCGTACCATGATGATTATGCGCCGATGGAGCGGCTCCGGCAGGAGTGCCGGGAGGTGTCTGAGCGTAATGCGCGCTCTTAGTGACGTACACTCGTTAGTTAATGCGCTGTATCTCACGCTCACCCTCCCCACACTCCCTCCGATAGATCGCTATAAGGGTCGATGTCTCCCAGACATCGACCTCTTGCGCTGGGCTGAAAATCGGTTATTACGACCGGTTTTTTACACTCCATCGGGGGAGTAGTGCGAGAGATAGTTTACACTAGTGGTGGTAAGCCATTATCAAAATTATTTACTATACACCAAGCTGCTCTATCGCCAGACAAGAAAATATTTGGAGGCCAGCCACTCAGCGAGCGGAAGATCACTATAGTATAATCTGGCCGGAACATTTTCGGTCTGGCGATAGAGTGACATAGCTGTTGCTTCATAATGTTCTGGTACGGATAGTGCAATAGAGTTCTACCCGCGTGCACTAGCGTTGGTCTCCAGATGTTTTCTTATACGAGGCTATGGTGTGCCGCCAGTATCCACAGAGGTCGCCCGCAAAATCGGTTGTAGTTTTCACAAAACCCCTTGCCAAGCACCACATCTGGCGTCTATAGTAGGACCCAGACGCTACATATATAGCGAGCACACATAAACACGGGAGAGACAAACAATAGAGCCCAGCTCCAGGCGTGCCCTGGTGGCTGGTTTTGTGCACCGTATGATAAGGAGCCTAAGGGGAGGGATGATGACGATTCATATTACTAAGCGTGATGGTACGACCGAGCCATTCGACACAACCAAGATAAATGCTACGTTGCTGGCGGCAAGCCAGGGGTTGGCCGATCCGCTGCAGAAGATCGTGCAGATTGCTCGCGAGCTGCAGCTGACGCTCTTTGATGGGATGACGACCAAGCAGCTGGAGGAGACGCTCATCCAGACGACGGTGCAGAATATTAAGGATGACCCAGACTACGACACGATTGCAGCGCGCCTGCTGCTGGGCACGATCTACCGTGATTTGCTGGGTGTATATACTACTGATGAAGAACTGCGCCAGCGTCATAGGGAGGTTTTCCCGCGCTATATTCGCCAGGCAGTGGCCGATGGCTTGCTTGACCCCCGCATGCAAGATGAGACAATCTTTGACCTCGAGCGCCTGGCTGCCGCACTTGACCCTAGTAAAGACAGACTGAGTAAATATCTTGGCGTGGTGACCAACCGCAATCGCTACGCCCTGCGCAAGCAGAACGGTGAGCCGCTCGAAGTGCCGCAGTTTACTACTATGCGTATCGCCATGGGTCTGAGCTACAATGAGGAACACCCGACTGAGGCAGCCATTGAGTTTTACCAGCACATGGCCAACCTCGAATACAGCCCGGGCGGGAGCACTCGCGTTAATGCTGGTGGGTTGTTCCCGCAGCTGAGCAATTGCTTCGTCATGGAAGTGCAGGATGATATGGAGTCGATTGCTAAGAGTGTGCGCGATACGATGTGGATTGCTAAAGGGACGGGCGGTATCGGTGTCAGTTTTACGAAGCTGCGGGCGGCAGGTAGCCCAGTCAAGACAACTAACACAACAAGCACGGGGCCAATTCCGTTTATTAAGATGATCGATACAGCGCTGTTTGCGGTGTCACGCAAGGGTAAAAAGATGGGCGCAGCGGCTGTGTATATGGAAAACTGGCACATCGATTTTAAGGAATTTATAGATCTGCGTTCTAACTCCGGCGATCCGTATTTGCGGACGCGCTTCCTCGATACAGCCGTGTTTATTAGTGATGAATTTATGCGCCGGGTGCAGGCTGATGAAGACTGGTATCTCTTTGACCCAGCCGAGGTCAGTGACTTGAGCGAGCTGTATGGCGCAGCCTTTGCCGAGCGGTATGCGTATTACATCACCCAGGCCGAAGCAGGCAAGCTACGCGCTTATGACAAGCTGCCTGCGCGCCAGCAATTCCACAGAATTCTCAGTAGTTTGCAGGCGACCGGCCACCCGTGGCTCACCTGGAAGGACGCTATTAACCTCCGGGCGCTTAACAATAACACTGGTACTATTCATCTCAGCAATCTCTGTACTGAGATCACTTTGCCGCAAGACGAGCACAATATTGCGGTATGTAATCTGGTGAGTATCAACCTCAGCGCCTTCCTGGATGACGCGACCAAGACGTGGGACTGGCCACGACTCGAGCAGGCGACGCGCTCAGCCACGCGGCAACTTGATAACCTTGTAGACATTACCACAACACCCATCCCAGAGGCGATGAATAGCAACCTGCAAAACCGGGCGATTGGCCTGGGCTTTATGGGTCTTGCCGATGTGCTAGAAAAGCTCGAGCTGAGCTATGAATCTGAGGCGGCGTACGAGCTGATTGATCAGCTGGCGGAGTTTATTAGCTACTACGCCATCGACGAGTCGGCCGAGCTAGCGGTGACGCGCGGTAGCTACCCCAACTTTGCGGGCAGTGGCTGGAGCAAAGGGGAATTGCCTATCGACACGATTGACCGGCTTGGCGCGCAGCGGGGTGAGGCAGTAGCAATTAACACGACTCGCCGCCTCGACTGGGAGGCGCTGCGCCCCAAGGTGAGGCGCGGCATGCGCAATGCCACGCTGATGGCTATTGCGCCTACCGCCAATATCTCGCACGTGACGGGCACCACTCCAGGGATCGACCCGCAATTTAGCCAGATCTTTAGCCGGAGCACGCTCAATGGCAAATTCCTTGAGGTTAATGCTAACCTTGTGCGCAAACTCAAAGCACTCGGCCTGTGGGAGGAGCTTAAGGATGAGCTGCTTACTACCCAAGGCGACATCCAGCACATGGAGCAGATCCCCCAGGCGGTGCGCGATGTGTATAAGACGAGCTTTCAGCTGAGCCCGTATGCCTTTATTGAGGTGGCAGCCCGCGCTCAGAAGTGGGTCGATCAAGCGATTAGCCGCAATATGTATTTAGAATCGCGTAATATCGAGGAGTATATTACGATCTACAGTGAAGCCTGGCGCCGCGGCCTGAAAACGACGTATTATTTGCACGTGAAGCCGCGCCACCAGTCCGAGCAGGTCTCCATTCGCGCCAACAAAACCGAACAAAAACTCCACCAAGACGCCAAGCGCGTGGGCTTTGGTGGCTTCTACCGCGCACGCAAGAAGCAGGAGGAAGGGAAGGAGAAGGAATCGTGAGCCACGAGTATAGCGATATAGCAAAGATGAGAGCAAGCACAGAGCTGTCAGTTGATGGATCGCAGCGACCGGAGCTCGCGCCGGGTGGTGTCCATCACACTATCGGCACTGTAGCGATTGCGGAGGCAGACAGCACAACCTCAATACATTATGTCCAATATGCCCTTGATGTTGACCTGGACTCACCACTGTTCCCAGCGCTAGAGGTGTCCGAGAGCTCGCGCCAGCAGCAAAACAACAACTCTGCTGTTAAACGGCGCCACCCAGCAGATATGGAACAAGAAATATAAGTGTAGATAGTATAATAATTAATTCGTTTTTTACAAAAACAAGGAGGTAATAATGGGCATTCTAGGATCAGGCGTACGTGATGGCTTGCAGCTCAAGCCGGTGCGCTATGACTGGGCGTACCGCCTATACAACCAAGCGGTGGCCAACACGTGGTTCCCGAATGAGGTGCAGCTGAGCCAGGATTTGGCGGATTTTGAGAAATTGAGCGAGGACGAAAAGCACGCCCTGAAGACGGTGATTAGTTACCTTAATCCTAACGAGCTGCTGATCAATAAATCGCTGGCTTTTGGTATTTACCCTTGCGTGAATGCCGCTGAGTGCCACCTGTATCTTTCGAAGCAGATGTGGGAAGAGGCCAACCACTTTATGACGTTCGAATATATTATCGAGACCTTCCCGTTTGACCGTGAGGAAATTTATGCGGCCGGCTGGGGCAAAAAATCCCTGGCCGATAAAGCTGCCTTCCAGACAAAGTACGTCACGCGCATGATGGAGGAGCGCCCAGATGTAACGACGCTGGAGGGCAAGAAGGACTTTGTACGCAACCTGGTGGCGTATAACATCGTGCTGGAAGGGATTTGGTTCTATAGCGGCTTTATGGTGGGGATGAGCTTCCGCCGCCGTAATCTGCTGCGCAACGTCGGCACGCTGCTCGACTGGGTGACGAAGGATGAGAACCTGCACCTGGAGTTTGGCATTAACCTGCTGCTGACGATTCTGCACGAAAACCCGGACTTGCAGACCGAGGAGTTTGCTGAGGAAATCCGCAGCTTGATTCTCGAAGCCGTTGAGCTCGAGAAAGCCTATAATAAAGACATGCTGCCGCGTGGCATCCTGGGCCTAAACGCCGATTATGTCAACCAGTATGTTATGTATATGACTGACCGGCGGCTGGAGGAGCTGGGCTTTGAGCCAGAGTATAACGTGACCAACCCCGCTAAGTGGATGGCCGCTGCCAACGACACGCTGGAGCTAGTGAATTTCTTCGAGAGCACCAATACGAGTTATGAGGTGAATACGACGAAGTAGTAGACAGAACAATCTTACTAGTCTACCGGTCTTATGGGAGCTCTCGCTCCATCACCAGACCGAAAATGTTCCGGCCAGATTAATACTACAGCAATCTTCCGCTTGCTAAGTAGCTGGCCTCCAGATATTTTCTTGTCTGGCAATGGAGCGAGAGCGGCCCGCTGATGCAATAAATAATATTCGCAAATTAGATACGAAAGGAATATAACCACCATGAATACCCTCACGCAAACCATCCTCGATACCGTGCCGGTTGGCGCGCTAGCTACCGTGAATCGCGATCGCACGCCGCTGGTGACGCCACTGCACTTTGTGCGGGTGGGGGATGAGATCGCCTGGCTGTCGGACAAAGAGGCGCGTCACTCGCACAACGCCTTTCGCACTGGACGGGCAGAGTTTGTAGTGTGGAATGATGCGAAGCAGGCCGTTTACCTCCACACCACAGTGCGCGAAGCCCGCGAGGATGAGATCGCGGCCATGACCGAGGCGTATACGGCTAAGCTGGGGGATTTTCGTCCGCAGTGTGCTCAGCCGCAGTGGTATGTCGCACCGATTGGCCAGCCGGATGATAATTTCACAACAGAAAATTGGGTGCATTACCTTGCCTAAAACGCTATATATAGCGTACAATAGACATTATAATCACAACGGGTCGGGAGTAATTATTATGACACAAACCACAGCAACAATAGCACCAATCACAGATACAACAACGATAACCACCACGCAGGCACAGACTACCAAGCCCCAGCTGACGGACGATATGACGCTGGAGGAAAAGCTTGACGCTATCGAGCAGGCACTGCTGGCTGCTCAGCAAGTTGCCGTCGACCAAGCAGCGGCAGGTGGCACTCCTGTTATTATGCCAGATCCAGCGGAGCTAACGATGTGCGAGGGCTGCCAATAGGTGGCGTATATCGATAACCAGCAGAAGACCAGCGATCGGGCTGGTTTTTTGCTAGTATACTGCTTATGGATACATGCTACAATAGAACGCGAGAGGGAGATTGTATGACACAGACACACCAACCAATGTATATTTTTGTCACCGGTGGGGTACTCTCTGGGGTGGGTAAGGGCATCACAGCGGCCAGTATTGGCGCGGTGCTGCAGGCCAAGGGCTTAACCGTCTCGGTGCAAAAGTGCGACCCGTACCTCAACGTCGATGCTGGGCTACTCAACCCCAAGGAGCATGGCGAGTGCTTCGTTACTAAAGATGGGGCGGAGACCGATCTTGACCTTGGCCACTATGAGCGCTTCTTAGACCTCGAGCTGACCCAGCGCAATGCTACGCTGGCGGGGCGGCTGCTGCGTGACTTGATTGCCGATGAGCGGGCCGGGACGTTTGGCGGCCAGACGGTGCAGCTGGTGCCGCACCTCACCCAAGCGATCAAGCGAG
This sequence comes from Nanosynbacter sp., assembly GCA_015257665.1. Classification (GTDB taxonomy): domain Bacteria; phylum Patescibacteriota; class Saccharimonadia; order Saccharimonadales; family Saccharimonadaceae; genus Saccharimonas. The sequence goes on along the minus strand of JABZJS010000016.1, from coordinate 6,082 downwards.
CCATCCACCAAGCAGCGGCGGGTCAGGTGCATATTGTGGAGATTGGTGGCACGGTGGGAGATTATGAGGGGCTAAGCTTTGTCGAGGCAATCCGCGAGTTCTCATTAGAGGTGGGGCGCGAGCACTGTCTCTTTGTCCATGTGGTGTATGTGCCGTTTCTTGCGACGAGCCAGGAGTACAAGACGAAGCCAGCCCAGAATGCCATGGCCGACCTGCGTGGCTTTGGTATTATGCCCGATGTGGTGGCGGTTCGCACCGAGGGCAGTATTGCGCCGCCGCGTGGCGTGGCGGATAAGATTGCCATTGCCAGTGGAGTGCGGCCAGAGGGGATCATTATGATGCCAAATGTCGATACGGTCTACAAGGTACCCCTGATGGTAGCGCGCGAATTGGGCCCGGTGCTGGCGAGCTTTACTGGCAATATGACGGTACCGGATATGACGCGTTGGCAGCAGCTCGTCCGGCATGACAGCCAGACCTACCGCCAGCGACTGACGATTGGCCTCGTGGCAAAATATGTTGATAATGCCGATACCTATCTTTCCATCACCGAGGCGCTCAAAGCAGCCGCCTGGGCGCACCGCAGCGAGGTGACGATCCAATGGATCAATGCCGAGACAGTGACCGACGCAGCGCTCAGCGCTGTGGATGCTGTGGTGGTGCCTGGTGGCTTTGGCAAGCGCGGGGTGGAGGGGAAGATTGCGGCGGCGAGTTACTGCTTGCAGCACAATATACCGTATCTTGGTATATGCCTGGGGATGCAGGTGGCGGTGATTGCTGCTGCCCGCCGTGGTGGTCTGGCCCAGGCTGGCAGTGCGGAGTGTGGCGCTGCGCCAGATGATGCTGTTATCTACCTCATGCCTGACCAGCAGGGCAAGCAATCGACTGGCGGAACGATGCGCCTAGGCAACTACCCGGCGGTATTGCGGACTGACTCGCGCACCGCCAAAACATATGGGACAACGGAGGTTGTGGAGCGTCACCGCCACCGCTATGAGGTGAATCAGGCGCATCTTGCTGCTATTAACGCGGGCGGGATTGTGGTGTCGGGTACGTCACCCGATGGCAGGCTGGTCGAGTTCGTCGAGGCACCGACCTGCGACTACTTTGTTGCGACTCAGGCTCATCCAGAGTTTACCTCGCGGCCATTTCGGGCTCATCCGCTCTTTGCTGGCTTGGTGCAGGCGGCGCTCAAGCGGCAGAAGCGGATGCAGAAGGGCAAGGCGTAAACCTTCTCACTGCGCTTACGCTATTCTTGCGCTGCATCTGTTGTATACTATAATCATGGAACAGACGATTCGTGATGCAGTATATACTCTTTATCAACAAACACCGCCAGTGGAATTAACGCGGCCGGAGCCGACGTTTGGCGATTTTGCGACCAATGTCGCACTCAAGCTTGCTAAGCCACTGGGCAAGAAGCCGCGCGAGATTGCCGAGGAGGTGGCGGCGGTGCTGCGCCAGACTGGCCAGTTTTCTGATGTGAGCGTGGCGGGCCCGGGCTTTATTAATCTCCGCCTGAGCGACGCAGCGCTGTGGCAGGCGGCCAATACCGCACCGCAGCAGATCTATGGCGGCATGCGCTACACGCTGGAATATAGCTGCCCCAACGCCTTTAAGGAGCTGCACACCGGCCACCTGTACCAGACGGTGTATGGCGATATATTAGCGCGGATCATTGAGTCGGTTGGCGCGGCGGTAGACCGAGCCAGCTTTGGTGGTGATGTCGGCCTGCACGTCGCTAAGTGTTTATGGGGGATGCGCCACACACTAGGCGGCGAGCTACCAGAGAAGTTACCAGAGGTAGAGAGCGATGTCTTTGCTCGGGCGCGGTGGATTAGCCAGGCCTATGTGATCGGTGCTAAAGCGTACGAAGAGAACGAGACGGCGAAGCAAGAGATTATTGAGTTTAACAAGTTAGTCTATAGCTACCACGAGCATGATGAGCATAATACGCCACTGGCTCAGATCTATTGGACGACGCGCCAGTGGAGCTTGGATTACTTCGACGCCTTCTATGTGATGATTCAGGTCGATCATCTTGACTATATCCCCGAGAGTAGCACTGCACCGATTGGCCTGGCCGTGGTGTACGAGCAGCTGGAGCGGGGGAATTTGCAGCGGTCTGAGGGGGCAGTGGTCTTCGTCGGTGATCCCGCGAAGCATCTGCACACCCGCGTTTTTGTGACGTCTAACGGTCTGCCGACGTACGAGACAAAGGACATTGGCGTTATCTGGAAAGAAGTGGCAGACTACCACTTCGACCACCGGATTCTCATCACTGGCAACGACCAAAAGGAGTATATGCGCGTGGTGTATGCTGCGGCTGAGCTCTTCCGGCCTGAGCTAGCTGGGCGAATGACTCACCTGACCAATGGTACGGTGCGCTTTGGTGATGGTAGCAAGATGAGTTCGCGCCTGGGTAATGTGGCGCGAGCGGCCGATGTGCTTGCCATCGTTCAAGAGCGCGTCGCACGCCTCACGGCAGACCCAGTGGTGCAGCGCCAGGTGGCATTGGGGGCGATCAAGTACGCTTTTGCGAAGTATCGTATGGGCAACGATATCGCCTTTGATATGGATGAGACGGTGAGCTTGCAGGGCAATTCTGGCCCCTATATTCAATATGCTCATGCTCGGGCCTGTAGTATTCTTGCCAAGGCGAGTGCCGAGCCTGCCGAGCCAACCGATTGCACTGATGATGAGCGCCTGCTCCTGCGCAAGCTGAGCGAATATCCAGAGGTCGTTGAGAAGGCTGCCCGCGAGTATCTTGTGCATGGCATCTGCCACTACCTCTATGAGCTTGCCCAAGAATTTAACCGCTTCTACGAGAAAAACCGTGTCGTTGGCAGCCCGCGCCAGGCTGAGCGCCTCAGCCTGGTGCAGCGCTACCGCGACACCCTGGCTGCTGGCCTTGCCCTGCTCGGTATCGAAGCGCCGGAGCGGTTGTAGTGGGTGAGCGTACGCCACATACCAATCCATCTATCTTAGATGAGTCGCTGATGGCAGGGCTCAAGACACCAAGACGTAGTATAGCGGAGAGCAATCCCGAGATTGGCCGCCAGCGTTTGCCCGATTCTACTCAGCTCAAGATCATCGGCACAGCCTACGAGCAGTCGCCGCTGACATTTGATGACGCGATCGAAGCAGCTATTCTTGTGGGTCACTTGGTGCGGCAGACACTTGAATTCGAAGACATGGATGAAGCAACACCACTGTTGACTGCAGAACTCCTCGCGCAACGCGAGAAGGCTAATTGCTATGGCTACACCATTGTGGCATCGGAGTGCTTGGATCAAATAGGGGTGGAGCATTATGTTGGGTATGTTAACCAGCATGCAGTGGTTATGTTGTTTGACCGCACGAGTGGAAGCAAGCGCTCGTTTTTGCTCGATGTTGCAACCAAGGAGTTTTACCAAGAAACGACCAAGGCGGTTGGTGGTGAAGACCCGCTTGACCAATTATGGCGTGGTGAGCTGCGCGCGATTAATACCTTGCAGACTAGTGAATTATTACGAAAAGTCGATATAGATGATCCAGGTAAGCGCCAAAAATTCATAAATGAGCGGTTCTGGCTGAGTTTTGATAAAGACAGCCGCCATCAAGATGACGATGTGTATGACTATTTGCTCCATAGCCAGCTGCAGCTTATTACTATGCCATCAGTGCCAGGCCGCGAAATGTTGCGCCTGTATCATAATGTGATTATTAATACACTGAGCAATAACCCCGATCCAGTTGCTGCGAGTGAGGATATTATTGATCAATTTGCTGGTATCTATCCAGATATTGATCCACGCAACAAGCTTAAGCATGCAAAGGCTCTGCGCACAAAACTCATCGATCGGCATATGGGGGATAGCGCCCTGGCCTTAGCGGATGTGATCAAGGCAAGCTTGCTGCCCGACGATACTTCGGAGAGTCGGTTCTTTAAGGGTGATACACTGCGCAGGATTGCAAAAGCTGAGAGTGACCCCAAGAAGATAGACGAAGCGATAAAAGAGTATGATAATAATAATGATGACGATGATGAGTTGTTTAAGTTACCGCCTGATAATGACGAGTTCTTGGCGAGCGTAGGGCGGGTGGTGGCGCGTAAGCCAGTGTTGTCATATGGTTTTAGGAAGACGCGTCTGAAGAGGATCGCAGATGCCAAGCAAGACAAAAAGAAGATTGAGAAGCGGTTAGCGAAGTCCTCGCGCCATAGAACACCACCAACACAAGAGCGCTAGCAATTAATGCAGAATATGCTATAATTTGAATAAACAATGGTTAATAAGGAGAACCTATGGCAGAACGAAAAACAACCAAAACCAAAGCAGCTACTGCAAAGAAGCCTGCTACGCGTCGCACCCCACGTAAGGCTGCCCAAGAGGCTGCAGCTGCTGCCCAAGCGATGGAACAGAAGATGAAGAATAGCCACCTCGGCGGTTTTGCCGACTTCATCCGTGAGCAGGGCGTCGTTGGCTTGGCTGTTGGTTTGGCGATTGGTACTGCTGCTGGCGATACGGTTAAAAAATTAGTCCAAGGGTTCATTAGCCCAGTGGTGCAGTTCATTGTGGGTTCGCAGAAGGGGCTCGAGGCTGCTAGTACGCATATTGAGATTGCTGGGCGCAGCGCTGACTTCGCGTGGGGAGCTTTCGTGAGCTCGCTGATCACCCTGATCGCCACAGCATTTGTCATCTACCTGATCATCCACCTGCTCAAGCTCGACCGCTTGGACAAGAAAAAAGACTAAAGAGGCGAGAAGCCTCAGAGCGATCAACCACACCCACTCAGGGTGTGGTTTTTCTATGGTGAATAATAAATTTGCGCACTACCCAAACACCTACTGAGCGTGAACATATGATTGAATAATTCGGAAATAACAGGGGTAGGAGAGAGGATTTACCTCATAATTATATCCTGGAATAAGGAGGTGGGAAGGCAAGTAAAGACACCTGAATAAAAAAGTAGTACACTAACTTGCGTATTAGTAAAGGGGATGTGTAGTGAAAAAATGAGCGGTATCCCTCTTTGTGTGGTATACTATGTTTTTACGGTTTGACCACGATGATGCGAACGCCTAAAGATATACTGCCATCTTTTAATCACGACCCAGCGCTCCAACTGCTCCAAGCGGCACGTCGTCGCTTTGAGGGGGAGACAGGCACTCATGAGATATATGAGTATGCTGTGTCTGCTGAACAGATGCAGCGCGCGCCGCTCGAGGTACCGCTTGATGATATCCCTGAGTATATTGGTATCAAGGGTGGTGCAGCACGCACTGTGTTGGCATTGCTGATTGAACATACTGCACCGCTCGCACCACCACGCGATATTGATCTTGTCGTGCTTGGTGATAGTGTGGATCGCCAAGGCTATGATGCCGCAGTGGTTGAGCAAACAGCCCAGGCGCTTGCTGCGCACTGCTCGCCACGTGATGCTCGGTATGGGTATGGGGCTGAGTATATTGGATCGATTGATGACTATATGGGCGCACATGATTTTACGATCAACCAAGTGCTGCTGACAAAAGAGCGCCACGAATGGCTTCTCTATGCAACAACCCAGGCGGTGATTGATATGGCTCAGCATATCATTCGGCCAACGTACTACGAGCATAATGCACACCATCATCTTGGGAGTAAGCTTGCGCTCAAGGCTGTGCGGTTACTTGCTGAGCTGCAGACCCAGGGTATTGCTGAGGCGCGGATCGAGGGACTTGATCTGCGCCATGATGTTTATGGTGATCCAACGGATGATTACTTTATGCAGGCATTGCAGCTTGATAAAGCACTTGAGCGAGGCTATCCGGTTGCTGAGCAGTATGTTGCAAACCTGCGGCAGTTTGGCCTTGCACCTGATATGCCATATGATACGGTTGAATCGCTCTACCAGCAGCTTGTCGAGTGCGTTCAGTTTGAACCGTCTATAGGGGCACGTGCAACGCTTGCGTATGGCATGACACAGCAAGACAGTGAGGAGGTTGCGCGGTTGATGAAGCAAGTCCCTGATCGGTATGCCCGTGATTATGTCTGATCGCAAAACGTAGTATACTAGAAGCATGAAACCAAGCTTCAAACCAAAACGGATTTTGTGGGTA
>JABZJS010000015.1 GCA_015257665.1 Nanosynbacter sp. | reverse complement strand
GTGCAGCGCGCAGCTCGGTTGCGCGGTGGTGGTTCGGCATTGCCAGGCCTCGTCGTCGAGAAACTCGATCGGCACTTTCTTGCCCGTACGCTTGATGCTCTACCGCATGGTGTGGTGGTAGTAAGTGGCACTAACGGTAAGACAACTACCACCAAGATGGTTGTAGCTCTACTGGAGAGTCAAGGTCTCCGCGTCTTTACTAATCGCACGGGGAGCAACTTTACCCGCGGCGTGGCAGCAGCACTGCTTGAGGCGGTTGATACCCATGGTGTTTTGCCAGCGGATATTGCCGTGCTCGAGCTTGACGAAGCGCATGCGGTGCATTTCGTCAAGCAAGTTGCCCCACGCTATTGTTTACTACTCAACGTCCTGCGCGACCAACTCGATCGCTTTGGCGAGATTGACTACACGGCGCAGCTGCTTCACACCATCGCCATGCGCACCACAAATGGCATTGTTCTCAATGGCAACGACCCACGGCTGACGCGGCAAGAATTTACCACTGATCTCACAGCACCAATAAGCCGCTATGGCGTCGATCCATCACTTGCCCACCTCTTCCCAAGCGACGATACCATGCGAAGCGCCCCAGGTCAGGCTACAGCCACCACCGATGCTGATGTGACGCTATGCCACTTATCTGACCAAGCTGCCACTTTCCGCTTCGACAGTTCCGATCATCTTGTCTCACTTAAGCTCAAAGGCAGCTACAATGCCCAAAACGCTGCAGGAGCACTTACCCTCGTCCGTACTATTCTGCAAGATAAACTCGATACGCCCGCCATGCTCGCTGCCCTAGCTCAGGTCGAGCCAGCCTTTGGCCGCGGCGAAGCTCTGACCGTCAATGGCCAGCCCTGCGAGCTTGTCCTCGTTAAGAACCCGAGCGGTTTCCGCCTGAGCCTGGCATCGTTTGATCCTCACAAGACTGCTACAATGATTGCCATCAACGACCAGTACGCCGATGGCCGCGATATGAGTTGGCTATGGGATGTCGACTTCGACACGCTTCGGCCCACTGGCGTGGCAATGGTGAGTGGTGTGCGCGCCTATGATATGGCGCTGCGCCTCCAGTATGATGAAGTAGAAGCTCGGCGCGTTGTGCCTAGCCTCAAGCAGGCTCTAGCAGAGTTTGTCCAGGCCAACCGCGGCACCCCCTTGCGCATCTACTGTACTTATACCGCCATGCTTGCCTTGCGGCGCGAATTAGCTCATTACACAGAGGTAAATGCTGTATGAAAGACAACACTATCACCATCCTCCAACTCTACCCTCACGCCATGAATATCTATGGCGACTGGGGTAACACCCTCACACTCAAGCGACGGCTTGAATGGTATGGCTACAGCGTGCGGCTCGTTGAATATAACCCAGGCGACACCTTCCCAGCTGATATCGATATCATTGTAGGTGGCGGTGGCCAAGACTCTGGCCAAGCTACCATCCAGGATGATTTACTCGCGATTGGCCCCACTCTGCAGCGCCTCGCTGATGATGGTGTGCCAATGCTGGTAGTGTGTGGGCTCTACCAGCTATTTGGGCGATTCTTTAAGACCACGCAAGGAGCGATCATTCGTGGAATTGGTCTCTTTGATATCGAGACAGTCGCTGGCGAGCAGCGCCTGATTGGCAATATCGTCACTGCCAGCAGCGACTTTGGCGAAGTCATTGGCTATGAGAACCACAGCGGCCTAACAACCCTTGGGCACAGCGTGCCACCCCTGGGTATCGTATCGCGCGGGGCGGGCAACAATGGTACCGACCAAACCGAAGGTGCGCGCTACCGCAATGTGATCGGCACCTACCTGCATGGCTCAATTCTACCTAAGAATCCACGCATTGCCGACTTCCTGATCGAGCAAGCAGTATCGCGGCGCTATGGTGAATTTGCGCCCTCTGTCCTCATCGATGACACCTTTGCCACCAAGGCACGCACTGTTGCGAGCAAGCGACCACGCTAGCGTGTCGCTATGCCCCTCAGTTTTTTAGACCATAGAGTCATCAGTGTTGGATATCCAGACCTCGGGTCCATATTTCCTCATCACAACATTTAGACAATCTTAAGCATACTTTTAGCAAACCTGCTATACTAGATCATTGTGACAACCCAACCAAAAGCCAGCGCGTCCTCTGTTGGGCGCATCGTTAGTCTCGACCTCATGCGCGGGTGGTTTTTGGTTATCATTATTCTTGACCATCTCACCTACTTCCCCAATGGCCTCACTTTCCTCACTGGCGACAGTCGTCTCGCTGTCTCGGCAGCCGAAGGGTTCTTCATTATATCCGGCCTTGTCTTGGGCATTGTGCGTGGTGCCAAGCTCCGCACACAGCCCCTCATGACAGCGACGCGCTTGCTCTGGAAGCGAGCTGGTACGCTCTACCTCACGAGCATTATCGTGACGATACTATCGCTCCTGATTAGCTGGTTCTTTATTGATAATAAAGGTGTCAAGTTGCCCTTGCCGCTGCCCGACGGTAATTGGCTTGGCCTGGCGTGGGATATTATTACCTTACAGCAATTCTACGGCTGGGCGGACTACTTGCGCCTGTATGCACTGTTTATTGCAGTAGCACCAGGCGCGCTCTGGCTACTGCGGCGCGGCAAGTGGTATATCGTGCTAGGACTCAGCCTACTGGTGTGGGCGCTAACACCACGGCCAGTCAGTGAACTATACCAACCGCTCACCTGGCAGGTGCTATTCTTCATGGCCTTTGCCCTGGGCTACCACCTACCAGAGATTACTGCACGCTGGCAATCGTGGCCGCTGCGCCGTCGACGCATTATCAAGCGCAGTATTGCAACGCTCTTCGCCCTCACACTCTTTACCGACGCATACATCACCTTTGTGGCACATGGGCTGGGTGATGGCTTTCATCAAACGCTTGCCGCGGCCGATACCGCACTCGACAATCAGTTCCTCAAGCTCGACCTACCACTGCCTCGCCTTACCCTATCATGGCTCTGGTTCGCTGGGTTCTTTATGTTGTTTCGGCGATTCGAGGATCGCATCAAGCGGTGGCTAGGCTGGATTTTGCTGCCGTTTGGCCATAACTCGCTCTATGTGTATACGGTGCATGCGTTCGTTATTCTCGTCATACATCTCTTTGTGGCACCAGATTATTATATTAGCGATTTTTATTTTACGTCGGTCGATCGTTTCTACGAGATCCCAGCCAACTTCGCCTTATCTGTCAGTGCACTTGCGCTTATCTATCTTGCCGTCAAGACAAAGTTTTTGATGAAGATTATTCCACGCTAACAGGGGTCAGCTAGAGAGATAGACCTTCTTTTGTTTAATTGGTCTATCCCATCAATTAGTACGTCTTACTATACATATCCATAAAAAACAGAGGCCGCGCGAGCCTCAATTATCTATGGTATACCCGGCAGGGTTCGAACCTGCGACCTTTGGTTCCGGAAACCAACGCTCTATCCAGCTGAGCTACGGGTACGTATAGTGGTATTGTACCACGGATGATTATGGCTTTGCTAGTGGATTTTTTGCCAACAAATCGGTACTATAAAAGATATGAGTAAACAACTAGCGCGGCAACAATCTGCCGCTCGGGTCAAGAATTCCGCCCTTATTCTCGCTAATCGACTATTTCCCCTTGTCTGTAAGATGCGACGCCACTGGTTTCGCATCGCCATTGTGCTAGCACCACTGGTGGCAATGGCGCTGTGCTGGTGGATTGGCAGCCAGCAAAGTGTGTGGTTTGATGAGGCATATTCGGTGTGGCTCGCCAAGCAGCCAATCAGTGAACTCATTCGCCTCACCAGTATCGATACGCACCCGCCGCTCTACTATCTCATCCTCAAGCTCTGGGCCAGCGTGTGGGGTTATAGTGAGCCAGCCCTGCGTGCCTTTAGTATCCTCTGCTATGGCAGCGCGATGGTTATTATGGGGTGCTTTGTGCGGCGCTGGTTTGGTACGCGCGCCGCGGGATATACACTCCTCACCCTGATTGGCACACCCCTACTAATGCGCTACGGCTTCGAGATACGAATGTATGCGCTGGGGTCGTTGATTGGCGTAAGTGCAACCGCCGTACTGGCACGCGCTTGGCACGATGATCGCTGGCGCGACTGGATGCTCTATGCGGTACTTGTCGCTTTCGGTATGGGGACGCTGTATTATAGCGCTTTACTCTGGCTAGCCCAGCTGCTCTGGCTCATGGTTATGACCTACCGCCGCCAAGGCTTACAACAGTGGTGGAAGTTGCCGTGGCTCTGGGCATATGTCGTGAGCTTTATGCTGTTCTTGCCATGGCTACCGACCTTTCTGGGACAGATTGGCAATGGTGCTTTAGCCGAGATTGGCCAGCCGATGAATCTGCAGAATTTGCTTGGCATCGCATCCTTCAACATGATTTATAAGCCATCTTGGTTGCTAGGCGTTGTGTCGTCGCAACTTGTCCTTATTATTATCTGTGCCGTTGCGTGGGCGTGGCCTCGTGCCATGCGTTCGTTGCCGCATCCCGAGCTTGCTTGGCTATTGCTTGCTCATGTGGGCGTGCCAGTCGCAGCACTGATCGCTGTGTCACTATCTGCTCCAATGTATGTCGAGCGCTATCTTGCTCATGTGGCAATTAGTGGTATCACTATTGCAAGTGTTGTCCTCTATACAGCCTGCGTAGCCCTGCATCGTTCGCCATTGCGCTGGCACAAGGCTGTGTCAACCGCTCTCTTGGCACTTCTGCCAGTGATTATGTTTTATGGTATGGTGCAGTTATCATTGCAGGGTAATTTCAACTTCCAGCGCGATGAGCGACCCAATGTCAAGCAAATTGCCACCCAGCTCGGCACCTGCCGCGATGGGAGTGTCGTCCTTGCGGCCGACCCGTACATCGCCATAGAGATAAGCTATTATCTCGAGCAAGCGCAGTCACATTGCCCCATCTACATGGCCTATGTGGGTGGCCCACTGATGGGCGGCTACGCACCACTCGAAGGGAGCACCACCTACCGCAAGGTAGCCGACACTACTCAGCCCTTTACCGATGCCAAAAAAATCAACGTTCTCTACTATAGTAGCTCAACCGCAACCACCACCCCAACACTGCCCAGCGCCTACACACTGCGCTCCGTCACCGGCGACCCACTGGTGCTGATGCAGTTTGCCCGCGACTAGTGCTCGAGCATTATACCATCTCTACAGTGGTGGATAGTTCATAGCCTCACCTATTAATTGCAGATTACCCCGCCATCATCTACACTAGAAAGACAAGGAGGCATATATGATCGAACAACTCAAAAGACAGCTTATTGGTGCGTGGTGGGTAATTATTATCATAAGCCTGTCATTGATTATTTTTGGTGGAGTGTCGCTTGTGATGCCAGCAGTGACACTCACTGTTTTAATGACAGTGCTTGCAGTTTTGATCATCGTCTGGGGATTATCACAGCTGGTGCGTGGCTTGCAGGTGGCAGACGGCCAAGCCAAGGCATTTCTCGTGGTGGCAGGTGCGCTGCTTATTCTGCTTGGCGCGGTGATGCTTGCCAACCCTCGGGTCAGTGTGGCAACACTCAGCTTTGTGCTTGGCTGGGTAGTGATGCTACGCAGCCTCATCGACCTTATACTGAGCCGCATCTTCCCTGCCAGGAGCCGTACGCGAGCGCTCTGGCTCATGTCTGGCGTGATCGGTGTGGTCGTGAGCTTCGTCCTCTGGCTTTTCCCGGTGAGCAGTGCCCAACTCTTCGTCCAAATCGTTGGCGGCTATGCACTGGTCAATGGCATCATTCTCCTCGCCAATGCTATCGAGCTGCGCCGTACGGTGGGCCATCGTATGCGTGGGTATCGCACAGCCAACAAGCCAATCGACCGGGGTGAGGTGATCGACCTGTAGTATATATTACAATACTTACACCTCAAAACTTGCGTCGTTTTTCCGCCTCAACCATTCTCAGGATTGACGTCTTACAAATACCAATCTATCAGCATTAGTGCTGCAAGTCAGATTGCCGCAGTGAAATTCCATAAGGCAGCGAGGAAAATGCGGCTAGTATAGAAAAGGGCTAGGCTTGAGGCCGTACTACCTTAGCCTCACCCCATTCATTGCTATCTTAGCTGGCAGAGTATACGGCTCGCGGAGAGTAACATCTGGGTTTAGATCTTTATGATGCTAAAATTTTACCTCTGCAACTCCGGCTCACACACTGCCGGTTGGGTTGGTTCAACGGCGCGGATCACATGGCAGTAGCGCAGCACACCATTGGTCGCTCGCGATTCATTCTCGCCAGATTGCGCCTGGTAGGCATCACATCCGCCCTCTTTGGGTTCGCTCTCTGAACCCTTTATGTGATAGACAAGCCCTCGGGTGGTGCGCGTCGTTGCCTCTATGCAGTAGGTTGCCGATGCGACGTATTTGAGTGTCGCTGTCACATTCTCACTCTTATTATAATCAGCTGGTAGCGATGTCGGATAACCATTATAAAATGTCCGGTAGGCTGTCATGGCCGCGGCAGCAGCCCGCAGATCGCTCACGAGCTCCGTCTGGGCTGCACGCTGACGCCACGCACCATACCCCACGATTGACGCCGACACCAAGATCGCTAGTATCGCCACTACTGTCAAAATCTCGACTAGCGTAAACCCTCGCTTATTCATGCCTTCATCATAACATAAGCGTCTTGGAGAGTACAGATGGTATTACTGTGTTTTGTTGATACATGATCGCCCACCCGCATTCACTGCCTGATCTGGGTTACTCTACACCAAGTAGCTGATAATCTCATCTGCCACTGCAATAGCTGATGGATAGGTGCTCGTGTCAATCGGGCCACCAGGCGTTAGATCGTGGCTGGCCAGCACCGCTGGGAATTGCTGCATGCTGTCCATGTCATCCTCGCCATCACGCATAAATTCTTCGAAGCTCTGAATCACCGCTGCATCACGCCCAGCACGCCGCCTGGCCTCGGCCACTCCCTTAAAGCGCTCGTAGCGGAGTTCATCTGGCGCTGTAAGCACCACTGTCCGGTAGCGATCACTCAACCGCTCCTTGAGGCGACAGGCACTGCGGTAGTCACGCAGGCCATCGAGCACCACTAGCTCCACACCAGGCCGCTCAAGTAGCTCCAGTGCCCGGTCGGCCAGCAAGCTCGGTGCAGACTCCGTCATGATTTGCAGCACGCGCAAATAATCGCTCCGCTTGCGCAGTGTCATATGATGGCTCGCGGCATATTCGCGCAAGACATCGCTCGGGCGAAACAAAACAACCCCGGCACCTAGCCGCGGCATTAGCTCACGAATTGTTGATGATTTGCCAGCGAGTTCTCGCCCAGTAATATTCACAATTTGGATGGTTCGAGTAGATCTCATACCCTCTATTGTAGCATGGCATCTGCGGCAGAAATACCTCAAAAACAGCAAATTTATGGTATTTGTTCTATTTTTGACTCACGACCTCTGGTATACTCTCATCTCTGCCTGCAGTTTTATTCAATGAAATATGATGGTTCGCCGCTATAATAAGTGCTGCGTCCTCGCACTAAGAGGGTGAATGTTCTAGAAAAGCATTCATTTTATGCAGCTGAACTAGCGTCAGAAAGCGTGTGAAGTGAGCTACTGGGCTATAAAATGAGGGCGTCTCGATATTTACAGTAAGATATATTATTGCATCATCATGTACAATATTGTGTATTATATGTTATTACCCCTGTTTTTGGGCACATTATGCAATATTGTTTGTTATTTTGCTATTTTCCTCTTCCCTTTTTGCGACCTCTGTTGTATAGTGAATGGACTATGAATACACAACAGAGAAAATACAGGGGTCATGAAGCCCCCCATTCTTCATCAACATCCCATCATGAAAATGAATTACCAACAATTCCACGGCGCACTGCACTGGGTGCTCTCGGCTTTGGCTTGGCTGCTGCGCTAGTTGGGTATCGCCATCTAGGTGGAAAGGAGGACTCAAGCACACAAGCTGAGCACCAACCCACCCCTGAAGAGCAAGCTACCCAACTAGTCGATGCCTATAGCGATTACCTCAGCCAGCGCCACGCCTACGAAGCAGGCCAGGTTACTCAGGAGCCCCAGCCACCGGTTGAGCTAAGCAATATTACTACACGGCCGGTTGAGGATGGCGAGAGCATCGGTACTGTGGTAGATCAGCACATCGCCACACTTGCCGAAGCAGATGCATTCCATGCTAAGCCCGAGCAAGATGGCGTGACTAATGCTACGTCGGCCCGCGTTGCTGAGCTCTACCTGACCGATGGCAACACGCGCTACGAGCTACAGCCTGGCGACATCGTGACACTCGCGCAATACCAGGGTTTTGTTATACCGCTGACAGTCAACCCACACGAGCCAAGCTCCGGCGTGCCACGGCACACTCTCGAGCCATAACTATTCATGCGCTGTAATAAACCAGCCAGCCACTCTGGCTGGTTTTTGGTATGAGCATAGCCAGTTCGCTCTCTCGCATCAAGAGTGATATAATAGCGTATACGATGCAAATGGAGCAGGTGCAAGCACTGATTTTTACGATTCGCGAGGCGGATGCCACGCGGCTAGATGATCTCGCATATACCGAGAAAACGGTGCGCATGCTTGCCAAGGTAGCTGGCCTACACGCATTGGAGTCTGTCTCGCATCAGTTCTCACCGCAGGGCGTGAGTGTGTCGTTGCTGCTCGCGGAGTCGCACGCCACCATCCACACCTGGCCCGAGAACCGCGGAGCATACCTTAGTATTGCCACCTGTCGGCCCTTAAGCGAGGATACAATCGAGACTCTTCGCCAAACCATTGCAGACGCATTTTATACCAATACTATAACGATCGAAAGCGCTGTATTATGACCAAACGCACCAAAGCTCGCCTCAAAATCAACGATGTCCTGCGTGGCAAGCGAACCAACTTCCGCGCAGTGGGTTGCTTGTTGTTTAAAGAAGAAAACCCCGAGACCAAGCAAACCTCCTACTGGGAAGAATGGGAGCTGACGGGCCTCGAAAATTATGATAGCTGGGTGGAGTACGACCACGATAGCAAGGTTGTGTCGCTCTATGAGCCGGTGCGGTTTGCCCAGCGGCTTGAGCCAGAGCACCTGGCGGCTGGTAATGAGTTTACCCTCACGCTCGAGGACGGCACCGCACAGACCATTACCGTTGCCGAGGCCGGCGAAGGCACCATTATGGCTATCCACGGCAAGAATGCCTACCAGGTCTTCGAGGGTGAGCCAATGGCCTATGCCAGCCTGCACTACACCGACGCCGAAACCGGCGCCACCACCACCTACACGGTCGAAAAATACAACCGGCGCGAGTACGATGTCTACCGCAAAACACCCCTGTCCGATGCGCAGCAAAAGGAACTATTTGGCCGGCTCATTCGTCCGCGCAACTGGCCGCTATTTTGGCGCTGGGTAGGAATTATTGCCTTTGTTAGTTCACTATTGTTTGCCATCTATGATGAGTTCTTTAGCCATGATAATTCGCACAGCACCGGCACCTACCACGGGCGTAGCGTCTATGGTGGTGGCAGTGGCGGCGTAGGCAAATAACCTGGACGTGGAAGGCATACAGAAGACACTATGGCACATACTCGCGTCACGCCACCAGGCACCAAGCGTATCACCAACAAGGAAAATATCGCGCTGTTTGCGGCAGCGCTCCTCGTGGCAATTGGCGGACTCATCTACGAGCTCATCTTGGGTACGGCTGCCTCATACCTAGTGGGTGATTCAATCCTGAGTTTTAGCCTGGCAACTGGTATAACCCTCTTTGGCATGGGAGTGGGGTCGTTGCTCGTGCGACATATTCACTGGCACCCAGCCACAAGCTTCGCCGTTAATGAAATCCTGCTCGGGCTGGTGGGTGGTAATTCGGTGCTGCTGCTCTACAGCGCCTTTAGCTTGAGCAAGCTGCATTGGCCGGTGTTTGCGCTGATTAGCCTGGTGATTGGTGTGCTGATCGGCCTGGAGATCCCGCTACTCGTCAAGATGTTTACACGGTACGGCCGACCGTCTTCGGTTGAACTCCTCAGCAAGGTGCTGGCGATCGATTACTTTGGCGCGCTGGTGGCTTCGCTGATCTTCCCGCTCTTCTTGCTACCTAGCCTCGGCCTAATGCGCAGCACCTACTTGATCGCCACGCTTAACATCGCCGTGGCAGTGCTGATTCTATTACAGCTCAAGACTTCGCGCAAGCTTCTAACTGCTAGTGTGGTAGCAACCATTCTGCTGCTTGGGCTATTCTTTGGTGCCAGCTGGCTGGAGCATCGCATTGATACAAAGGCCTATAAAGACCCAGTCATTCTCTACCAGCAGTCGGCTTACCAAAAGATTGTCCTCACAAAGTACAAGCAGGACTTACGCCTGTATCTGAATAACAATCTCCAGTTCTCTAGCCTGGATGAAGCCCGCTACCACGAAACGCTGGCTGGTGCGGCTATGACGGCAGTAGAGCGACCCAAAAACGTGTTGATTATGGGCGGTGGCGACGGACTGCTCGCGCGCGAGATCCTTAAGTACCCGAGCGTAGAGTACATCACCCTGGTGGATATCGATCCGGCCATGACACAGCTGGCGCGCACGAATCCCCTACTAACTGAGCAAAACAAGCGCTCGCTTGCTAGCCCCAAAGTGCGCGTCGTAAACGAGGACGCTTTTTTATTTGCCTTCAATACGCACCAGGCGTATGATGCCATTCTGATCGACCTCGTCGACCCGTCTAACGACCGCTTAGCCAAGCTCTACTCGCAGCAATTCTACCGCCAGGCTGAGCGTATTCTCAGCCCCACTGGTGTGATGATCACCCAAGCAACATCGTCGTACTTTTCGCCAAACGCCTTCGCAACGGTAGCCAGTACTATCACATCTGCCCAGCCCCAGCGACATATCACGCCTTTTAGTATTAATGTGCCTTCCTTTGGCGAGTGGGGCTTTGTGCTGTCGACAAAAGATAAAGCTAGCCTGCTGAGCCAGCCGCTGCCGCCTGGGCTCAGCTACACCGATACCAAACTGCTCGACTACGCCCTGCGCCAGCGCCCCGCTAGCCTACCCCCAGCGGGCATCTCTACCCTACTGACACCGCGGATCATCGATGTCTATAACCGTGATATGGCGCAGTGGCGGTATTAGGGTTGGTGCGGTACGAGCGTATTTGCACTCAGCTGCTTTACATCTTATAATATACGTATGCATGATACGCTACCGCGCAGACAATCCTGTCATTACGATATCCAGTGGCACCGCCAAACAGGTGTGTTTTACCCTGAGCAACTATCAGGTACGCCAACCGCTGGTGTATCTGCCAATACCTGGCACGAGTACACGAATCTAATACGCCAAGCAACTGTTGATAACCCCACTCACCGCTTCATCAGCCCCGAACTCATGACGACGGCAGACATGGAGCTGGCTGAAATCCCAGACCAACATGCAGTGGTAAATGATCGCCTCGCCGAGCTACAGGAACTCTCTACCTCTATGCCCACAGCGGAGCTTGTGGTGGGTGCACCAGAATACCAACCACACGGTATCTACAATTCACTGATGATTATTACCAATGGTATACGGCGCGTGCTTGAGCGCAAACGCACGATTTTTAGCTCAGCCGAGCGAGGGACATTCACCGCAAGCAACACATTGCAGCAACGGTGTACTCGCACGTTATCTGCTGTGTGTGCCGATTTAGTGGGTTACGGCGTACAATATCCTGAGCTTCCCCAAGACACCCGTGCCATCCACGCCAGCTGCTGCTGGGCGACACCGCTCGAGGAGGAAGCTCGCTATGCCGCAGCACCAGATGAAGAACGCTACACCAGCGCCATGACGCACACGCTTGGTCATCTCTTCACGCACTATCCACAGCTGCAGCAGATCATGGTTGTTGATCGCACCCCACCCAGCACAGCCATCCCACCGCTCAACTGCGTGGCGCGGCGGAATACGCATAATGGTATAATAGAGCCATGACACAATACGAAGGAACCAAACTCACCGACTTTACACCTATCGCTAAGGTCGACGCACTGCAAACCATCGACATTATCCCTGGCACTGGTGCCGAGGTACCAGCTGGCGCAACCATCACCGCACACTATACTGGTGCACTGTGTAAAAATGGCATCATCTTCCAGAGCAGCCACGACTTTGGCCAGCCCGTCACCTTCGGCCTCGACCAAGTCATCCGCGGTTGGACAGAGGGCGTGCCTGGCATGAAGGTCGGTGGCATGCGCCGACTCATCATCCCAAGCGACATGGCCTACGGCTCCGTCCGCGCCGCCGCCAACATCCCACCTAATAGCGATCTCGTGTTCGACATTGAGTTGATGGATATTAAATAACAAAAGGTCAGCGCGCAACAAGAAGCTCTTACTAGGTGAGCTTTTTGTTTTCTTTGTAGATTTGCTTGAGGCGTTTGAGGAGTTCGTCGTCGCCTGGTCGATTATCATACGAAGCAAATAGCCACCCTTTCCAGGTGGCCATTCGCAATGCAGCTGTAGTTATAACGCGATGTTACTTCTTATCGCTGCTTTTGTCGTCGACAACTTCGCCTTCGACGGGTTCGTCTTTGCCAGGCTTCTTGTCGGTAGCTTTCGCCTTGGCGTCAGCTTCTTCTTCGGCTTTTTTGTCCTCAGCTTGCCGCTGATAGAGCTTAGCGCCAATAGACATCGTCACGTCGTCCAGCGCCTTGGTGGCAGCCTCGAGCTCGTCTTTGTCCTCTGTGTTCTTGTGCTTCTCAGCTTCGGCAATGGCATCTTCCAGCGTCTTCTTGTCTTCACTCGAGATCTTGTCCTTAAACTCATCGGGCATTTTCTTTGCCCGGTAGATGGCATTCTCGAGGTGGTTCTTGGCTTCGATTGCTTCACGCTTTTTCTTGTCTTCGTCGGCGTGGAGCTCAGCTTCCTTCTGTGCCTTCTCAATATCTTCCTTGCTCATGTTGCCAGAGTTTTGAATGGTAATCGACTGCTCTTTGCCTGTGCCTTTGTCCTTAGCAGTAACACTGAGAATACCATTGGCGTCAATGTTAAAGGTCACTTCAATCTGCGGCACACCACGCGGTGCTGGTGCAATACCGTCAAGCACGAAGCGGCCCAGGCTCTTGTTGTCATTGGCAAACTCGCGCTCGCCCTGCAAGACGTGGATCTCCACCTGTGGCTGGTTATCTGCTGCAGTTGAAAACACTTCGCTCTTACTGGTTGGCACAGTGGTGTTGCGGTCAATTAGTTTGGTCGACACACCGCCCATGGTCTCAATGCCGAGGGACAGCGGCGTCACATCTAGCAACAGCACACTCTTAACATCACCAGCCAGCACACCACCCTGAATGGCCGCACCTACGGCCACCACTTCGTCTGGGTTAACGCCTTGCATCGGGTCTTTGCCAAACAGTTTCTTCACCCGCTCGACCACTGCTGGCATGCGGGTCATACCGCCAACCATGACGATGTTGTTGATGTCAGACTTGCTCAGCTTGGCGTCTTTAAGTGCCTTCTCGACTGGCCCATCGAGGCGGTCGAGTAGATCCTTCACCAAGTCCTCGAGCTTAGCTCGCGTCAAGCTCATCTCAAAGTGCTTTGGCCCATCAGCATCAGCTGTGATGAATGGAATATTGACATCATACTCAGTAACAGTCGAGAGCTCTTTCTTTGCCTTCTCGGCTTCGTCCTTGAGGCGCTGCATGGCGGCGTTATCTTTGCGCAGATCAATACCTTCTTTGGCCTTAAAGTCATCGAGGAAGTAATTGACGATGGCGTTGTCGAAGTCCTCACCACCAAGGTGGGTATCACCATTGGTCGACTTCACTTGGAAGAAGTCATCAGCGATCTCCAGCACCGACACGTCGAAGGTGCCACCACCAAGGTCAAAGACAACGATATTCTCTTCTTTGCCTTTATCGAGACCATAGGCGAGAGCAGCCGCTGTTGGCTCATTGATGATACGCTCGACTTCTAGGCCAGCAATTTTACCAGCATCCTTGGTAGCTTGGCGCTGCGAATCGTCGAAGTAGGCTGGTACGGTAATGACCGCCTTTGTTACCTTCTCACCCAAGAAGGCCTCGGCATCGGCCTTGATCTTGCTCAGAATCATGGCGCTCACTTCTTCTGGTGTATATTCTTTATCACCTAGCTTAACGGCAACCGCATTGCCTTTCTTGACGATCTCGTATGGCATGATGTCGAGATCTTTCTGGACTTCTTTGTCGGTGAATTTGCGGCCAATCAAGCGCTTGACGCCATAGATTGTGTTCTTCGGGTTGGTCACACGCTGGCGCTGCGCTACCTGCCCTACAAGGCGCTCACCTTTTTTGTTGATTGCTACCACTGACGGCGTCGTGCGATTGCCTTCAGCATTGGCGATAACCTCTGGCTTGCCCGCGAGCAAGTACGCGAAGGCGCTGTTGGTCGTGCCAAGATCAATGCCGATAGTTTTACCCATAATGATTCCCCTTTCTCTTATAATCATATCTGGTGTTATGCTTGTATCCATTCTAGCACTCTTTTGTACCGAGTGCCAACTATTTCAGTATAAATAATTAGCACTCTCGTGTCAAGAGTGCTAATTAAATTTATTTCAGTCTTTGCTACATTTTCTTGCGAATCAGCCAAGCTCCGGCTCCAGTACCAACAGCCAATACTGCGACCAATGTGACGGCAACGATACTCGCGCCCGTATCTGCCAGTTGGCCACCATTGTTTGCTGCCTGTGCTTTGTTATTACTGCTACTGGCACTCGAGTTACTGGAGCTGCTAGAACTGCCAGGGTTGCGCGGGTTCGGGTTGCTCGGGTTAACATGCTTCCCTTGCTCATATGCACGAGTGGTTGTGTAGATATTCCCACCGTAAGATACCGCAGCTAGTTTTGTACCATCAGTTGAACCTGTGATCGCTGACCAGTTTGGCACACCTGCAGATGCCTGCGCGACCCATGTTGCACCAGCATCACTTGAGCTAAAGATATATCCACCGCCGCCAGCAGTCGCCGAGATCTTACTCCCATCGTCAGAAATGGTGGCTGACGTCCAGTTGTGCACTCCATCGGCCGCGTGCTCTGTCCAGGTTGCACCAGCATCAGATGAGGTATAGATATTACCGCCTGTTGCCGTTGCTACCAATTTATTGCCGTCAGATGAGCTAGCAACTGAAGACCATTTTCGGGATCCAGAGCTTTTTCGTTCTGTCCAGGTTGCGCCAGCGTCGGTAGAGGTGTAGATGG
>JABZJS010000014.1 GCA_015257665.1 Nanosynbacter sp. | reverse complement strand
TTGCTCTATGGCCCACCTGGCCTTGGCAAGACGACGATGGCGGCGGTGATTGCCAACGAGATGGGGGCTGGCTTGCGAGTCACCAGTGGCCCGGCGATCGAGAAGGCGGGTGATTTAGCATCGATCTTGACCAACCTCAACGATGGCGACGTGTTGTTTATCGACGAGATCCACCGCTTGGGGCGAGCTGTGGAAGAGATCTTATACTCGGCGATGGAGGATTTTAAGCTCGATATTGTTATTGGCAAAGGGCCAGCGGCCCGCAGTGTCCGGCTCGACCTACCACACTTTACAGTGATTGGCGCGACGACACGGACGGGGAGTCTTGCAGCGCCACTGCGCGACCGATTTGGGCATATCTATCGTTTGGAGTTTTACACCCCAGAGGAGATTGCGCAGATTATCACGCGGGCAGCGACTATCCTCGAGACGCGCATCAAGCCAGAGGCGTCGCGATTACTCTCCACAAGGGCGCGCCTCACACCACGGATTGCTAATCGCTTGCTTAAGCGGGTGCGTGACTATGCGGATGTAAACGGCGATGGTATTATTGATGTAGCAACGACAACACAAGCGCTAACTCTGCTTGAAGTTGACGAGCTTGGCCTCGACCCAGCCGACCGCAACCTGCTGCTCTCGATGCTCGATACCTATGGCGATAGCCCGGTTGGTCTGACGACAATTGCTGCTCTGACAGGTGATGAGACAACGACGATCGAAGACTTCTATGAGCCATATCTCCTGCAAATTGGTTTTATTGAGCGAACGCCGCGAGGCCGGCGGGTGACACCACGAGCACGACAGCATCTTGGCCGCGCAATGGAGTAAGAGGCATGAGGTGATGAGCCCAAGATATGCTACAATATACCCATGAATTCACAACGATTGCAACGCAATGATCCACCACGGCCCGTCGCCTATGATGTCGATGGCAACCCACTCTACGCCGAGCCGCCCACGGCACCACGGGCGAGCAGCACACTCTACGATGTGAGCGGCAAAGAAGGCGCTCCCCACTACCATGCGCCGCGCCCAGAAGCGAACCTGCCACGGATGTCATCAGAGGTGCGCCGCCGCCATGATGAATCAGTCATGGCTTTTCCGAATCTCAACCTGAGTGAGCAAGAATACATCATTAGTGTGGTGCGTCGCCACCCGATTGGTATGCTGCCAGCGATCGTTATGTCGACCTTGATGACAAGCATCGTCTTAGCACTGATGTTTAATTACGACTATATTTTTGACCTCCTCCACCTGCCAGCTTCTGCTTCTGGGTCATTTATGTTGCTGT
Source organism: Nanosynbacter sp. (assembly GCA_015257665.1). Classification (GTDB taxonomy): domain Bacteria; phylum Patescibacteriota; class Saccharimonadia; order Saccharimonadales; family Saccharimonadaceae; genus Saccharimonas. Next base: position 14,758 of record JABZJS010000014.1, on the reverse strand, counting down.
GTATGGCGCTCATCTTGGCCTTTGTTCTTGGTGGCTATGTATCGGTCTGGGTTTATACGCGCAATATGTTTTATCTAACAAATGAGAGTGTTATCCAGGAGATCCAGACCAGTATTTTTTCACACACCGAGCAAACGGTCAGCCTGATGAATATCGAAGATGCCAGCTACAACCAGCGTGGTGTCCTCCAAGCGATGTTTAATTATGGCTCTATTCGCCTCAGTACGGAGGGCGACGAGACGACTTATCGCTTCTCATTCGTAGCCAACCCCAAGCAAGAAATTGCGACGCTTAATAACGCAGTAGAGGACTTCAAGAACGGCCGACCAGTGGCAGATGACTAATGTGAGCAGCGTTGATGATAAAACACCGAGCAGACAAGGCTCGGTGTTTTTGCATATCTATACAATAGAGTATTAGGTATTATTGCGGTTGGTTTTGGTGTAGTCTGCCTCCCGCTCTAAGTTGGCGGTGAGTTTGTAGCCTTTGCACTGGTTATCGGTGGTGCAGTCGGTGCCACTGTAGTGGTAGCTAGACTGAGCACTGCCAAGCTTATGACCATTTGGATCGGTAAAGAGCGATGGGTCAACCGAGCGCAGTGTTTTGCTGTCAATCGTGTTGGGGTAGTGGTTATTCTTCTCGAAATACACTTCTTCTAGGCTGTAGTACATCGCGTTGATGGCGGTCTTGCGCTGGTTGTCGCGCTGCGTTGCTTCGGTTGCGATTTTCTCGCTAAAAAAGAGCCAGCTGCCCGTTGCAAGGAGAGCGATCACAACAATGAGCTCAATAACGGTAAATCCTTTACGTGCCTTCATGGTGTTATTATAGCATGTCTATCACGAAAAATGTCTTCAAAAGGCCCGTTGCTGTTTAGCGCTCTATATCGGTAGAGTCGTGGAAGCTAGAGGTTATATACAATAAATAAATCGGTGATGTTGAGGCTTCGTAAATACAAATCAATCTCCGCGCGGACAACGGCAAGAGATTCTGGTATAATAAATTCTTGAAGGAGAGGGGACGTATGACCAAACAATCGAATACGACACAAACCACAGACGACGGCAAGCTCAAAGCGCTTGGCCTCGCGATGGATCAGATTACAAAACAATTTGGCGATGGTGCCATTATGAAGCTTGGTGAATTCCATCAGGCAGATGTAGCAGTGATTCCGTCTGGCTCGCTGAGCCTCGATCTTGCGCTGGGCGGTGGCTACCCCAAGGGGCGCATTATCGAGATTTATGGGCCAGAGAGTAGTGGCAAGACGACACTCACGTTGCATGCTATTGCGGAGATTCAGAAACAGGGTGGCACGGCGGCCTTTGTTGATGCCGAGCATGCGCTCGACCCGAGCTATGCCAAGAAGCTTGGCGTCGATACAGACAACCTTTTGGTGTCGCAGCCAGATAATGGTGAGCAAGCGTTGGAGATTACGGAGACGCTGGTGCGGTCGAACGCCGTTGATCTCATCGTGGTGGACTCGGTGGCAGCGTTGACGCCGCAAGCAGAAATTGACGGCGACATGGGTGATTCACACATGGGTCTCCAGGCTCGCTTGATGAGCCAAGCACTGCGTAAGCTAACGGGGATTATCAACAAGAGCAAAGCAACCGTCATTTTCATCAACCAGATCCGCATGAAAATCGGCGTAATGTTTGGCAACCCCGAGACGACAACTGGTGGTAATGCGCTGAAGTTCTATGCCTCGCAGCGGGTGGATATCCGCCGCATCGGGCAAATTAAGGTGGGTGATGACATTCGCGGTAACCGCACGAAGGTAAAGGTGGTGAAGAACAAGATAGCGCCGCCGTTCCGCATCGCTGAGTTCGACATTATGTATAATGAAGGCATTTCTAAGACTGGCGACATTCTGGATTTGGCAGCTACGCACGGCATTGTTGAAAAATCTGGTGCCTTTTACAAATATAACGGCGAGACCATCGGTCAGGGTCGCGATAAAACTAAATTGTATCTGAAAGAAAATCCTGAGGTTCTGGCGGAAATTGACCAGAAAGTTCGCGATAACGTAAAAGAAGGAGAAAACTAATGCGCGCAGCAGATACTGCATATCCAGTCGAAAAACATATGGCGTCAGTTAGCCTCGTCTTTGATGATGAGCAAAACGCGTATCTTCGCGAGTTGTCAGAAACAATGAACCTTGACTTTGGTGAGTTTATCCCACACGTGACACTGATTAATGTGACTGAGCAGGATATGCCACGTCTCAAAGCAGCCGCTGCGGCGCTACCCGTCCTCGATAAGTTGGTGCTTGATGGAGTTAATTTCCTGCCAGATAAAGCGGGCAACTGTGTTTGGGTGGAGCTGCGCACGCAGAAAACTGCCTGGATGGTTGAGGCGCGCCAGCAATTACTCGCGGCACTGGATGGTATTCATCCGGGGCTGGATGTCGATGGCTTCCGCCCGCACATCACGCTTGGTTGCGTCGAGGCCGGTACGCTTGACGACGTTAATACGAGCGCTATTCCAGGGCAACTACCGGTCATCACCGAGCCGCGTGCTGCTGCTTGCTACAACGGCGTGCATGGCAAGGTGGTCGAGGTAGTCGAGTAACCTCTGCCAGTAGCGAGCTCACCGTCTTCGCGTTATAATATTTTTATGAAAATCACTGATATCTCGCTTCAGGCTCGCGATAACAACCGCGTTAATGTGAGTGTTGATGGCGTATACAGCTTCAGTTTGGATATCGCTCAGGTGACTGACTTAAATCTTAAGGTCGGCCGTGAATTGAGTGATGGGGAGTTGGAAGAGCTGCAAGAAGAGAGCCAATTTGGCAAGCTGTATATGCGAGCACTTGCATATTGCTTGCGGCGACCACATTCAGTTAAGGAAGTCAGGGATTATCTATGGCGAAAAACCCAGCCAGCGCTTCGTAAGAGGCAAACTGGTATGAATAATCCTGTGGTCTATTCAGAGCGGGTGGCGTCGCGAGTGCTGAGTAAGCTCCAGCAGAAAGCATATGTTAATGACGAAGCGTTTGCGCGGTGGTGGGTGGAAAATCGTCAGCTCAGCAAAGGCGTAAGTCGGCGTAAATTGACGGCTGAGCTGACTCGCCTAGCGCAGCACATGCGAAAAGTAGTAACTGATATAAAGAACAACACACAGGAGTAAGTGATGCATAATGATCTATGGCAAAGTTATAGCCCAGATGGAGTGCCAAAACAGGGCGAAGGCCTTGCTCGCAAAGACCTGACCAAGGATGCTATTGTCGCGGCAGCGCATGTTTGGTTGTGGCGGCGTAGCAGTAATGGAGGGTGTGACATATTGCTCCAGCGCCGGGCTGATCAGGTCAAAAACTGGCCAGGCTATTGGGATATTTCGGCAGCAGGGCACGTGAGCCTTGGCGAAACACCGCTCGATGCGGCGCTACGTGAGGCTCAAGAAGAGATTGGTATGACGCTTGATACTTCTCGAGTGAAGTTCATTGGAAGTTTGCCAAAGCGCAAATCAGCGTATAGCGAGTTTCACTTTATTTACACTTATGAATATCACGATGAGCCGCTCGATATGGTTGATGGTGAAGCAGCGGCACTGCGCTGGGTGCCGTATGACACGTTCCGTCAGATGATCGAGCAGCCAGAAGATGTGATGCTTGTGCCGCATCGGCCACTCTATTTTGCGCTGTTGATGGAAGAACTAGGACGAATATTGCGCGAGTCATAAAATAGGGGTAGAGACCAAAGACCAAGGCAACGAGTCTAGAGTCTACACCAGAGGAGCAAAAATAAAGCATGGATATCGAAAACCACTACAGAAATAACACCCGATTCACTCGTGCAATCATCCTCCATGGACGACCAGACTATGACGAGTACTACAATATCCAGGGTGACAGCCCAAGCAACTCACATTGGCTGCCTTGGCTCCAGCAACAACTCTTGATGCGCGGGATACTAACGCAAACACCCGAGATGCCTCGCCCATACGAGCCACGTTACGAAGCGTGGCGTCAAGAGTTTGCCCATCTGCCGGTGGATGAGCAAACGCTACTAGTGGGTCATAGTTGTGGTGGAGGTTTTTTGCTTCGTTGGCTGAGTGAGGGAAATTGCCGTGTTGGCCGGGTCGTACTGGTGGCACCGTGGCTGGATGTTGAGGGAGAGGCAGGAGATTTCTTTCGCTTTACACTCGACCGCCAGATAGACCGCAAAGCAGTGCACGGCATTGATGTGCTCTACTCTACTAATGACTACCCACATCTACAAAGCTCCACGGCAAAGCTCCGCCGTGAGCTACCCCAGCTACGCTACCATCGATTTGTCGACCATGGCCACTTCACCTTCAGTGCAATGCAGACACGAGTATTCCCGGAGCTGATAGAAATTTGTTTAAGAGAGGAGAAGAAATGACTGAGAATGATGACTTGAAAGACGAGAGTAGGGTGCTAGATGCACTTCCCACTACGCAGATTGATATAACGCGCGTAGCTAATCTGCGCGAGATACTCAAAGAGTACGGGCACAAGACTACAGAAATATGTAGTATGCAGCTTGGCTATGATAATCATCTCTATGTTTTGCTCTCGAGTAATATCCCAAGGAGAGGCGGAATAGCTTGTTTTACAAAAATCAAGGTAGATAGTGTCTTTTCGGTGCTTGAATTTGTCATTAATTGGGAGAAAGAGGCAGTTAAACAGGTAGCACACCTTGACCTTGGCCAGCATTTTATTAATTTTTGCTACATTCAACCAATTGGTGATAAGCTGCTGCTGGTCTGCCCGCGGATGGACTATGAGGAGCCGTCTATGGGTAATAATGCAGAGATTGTTGATAGAACTGGCAAGGGAATCATGCTGGGGTGCTTGGGTGATGCGGTTGGCGGGGTGATTGTCACAGAGAATAGCGACATCATCACCAGTTATTTTGATGAAGGTGTGTATGCGTGTGATGAGCCAATCAGTGGCCTTGGAGTGAGAGCGTGGGATGATAAACTGCGAGAGAACTCTGATAAGATCCCAGCATTCTCGCAGGATGAAGTCATCTATATGTTCTTTGATGAATGTAAGAACTTTTGGTACAAAGATATATATGATTTTAAACTAAGAAAGGTTAGTCCAGCAGACATAAACACAATATATGAACCATGTATTAATGGTATGAGAGCTTTTCTTGCCTATGATAATGCTAGTAAACTGCTTGCTGATGGGGGGTATGACCAAGAGAATACGTTCTATGTTGTTGACGTATCTCCCGCTCGAGATGAGCAGACACGCCGACCAGCTGTCCTGATTGGACATATGGTGCCAATAGCAAAGATTGAGTTTATTTCTAATGGTGAGAACGTTGAGGACATAAATAGCGATCAATCAGCTTTTCGTACCAATAAAGCCGTCTTCATTGATGAAGCATATAATATCTATCTCAAAGCATTTCAGTAGTAGGGTTGGCACAGCTCACTTCTAGAGAGGAGAGCTGGGTGACATGACTAAATAAATTTGCGTATAATACATATATGCCGACAGAAAAAACCTACACCGTTACTGCGCTTACTGCACAGGTGCGGAATGCCGATCGAGTGAATGTATTCATCGATGGCACGTATGATTTTAGCCTTGATGTGGCGCAGGTGGTGGATTGTGGTGTGAAGGTGGGGAGGGTGCTGACTGAGGCCGAGCTGGCTGAACTGCGCCGCGAGGGGGAGTTTGGTAAGCTCTATGCACGGGCGCTCGAGTACACCCTTATGCGGCCGCACAGTGCACGCGAAATCCGCGACTATCTCCAGCGCAAAACACTGCCACGCAAGTATAAACAACGCAAAACTGGCACGCTGGTTGAGAAGCCTGGTGCTTCACTAATGGTTGTGCAACGGGTGTTTGCGCGCCTTGAGCAGCGTGGGTATATCGATGATGAGGCATTTGCCCAGTGGTGGGTGGAGAATCGCCACCAGAGTAAGGGGGTGTCGCGCCGCAAGCTGGAGGCAGAGCTACGTGCTAAGGGCGTTGCATCGGAGGTGATAAACCAAGCATTAGCGCAGTCGAGGCGGACTGATGAAGACGAGCTAGCTAAGGTGATTGCTAAAAAACGCCCCCGCTACCCAGACGAGCAAAAGCTTATCGCGTATCTTTTGCGCCAAGGCTTTGCCTATGATGACATCCGAGCAGCGTTGGCGGGTGATGAATACTGATGTGTGTTAGCGACGTTCGTCGCTCTTAATTGATTCTCGGGCTTGCGATGGCTTACGGAAGGGGTTGACGTATTCGCCACTACTCATGGCCGGTTGGGTGGCCTTTTGCTCGGACTTTTTGGTCTCAGCCTGCGACTGGACGATGATAGCATCATTATTAATCTCGATAATTTGTGACCGATGAATAACCAGCTCAGCATCATTGAGGCGGTGAAGCCACGAGCGCCGGACGATGAGTTGCTGGATGACAAAATTACCCGTCTCGATCGTATAGTCGCTAATCTTACCGAGGCGTCGCCCGCGCTTGTCTTGAACAGTCATGCCCAAAAGGTGAAACTTGAGCTCGTAGAGGCGCTGGATCTTGATAACATCGGTGGGGGTGATGAGTTCGTCGACGGAGTCGATGATCATGCCGAGTTCACTCATCTCACGTACATCAGCGAGGCGGAGTAGCATGGTTGTGTCGTTAGCGAATGAGCCATCCACGGTGTAGGCAACAATGGTTAAGGTTGCTGGATCGACAAGCGGCTGGGCTAGGCTACCAACTTTGCCGCCCATTTGTAAGCTCATCACAGGATAGTTGGCGAGTGCAGATCCGAGCAGTATCATATGTGTAGTATATCATTGCGCCGCAAAAAGCTCCACTACGGCTGCGCAAAATGTTACTCAACAAATGGGTTACGCGAGCTAATCGGCAGTTGACTGGCGCTTTGGTCGGATTCACTGGCGGTTTTGAGTTGCTCGATTTTTTTGATGGTCGCTTGGTCGATACCATTAGTGGGCTGGGGTGGAGCAGCCTCTGACGCCTTAGAGATCGTGGCATTAAGCAAGAAGGTAATAACGGCTAAGCCACCGAAGGCAATAACCACAAAGAGAATAATGTGGTAGCGGTGGAGAAATTTGCTACTGGCGCGCCCAAGCGCGGCGAGTGAGAGATCGCTGTTCATGATCGGAGATATACCTCGATGGTTAATGTGTTACTAGTAATACTATCGGGTGGCTGGCCCTGAGCGGTGCTGCGCGAGAGGTCAACATTGGCTATGCGCATCTTTGTCAGGCTTTGCTCGACAAGATACATGAAGGTAAGAAGCTTGCGATACTCGACGGGGTTCTTGACGGTGACAGATGCAGTAGTCGCTTTGAGTCCGGCAATAGCAGGCAGGGATGTGCCCGTCTTGCTGCTACTCGATGAGCTACTTGACGAACTGCCCTTAGCATTGTTATCGGCAAAGGTGATGTCTGCAATAGTAATGCCAGCTTTGCGGGCAAAGTCGTTAAGGTCGTTGATGATCTGATCCTGATATTGGTAGCTTTTACTTTCGGCAGCGATCTTGGAGGCGCGCTCGACGGCATGATGCTGCGTTTTGAGCATCTTTTCGGTCTGGGAGAGCTCTTGCAGCTCAGACTCACTGGCGGCAGCGTGCGAGGCGACAGTGCTGGCATCGGCCGCAAAGCCATCAAGCCAGTTATAGGCAAGGGCAAAACCACCAGCTCCAATTGCAGTAATAACTACTAGCGACACGGCAAGGATAATCCGGAGGTTTGTCGCCGTTAGCGTGAATTTTTTGCTCATTGTTGGCCGATTCCTTTCTTGAATGTGACACTGTAGGTTGAGGTGTAGGGATAACTACCGGCGTCTTTGTCTTGCAGCGTGATGGATTGGAAGCTGACACTGGAGAAGATAGCGGAGTCATTGAGGCGGTTGCGCAGAGCAATGGCATCGTTGTAGCCTTTGGCGCGGATGCTTAGTGTGGTGGGGGTGCCAAAGGTGGTTGGGTCAATATTAAGCTGCTCGATGATAACGTTGGGTGGGAGGCGGTCGGCAATAAGCTTGATAAGGCGGGTGTACGAGACCTGTTGGTCAAGGATGGCTTTGGCTGTCGTGAGGTTAGCCTTGAATTCAGTTGCTTCACGCTTGACGGTGGCGTATTCGGCAGTTTTGTTGTGATTGCGTTCCACGGCAGCTTGGTTGCGGCTACGCTCGGTTGCGATGAAAAAGTACACGCCGCCAATTTCAGCCAAAACGATAAAGACTAAGACAAACAGGAGCACGACATAGCGGCGTAGTAAGGTGTTGGTGCGGCTCGCAGCGAGCTGCTTTTTATACGCTGGTGGCAATAGATTAATCATTTCCAAATCTCCCCACTACTAAGGCTAGCCAGGCCTGCAACACTGATATACCGAGGCCGAAACTGCTTTTGTGGCTGCTGGAGCTTGCCAAAGTCGAGCTTTTGCCATGGATTAACGACGCGCACTGGCATGACGAGGTCGTTGGTGAAGAAGTCGCCCATGCCTGGTACATTGCTACCACCACCGACGATGACGATTTGCTCGATCTTGCGCTCATCACCAATCCGGTCGTTATAATAGCGGATCACTTTGCGAATTTCGGTGCTAATGCGCTTGAGACTTGGTTTGAGTGCCTCAGTGATGCCAGCTTGGCGTGGCCCAGGCGAGAGGCCATTGAGCACCTTGAGCTGATGGGCATTCTCGAGTGTGATGTTGAGATGCTTCGAGATGTCGATAGTGAAGGTGTTGCCGCCAATTGCCACCCCACCAGTCAGGCGGACAGCACTTTTATCTAGCACAGCGATGTCGGTACTCGCTGGACCAATATCGACGACAAGCGTGAGAAGGTTGCCAGCATCAGCGCTGTCGAGCACGCGTGCAATAGCGTTGATATTAGGCTCAACGACTACGGGCACGAGTCCCACCGCTTCGGCTGCTTGCAAACAGGCGTCGACCAGCTGCTTAGGCACAGCTGACATCACAACGTTGAGCTGCTCTTTGGTGTGCTCGATCACTTCATAGTCAACATAGAGCGAATCGAGCGGCAGCGGAATATACTGGTCGACCTCCACCTGGATAGCGCCATCGAGGTGTGCTGCTTCTTTAGCTGGGATCATGAAAGTGCGCGAGTAGGTGCGGCTGGTTGGCACACCAATCACTACGTGATCGCTACCAAGGTTGCCAATGAGATGTTCGTTGATGAGCGAGCTGAGGCGCTCGGCTAGGTAGGAGTCATCAGGGTTGTCGAGGGATGTCTGGACTTCCTTGGGGTCGAGGTCGAGCGAACCATAGCCCAGCACGAGCCAGCGCTTGGAGTCGATTGACATGATTTTGATGCCTGTCTGACTAATGTCGAGACCGATGATTGGTTTGTCGCGATAAAATAACTTTGCCATGATACGTTCGTTTCCGTCATTATAGCATAAGCGATATGATAAACGCTAGCGTTTTGAGGAGGATTGTCATGGATCGATAAACTGTTGTCCGTGATGTGATAATGGCAAAAAAGACAGGTCGCTGGCCAGTGGCAGATCACGCTATCGGATAAAGAACTAATATGTAGCTGAAACGCCGACAGAGAATAGGGAATCCAGTCTTACTTAATCTGATTTGCCATATTCGAGATTGGCAACATCACCGAGGCGGCAATGAGCCCGACCATGCCGCCCATGATGACGATCATGACGGGCTCGATGATGGAGCTGATGCCATCGATTGCGACGTCTACTTCCTCCTCATAATAATCTGCCACCTTCACAAGCACGGTATCGGTCTGGCCAGTCTCTTCGCCAACGGAAAGCATTTGCGCCACGATGGGTGGGAAGAGTGGATTTTTTTCGATGATACTCGAGAGGTTGCGCCCATTTTTGACTTGCTCGGCAGCATCATTGAGGGCATTTTCGTAGACTTTGTTACCCACTGCTCGGGCAGTCACGCGGAGGGATTCGAGTACTGCTACCCCCGACCCCATCAACGCCGAGAACGTGCGAGCAAAGCGAGCAACGGCGATTTTGGTGATGATATCGTTGATTTTTGGTATCTTGAGAATGATGGTGTGGAGCCAGAGTTTGCCTGCTGGTGTCTTGATATAGCGGCGGAAGAAGTATATCCCCGCACCGAGCGCAGCAATGATAAAGATCCCATATTGGATGATAAATGCGCTCAGCCCGAGCATAAACTCGGTAATGGCGGGCAGCTTGGCGTCCGGCCCGCCGAGGCCACGCACAATGCTGCCGATTTGTGGAATAACAAAGACCATCAAGCCAAAAAAGGCGGCAATGGTGATGACAATGAGCACGGTAGGGTATGTCATGGCGCTTTTGATTTTTTTGCGCATACTGGCGTTTTTTTCTTGTTGCATGGCCAGGCGCTTGAGGATATCATCGAGAATACCAGCTGCCTCACCCGCGCGCACCATGTTAATAAAAACGGTATTAAAGGTCTCTGGGTGCTTTTCGAGTGCGTCGGCGAGTGCCATACCGCCCTCGACATCGCGCAGCAAGTCGCCTGTCACCATTTGGAGGGCTTTACTACTGGTGTGGTCGTGCAGTGAACCCATGGCGCGCAGCAACGGTACACCAGCCGACACCATGGCGCTGAGCTGACGGGTAAACATCACCAAGTCTTCACTCTTGACCTTGTTGCCACCAAAGAGAGCAAAGCTGGCGCGCTTTGGCTTAACCTCTTCAGCGCTAATTGGTCGCAGGCCTTGACGGCTCAGGCTGGCTAGGGCACTAGCACGATCGGGAGCGTCGATCGTTCCATTGATGGAGTCGTTTTTGTTCGTGATGGCGATGTAGCGAAATTGTGGCATGTTATTCCTTTGTGACGCGGAGCACTTCTTCTACAGTGGTGTTGCCGCGGATTGCTTTTATTAATCCATCGGTGAGCATAGTGGTCATCCCCTCGGCGACGGCTTGGTCTTGGATTTCGTTGCTGGTGTTGCCGCCGATGATCATCTTTTGGATTTCGCGCGAAGTGCCGAGGACTTCGTAGATACCCACCCGGCCCTTGAAGCCGGTGTGATTGCATTCATCGCAGCCATTTGGGTTTGGCCGCCAGAGGGCAGCGATGGTGGTATCCGTCGTGCCCCAGGGTGTCTCACCACCGACTTTTTGGACGATAGCCTGGGCCTCAAGCTGGTGGATGTAATAGAAATTTTGGCCCGGCGCAAGGTGGAAGAGGCGGACGATTTCTGCGACTTCTGTTTGGTTGGGTACATAGCTTTGGCGGCAGTTCATACAGAGGCGGCGCACCAGGCGCTGGCCTACCACGGCCTTAACGGTACTGGCGATAAGGAAGGGCTCGATCCCCATATCGAGTAGGCGCGGCAAACAAGTAGCGGCGTTATTGGTGTGGAGTGTACTAAATACCAAGTGGCCCGTTAAGGCAGCTTGGACACCAAGGTTAGCTGTTTCGCCATCGCGGATCTCACCTACCATGATAATGTTTGGGTCTTGGCGCAGCAGAGCGCGCAAGCCACTGGCGAATGTCATACCAGCTTTGCTATTGGTTTGGGTTTGGTTGACGCCGGGGATCTTATACTCCACAGGATCCTCAATGGTTGAGATGTTGACCTCAGGTGTATTAAGCATCGAAAGGACGGAAAAAAGTGAGGTAGACTTGCCGCTCCCGGTTGGACCCGTCACGAGGATCATCCCATTGGGCTCGGTTAGTGCTTGATTAATAACAGCCAACGAATGGCCCCAGTAGCCAAGCTGCTCGAGCGTCACTGCTTGGTTCGATTCGTCGAGGATACGCATCACCACCTTCTCACCATCAGCGATGGGTAGCGTGCTGACGCGCAGGGCGTACTGCTTGCCTGCGACTTTGATCTTAAAGCGACCGTCTTGTGGTATGCGGCGTTCGTCTATCTTGAGGTTGGAGAGGATCTTAATGCGGCTTACGAGTGCACCAAGCACATTCTTGGGTAGGCGGTTTACTTCTTTAAGGACGCCATCAATCCGGTAACGTACTTGCACGAATTGCTCGCGAGGCTCGATGTGGATATCGCTGGCATTGCTGCGGATGGCATACTCTAGTAACAGATTAACCGTTTGGGCGATTGGTGAGTCTTCTGCTACCTCTGCTTCAGTCACTTTTTGGTTGGAGCCATCATCCTCGCGCTGGATGTCGATCACTTCCTTGAGCTCCTGCGTCACATCGCCGCGGTACCCCTCAAGGCATTCCAAGATATTGCTGCGTGGCGCAATATAGACACGGGTGTTTGTGCCAATTTCCTTCTCGATAAAGTTGACAGCTTGCACATCGTCTGGGTCATCCATGGCGAGGTGGATCAGCCCATCAGGGTCGATCTTGAAGATGACAGCATTATACTGGCGGGCGATTCGCTCAGGGATGCGCGTAAGGATATCGGAGGGGATATCACGCGGATCGAGCTCGATATAAGGGATGTCAGCGTAGGTAGCGTAGAGCTTAGTGAGAGCACGTTCGTCGATGAGGTTATTTTGCAAGACAATATCTTGCAGCCGCAAATTAGACGACGCAGCCTCACTCACCAGTGGTTGGAGCTGCTGGCTGGTCGCAGCGCCACTGCGCTCGAGGAGTTTGACGATAGTAGAATCAGATATATGCATAGTACTTACGCTTATTGTAGCTCATTATGCTTATGCTGACTAGAGGATAGAGCGATATTCGTATCAACGGAGGTAAGGCTGTGCTATACTAGAGCCAGTATGCGTGTTATCTGTCAATCACTTGCTGATACGTTACAACTTGGTCAACGCTTCGGCCAGGCGTTACGCGGTGGTGAGGTGATTGTGCTAGTAGGGGATATTGGCGCAGGCAAGACGACGCTTGTTAAGGGGGTTGCGCATGGCCTCGCCATTACCGATGATATCCAGAGCCCAACTTTTACGATTAGTCGGCTGTATCACGGGCGCGATGATATCCAGCTTGCGCATTATGATTTTTATCGTGTGGGCGATGCAGGGGTGATGCAGCTTGAGCTGGCAGAGGCGATTGCTGAGCCCCGCACAGTGACTATCATCGAGTGGGCTCAGGCTGTAGCGGATGTCGTCCCACCCGACCACCTAACGATCACCATTACTGCACAGAGCGAGACGGTCCGCCAGCTGGATATTGAGGCTGGTGGCACCGTGTTGACCCAGCTTCTCCAGGAGGTCTCGGCATGATTATTTTGTGGAATAGCGCGGGGATGGTCGTGGAGCTAACATTGGTAGATGATACTGGTACTCAGACGAGCTATGAGTGGCCAGCTGGTCGCACCCTGGCGCGTGATATGCTGGCTTATCTGCGTGATCGCTTGGCCGAGCATGGCAAGACACTGGCGGATATAACTGGCATTGGGGCGCGGTCTGGGCCGGGGAGCTTTACAGGGCTGCGGATTGGCCTGACGGTGCTTAATACACTTGCGCACGAGCAGCATATCCCGATCGTTGGCGCGGTGAGTGATGATTGGCGCGCTGCCTGCCTTAAGCGGCTAGCACATGGCGAGGATGATAACATTGTCTTACCTCAGTACGGTGCAGCTGCACACATCACCCAGCCAAAGAAGTAGCGAGGATGAAGCATAAGGGTAATAAATCGTTACCTCTGTAAATAGATAGACCTCCATATTGCCAGTTGCGCAAATTAGCCAAAACGCGATACAATATATTAGTCTGTAGATAGGTTTAATGTTTGATAACACCGGTGTGGGCTGACGCAAGTCTGATGTAATAAGAACAACACATATCCGGAGAAAGGAATACCATGATAGAAGTACTCTTCGCGGCGATTGGCGTGGCGCTTGGTTTTGGTGGCAAGTATGCCTACGATCGCCAGCAAACCACCAATGGCCAGCGGACAATTGACAAAGAATTGGCTCAGGCCAAGCAGCAAGCAGGTGACATTGTCCTTAAGGCCAAGGACGAGGCGCTGCGGATCGAGAATGAGCGCCGCCGCGCAATGCAAAAGACAGAGAATCGCTTGCTCGAGCGCGAGGCGAGCCTCGATCGCAAACTCGACGAGCTCGATCGCCGCAGTGAGAAGCTCCGCAAGAGCGAGACAGAAGTCGATGAGCTCAAAAATGAGATCCGTGAGATTCGGGGCCGGCAGCAGGCTAAGCTCGAGAAAATCGCTGGCCTTACCAAGCAAGACGCCGCCAGTAAGCTGATGCATATGACCGAGCGTGATATCCGCCAAGACCTGACTGGCCTGGTGGATAAATTGCAGCGCGAAGCGATGGATGATGCCGAGGAGAAGGCTCAGATGATCCTCGTGACAGCGATGGAGCGTATGAGTAGCGAAGTGACGGCCGAGCGCACAGTGACTGCCATTAAGCTGCCCGACGACGATATGAAGGGTCGCATCATTGGTAAAGAAGGGCGCAATATCCAAGCTCTGCAGCGAGCCACCGGTGTTGACATCTTAGTGGACGACACGCCAGGGATGATCGTCCTCAGTAGCTTTGACCCAGTCCGTCGCCAAGTGGCGCGCCTGAGCCTCGAGATGCTCATGAAGGATGGGCGGATCCACCCTGGTCGCATCGAGGAGGTCGTGGCCAAGGCAAACAAGCAGATTGACAAAGAAGTGGTGCGGGCTGGTGAAGACGCGGCGCGTGAGATTGGTGTGGCTGGTATTCCAAAGGAGCTGCTCCACCTTGTGGGTGAGCTGAAGTTCCGGACAAGCTATGGCCAAAACGTCTTGAAGCACAGCACCGAGATGGCGCAGATTGCGGGGCTGATTGCGGCAGAGATTGGGGCAGATGTGCGTACTGTGAAGATCGCTACACTACTTCACGATATGGGTAAGGCAGTGACGCACAAGATGGAAGGCAAGCACCACCATATTGGGGCGGAGCTGGCCCGCA
>JABZJS010000005.1 GCA_015257665.1 Nanosynbacter sp. | reverse complement strand
CACGAAGGCACTAAACAAGAGCTTTCGGTCAAAGGAGGGTTGCACAGACTACAAGTTGATGGTTGGGTCGTTCGGCAGACACACAGCAATCAAAGGGGTGTCCGACCTCGACATGATTTTTATTCTACCTCCTGACATACGCACCTCTTACAGCGACGAGAATGGGCCGCGACGAATTCTTGAGCGTGTCAGAGATATTCTTAAAGATCGCTACCCAAAAACAGAGGTGGTCGTCGACCAGTGTGTTGTCCGAGTGCAGTTTGTTAGTAATGCCTTCAAGTTTGAAGTACAACCAGCCTTCGAGAACCAAGACAAGAGTTTTAGCTACCCCGATACGATTGCTAAGCGCTGGAAAGTCACTAAACCGCGCGATGAAATCGTCGCCACTAAGGAGTGTAATGATCTCACATCGTCACATATGCGCCACCTAGCAAGAATGGTACGGGCCTGGAAGAACACCCATGGATTAAATATGGGCGGCCTCCTCATCGACACCTTAGTGTATAGATTCTTTGAAGGTAACCGAGACTACGACCACACCGGATTCGATTCTTTCCATCTAATGGTCCGAGACTTTTTCTGTTTCCTCAAGGACGAGCCCGAGCAAGATTACTACCACGCATTAGGTAGCAACCAGCAGGTGAAAGTGCGGTGCGAGTTTCAACCGAAAGCCAAGAAGGCCTACAACTGCTGCGTTGAAGCTATCGAGGGTGGCACCGTTTCGGCAGCTGAGAAATGGCGAGTAGTTTTCGGCAGTGCCGTACCGCGCGTAGCAAGAACGAATGAGCCTTCCATTGACGACACCGAAGAGTTCATCGAAAACCTGTACCCTGTTGACATAACGGCTACCGTGCACATCGACTGTAAAGTAACGCAAGATGGTTGGAGGCCGACCACCCTTCGTGAAATGCTGCGCACTCACGCCCCACTGAAGGCCGAGAAAGAGTTAAAGTTCTGGATTACCTCTTGCTCAGCTGCAGAGCCTTATGAAGTGAAATGGAAGGTGCTAAATCGTGGCGCAGAAGCTCAGCGTCGAAAAGCCACCCGAGGGCAAATTATAGACTCAAGTAGTCATAACGTGCGCATCGAGCATTCAGACTTCCGAGGTAACCACGTCGTGGAGTGTTACATCATCAAGGATGAGGTTGTAGTTGCCCGAGACTGCATCGATGTACCGATCACTACCAACCGGGCACAGAAGCGGTAGTTTGATGTATAGCGCCACTCATCGTGTGATGTGTCCTATTCTCAGTGATGGGCTCACCGCACCTGCACTGCCGCCAGATGCTTCTTGACCGTATCCCGCCCAAAGCCGAGCTCCAGCCCGATCTCGATGTAGGTGCGCCCCTGGGCGTGGAGCTGCTGAGCACGCTGGAGGTCATCACTGGTGAAGTGTCGCTTGCGGCGGGGTGGTCGCTTGGCCTGGCGGCAGGTGGCACGGACGGTTGACTCAGTGACACCGACTTCGGCAGCGATCTCGCGGGCAGACATGCCGGTGGGCTCCAGATCGAGGATCTGCTGCTTCTTCGCCGCGCTGATCGGGCGACAAGCCGTGTTGCGGATGCCGCGGGCCGTCGTGGTCTCGCTAGCCTCTGCAGTAGGCGCTACGCTAGGTATGCTCGGTTCCGGAGCCACCTCACCCGCGATGAGACGCTTGCGGAAGGCGAGCAGGGGCTTCCAGTTGTTTGTGTCGAGCTTGCTGAAGCGCACCACAGCATCGCTATACAAACCCTCACCCTGAGAAACAGCTCCCGTACCCGTCTCAGCCGAGGACCGTCGCCCACCTCCTGTCGAGGTGGGCGATTTTCGTCGGGCAGCAATCCGTGCTACGGCGCGCAGCCGTGCGCTGGCCAGCTGGTCGAACGGCCGGTTGAGTCGTGCTTCCAGGCAGACATCGCTACCGGTGTCCGCCACCCGGACAGAGCAGGGCACCTCATCGGCTCGACGCGTTGGCTCATCACCAGCGTCGTCCGGCTCACACTCACCAGGCTCCTGCTCATCACCCTCTCCACCAGCGCCCCTCACACCGTCGTCCGCATCCTGCACCTCTCCGCCAGCCCCGTCATCACCACCGTCGCCAGGCAGAACAACTCGTCCATCCTCATCCACCACCGGATTGACCAGCACCCGCTCGAAGAACACCTGGTTCAGCTGCTTCCGCAAGTGATCCGGTGCCGCCATATACAGCCGGTAGCAGTCCTCCAGCAGATCCAGCGCCTGCTCCACATGCGCCCGCACCAGCTTGGCATCCGCCTGGTAAGCATCGAGCTGACGCTGGATCCCTGCCAGCTCTCGCCCCAACCGATCCTGCTCCTCCTTGAGCAGCTCCAGCGGCACTGCTCCACCGTAGTGAGCCTGCAGCAGCCTGCGCCGCTCATCCTCCAGGTTCGTCCGTCGCACCGTTAGCGACCGGACGTTCCGATCCTTCTCCCCCTCGATCTGTGCCAGCTCCGCCAGCAGATATCGCTCAATCTCCTGCCGATCCGCCTCACTCACGTGCAGCCGCCGATACACCTCCTGCATCTGCGCCTCCACCACTTCAATGAGCACCGCCTTGAAGGAGCAGTCATGCAGCCGCTGCCGCCTGGCGCAGATGAAGTAGGGGTACAGCACCCCCTTGCCATTCTTCGTGTTCTGCACCAGCAACCGACTACCACACTGCCCACACACCACCGTGCTCTTGAGAAGATGGTTATGCATCCGCTCCCGCTCGCCACTGCGATGGGAGCCCAGCACAGCCTGCACCGCCTGCCACGTCTCCTCATCCACCAGCGGCTCGTGCTTGCCCGCATACTCCACGCCCTGGAACTGCACCACACCCTTGTAGTACGGGTGCCGCAGCAACGTATGCAGCCGCCCTTTGGTGATGGGACGGGCTGGCCTCGTCGGCGTCGCCGGCACATCCAGCCCCAGCCCTGCCAAGTGCTTGGCTAGTTGACTGACCGTCCAGTTGCCGGTGGCGTACTCCGTGAAGGCCAGCCGGATGAGTGGTGCGCGCTCCTCATCGAGGGCGATGGTGCGGACTTCTCGGCCGTTCTCATCCCTGGCACGGACGTTGATGTAACCGAGTGGTGCCTTACCGAGTGTCCCGCCATTCCTTGCTTTCTCTCCCATCCCCTTCATGACCTCGTTGGCCAGGTTCCGGGAGTAGAACTCAGCGATGGAACTCATGATGCCGTGCAGCAACATCCCACCAGGCGTCTGGTCGATGTTCTCACTCGTCGAGACCAACCGCACCCCCGCCTCCTCGAACGCCCGGTTGATCTCCACATCGTCTGCTCTATTACGAGCTAACCGATCTAACTTATGGACAATGACATAGTCAATCCCACCGTCTTCCTTAAGATACGCCAGCATCTTCTGCAGCTCAGGCCGGTTCGCACTACGAGCCGACTCACCCCGGTCGGCGAACTCCTTAACCACCAGCGCACCCATCGACTGGGCCTTGCGCTTGTTGGCCTCCCGTTGAGCGGGCAGGGAGAACCCCTCCTCCGACCCACCGCGCTGAGCCTGCTCCCGGGTGGAGACGCGGATGTAGGAGACGGCGCGCTTGGGAGTCAGTTGGGCGGCCATAGCCGCAAACGGGTCAGCTCCGACTGCCGCTGCACCACCTTGTATTGATCCTGCTTCCATACACTCAATCCTCCTTTCGGTTATTTATTTGTCTAGACATGATAGTAGGAATGACCAGGTTGATATAGTTGCCACTGGTGGAGTATTCGGACGGCTGAATGTTCTTGAAGATGCTTTATCGTATGCCATCATAAAACGAGATGAGGCGACGTATGAACTTTCTCATGCGACCACGCTCGAGCAGAAGCAGAAAACCAAGAACGATGCTATTTCCCAGGGACTTCGTTTGGCACGAGATTCTGGATCAGCAGCCATAGAATATGCGCTCTATCGACTTAAATTCGCCTACAAAGTCAACGACCCTGGCGACTTACAAGCAATGGACGTTGCTGCAGGAGCTGTTGAAGTATACGACACACGCAAAGATAGTCTCACTCCGTACTATAAACCGCTTGAATTGCTCGAACGTTTGTTGAATGGACGTCATTAATGTTATATTTATACCATGGAGCATGCTCCAAAATTTGACATAGCAACACTATGGGAGACAAAACGACAAAACGATCTATTTTGGCGTTCCGTACTTGCTTATGGCAACTACGAAGATAAGATTGCGTTGGCCACTGCTGATTCATTGAGCAAAAGTGAGCAAGAACAGATATCCTCACTGCTTGGACACATTGAATCGGTCATTCCTCAAAACTACCTGTACGATTCCGCAAGGCAGGAGCATTATCCGTTCTACGAGCTATCTTATCGCGAGATAGACCGGCAATCATACAACTCAATTCTGATACACTATCCTGGCACAAATATCGACGACCCTGAATATATTGTTGTTGCGACAGATCTAAAGCACGTAAAGATTCCTTTTCTAGAGAATATCGTGCAGTATTACGTCCCCCAGGCGGGAACGCTCTATACGATCAATGACTTCAAGCCAGGAAAGAACGAAACTTTGGCCTACGAGTTTGATGAATGCTGTGGGTATGGCACAACCATTACGCTGTATCATGGCGATGAGCGCAAAGCGACCTTTTTCTCGCAACTGGATTGCACATTGCCCAGAGCAGTTGACCACTACTTATATCGAGGGACACCAGGTATCGGAGCATTGCCACCGGAGGATTCCGCTGAGCATCATAATGATATGCCGTTAATCTACAGATGAATGGGGTGCAGTGGTGCGCGGTGCGCCCTCCTGCTCTCGCATCGCCTCAAGCTGTCACATCCATGCGCCTTCTTCGTCGTTCCACCAGGCAGGTGGGGTGCCGTCGCCGGGGTGCCAGAGGAAGGCTAGGTGGGTGCCGCTAGTTGCGATCGATTTCATATGGGCACTATCTACTATCGTCAAGAAATTATCCCAGGCCAATGTTTGACAATCCTTTCCAGCTTCTCCTCCATACTAATGGCATTATCAACATAATCGGAGAAACTGCAATGAAAGTACTAGAAACAACGAAGGATGGGGCAACTGTTCAACTAACAAAGGAAGAAGTTCGCCTTATAGGAGCATTATCATTAGAAGTATTTCACGGAGCATTTCGACAAGAATGTGAATACCTTTGGTACACTGTCGCCATGCCGATCCCATTTAAGCGCGCCAGTGAAATAATGCATCAATTTCAAGATCTTTTCCGCGCTATAATAAAGATGAAATAATTGTATTTGTTACACAAATACCTGGAACCTAGCAGTGATGGCGGATCCAGCTGCTACCGCAGTGCCTACCTGAAGGGCTACTTTGCGCCACACCATCGTGCAGTATGTCGTCATCGCCAGCGTACGCGACTTGCACTGATCATGACGGTGCCTAGACAGTGTGAGGAGTGCAGATGTAGGAGAGATATGCGCGCAGAAACAGAGTAGATGATTCGCACGGCTGATGAGATGTCCAGGTAACAAAAAACAGAGAGACAATCATCCATGCCGCGCAAGTATATTATTACGAATAACTGATTAAGCACTCCCTCCATTGTTTCCTCCCCGCCTCTATGCTTAAATTGAAGTATGACGAATGAAGAATTGTCTCACCAAATAGCAGCGCTCAGTAACCGAATCGATCAACGGTTCGATGTGATCGACAAACAGTTCAAAGCGGTGGACAAGCAGTTTGATGACATGCGCAAAGATTACAAGGTATTGAGCGACATAATAAAAGATCTCGACTACAAGTGGGAAGAGCGCTTGAGCGAGCTCAAGACAGGCCAGACCAAGCTGGAAGCTGGCCAAGACGAGCTACGAGCTGAGATGGCACGCCTACGCCGCAGCCTCTTCCACGAGTCTGGCAGCCGCAAAACCGCCGACGAAACACTCTACGGCAACCTCGACCGCCGCCTGCGCCTCGTTGAAGCAAAGTTCCCAGACTTGATGCAGCAGGGAGTATAGAGGTAGATTCACCGGTGCAAAGATCAACGGATACTACGCTACCGGTTCTATGGCATAACGAAGGACGGCAGCTATTTCTGCGTCCAAGTTAAGGAAGACATACGAACGAAGCGTAATGACTTCACGTCTATCTTCGACAGGAAGCCGCGCTAGATCAGCCTACAATAAAAATCTCCCGCGGTGTAGCCTAGAAACTACCTGCCGGAGATTTTTTGGTGACACGGCGATCAACTGTGTCTGATTATGATTATACGCTTTTTGGCTTAATTGTCGATAGACGAGGCTATACATAACATGATATAGTCATCTATAATTTATCATGGTTACTCAACAGAACAGAGAGGAACAACAATGCCTAGCAACAAGTACTGCATGACAATGGTGTCGGTCGCAACCAAGGAGCAAGCATCCACTATTTCCAAGCACCTTGTTGCAAACCAACTTGCAGCCTGCGTTCAGATAACGAAAATAAATTCCGTTTATGTCTGGGACGGAGAATGTCAAGAGGACAACGAGTTTCTCTTGCTGATAAAAACTGAAAAAAGCAAGTTTCCAGAGATCGAAGAGGCAGTGCAGCGCCTCCACGACTATGATGTTCCTGATATAATATGTTTAGATATTACAGATGGATCACATGACTACCTCGCATGGATAACAGAAACTGTAGCATAAAATCCTCTATGACTTTGCTTTATATGTGACTGACTTGGCACCGTTATTCAGTATATATTTTATCTAATGAGGCGCACGTATAGTGAAGCTGAACGCAACTGACATTAGAGACAGGCCGGACGTGTCTTCTCGCTAGGCTGCTGCATCAGTGTCGCCACCTCCGCCTCTATCTTGGCAATGAGTTCACGCTGCGAGATCTGCTGCTGGGCGTACTGGGTAAGCCAGCGTCGTACTGCTGGAGTGACGGCAACGCCTTCAAGCTCGACTAGGCTGATAGCAGCCTGAGCGGCGCGTGATCCAAGTAGTCGTGGGGATGCGCTCGGGTCGTGCGCCGTGCCAGCCATACCTACGCTCCCTGCTGCCCTAGTTCGGGGAAGTGGGCTTCCAGGACGCGGAGGCGACGGTCGAGTTCGCGGTAGTGGCTGTCTTGGGTGGAGAAGACGCTCTCGTGCATCGTGTCGCGCACGCCGGCTTCGATAATCATCTTGCGGTTGATCCGTGAAATGTCGTGCTGGATGCTCGCCTGCGTCGCTTTCATGTCGGTGAAGTCCTCCTCCAGCTTGGCACCATGCTCCTCCAGGGCGCGTTGCAGCTCGTCCTGCGTCTTGGCGATGGTCTGCTGTGCATTGACGATGTAACCTTGCTTCTCATTCATCTCACCGTACTTGGTGCGCAGATCATCCAGGCCAACTTGCAGATCGGCATGTTTGGCGACTAAATTGTCTTGGCCGGCCTTGAGATTGTCGTATTTAGTGGCCAGGTCGTCTTGACCTGCCTGCAGCTTGTCGAGGCGTCCATCGATTCCTTCAAACCTCGTGTCAATCTGTTCGAGGTGTTTGTCTATCTGCTCGAATCGCTTGTCGATCTCATTAAATTTCTCGGTTACGGTTGCTGTGAGTGCTGCAATTTGCTGTGAGAGTTCTTCGTTTGTCATAGTTCTATTTAAACACAAGGTGGGTGAAAGAACAATGTCGGTATGCTCTCTCTGTCGTGTATAAACGCGATGCTGATCTGCGCAAATGCACCTTTACCAGGTGCTTTTTTATTGCAAAATGCAACTAGGTGAATAGCCTGAATTGACATAGCTGGATAGCTTACAGTGTATTATCTACCAGTTAGTAGCAAACACCCTTTAAAATTGGTTCTATTAATAATGTACAATAAGGGTATACATATTAAATATGTGACATGCAACGAAAGCAACAGCGCTCATGGAATACAGATATAAAATTGCCTACAATGTGTGCTTACTTGCAGCGCTACTGTTGATCTATAATTCCATCGATACTGCATTTGGTGATGGTATTTCTGGTAAGACACCAGACGTTGCAGTTCATATCGTTATATTCTTTATAGTAATGGCACTTATACTGGCGGCTATATACTGCCGCTATAAAGATATGGGCCAAAAGAAATGAGGTAGTATGTTGTGGAAGAAAAACTGTGGTTCGGCTGAAGACACCAGATACCACCCATTGGTAGCGGTCGGTGTCTGCTAAGATGGCCATAAGTCGGCTCGTTTTTTGCTATTGCAAATACTACCAAACTATGACAATATAAAGATATGGTATTATCTAGGGGTAGCGAAATTACAAAGACGACACAGATATTGCGATATCTACTGTCCTTTGATGATAATGGCAAAATGAATCGAACGAAGCTTATCAAGCTTCTTTGGGCAGCTGACCGCTACCATGTTCGTCATTATGGGCGATTGGTTTCTGAAGGAAACTACGTTGCTATGAGGTTTGGTCCGGTGGCTTCTCTTGCGCTTGATGTAGCCCAGGTTAAAAATGATTTTGCATTCGATAAAGATGATATAGAGTATATTGGATATTATCTCTCTGCTGATGAGAAGGATACGATGGCAACAGCTGCAAAAATAGCAGACGATTATCTATCAGAGACAGACAAAGAGGCACTTCAATGGGCATGGGATACCTTTGGTAAGAAAGATGCTTTTGATATGGCTAACAACATTAGCCATCGCTATCCTGAGTGGTCACAGTATGAAGATTTCTTTATATCTAGCGGTGGACGGGGTCGAAAAGAGATTGACCCTGAAAGGTTCTTTGATAATCCACAAAATGATGAGTTCTTTGTGCAAGACGCTAGTCAGCTTGCAGCAGCTCACGAACGCTATATTGATAATAACAAGATATGTACCATTCTTTGTCTATAAATGATTCAAATCCCCTCCGATATTCAGGTAAATTCATTCTATAGATCACTACGACAAGGCTTTTTATTTAGAATGAAGGGTGATGAGCCATTTCTTAGTGATAAGTATCATATTTTTATAGTACTAAACTATAACCCGCACACTCACGAGGCGCTTATTCTTGCTAACGGCACATCGCAGGTACAAAAACGTCTTCGATATTATCATTCTAATCCTCAGCGTAGAGCGGATCAGGCAACTATTATATTTGAAGCTGGCAAATACCCATTTTTTCCAAAAAAGACGTTAATAGATTGCAATTCAGTCACAACCTGTTGTATTAATTCAACGCACTTTGCAAACGGCAACCTGCAACCTATGAGTGAACGGCTAAGTGATGAAGATCTGCAGCGTATCATTGAAGGAGTTATGAATAGTAGAACAATTCCGCCATATATAAAAAATAAGATCCAACCACAAGAATAGAACAGGGTGAAGTCTTAGTTAGTATACGAAGAGTACAGGTTTTATTTATCACCGCCGTGCTCTAGCAATCACCTCCTGATATCGCTCGACATAATTTTGCACCATAATATTAGCAGAGAATTTTTGCTCAATGCTAGCACGGCACGCGGCTGGGTCGATCTCGTCTACCCGGTTGGCGTAGGCAAAGAACTCGTCTTGGTTGCTCGCAAGGAAGCCATTGATGCCGTGGGTGATAATCTCGGGCATGGCACCGCGCTTCATTGCCACAACGGGTGTGCCGCAGGCCAGCGCCTCGATAACTGCCATACCAAAGGGTTCATCCCACTCGATAGGAAAGAGTAGCGCCTTGGCGTTGGCCACGAAGTCGAGTTTTTTCTTACCACTGAGATTACCTGCATAGGTGATGCGCCGATGCTTGAGGACGGCCGGGAGGATGTGGTCGCTATAGTAGCGGAATTCTTCGTTGCGTCGGTAGTTGGTTAGTGGGTTGGAGAGCTCGAGGAGCAGCTTGCGGTTGCTGCCGATCCCTGCGACTGTGCCCGCCATGCGGAGGCGCTTCTTGTACTGGGCAGCGTAGGCTACAGCGGTAGCTTGGCCTTTGTCTTGGGTGAAGCGGGCGAGGGTGATGTAGTAATTTTGCTTGCGCGAGACGAAAGGGAAGGCACTGCAATCAATGGCGTTGTGTACGGCGGGTAGTAAATGGGGACGGATCTCGCGCGGGGCTTTGCGCGCCATTGCCTCTGAGATACACGTCATGTAGAGGCGGCCAGGATTCATATATTTGAGCTGTGGGCGATTATCCATTTGCCCCGCCTCAATAGTCTGCGGCGTAGAAAATGGTGGCCCATGGAAGGCGTGCAACACTGGTGGTAGTCCCGGTATGCGGCTCACTGGTGAGAAAAAAGCTGGCCCAATGTAGGGGTTGTGGTCGTGAATAATATCAAAATGGCCATCGGCTTCGATGGCGTGGAGAGTAAAATTGAGATGAGTCTGGAGGGCTTGAAGTGGTGCGTCATAGTAGGGATCATCGATGGTATCGAAGAGCTCGCGCTTGTAGTATGAGTGGGTTGGCGTGCCGTTGCGCATCCGCCGTGCGCCATTGGCGAAAAGCTCTACCTCGACATCATTGCGCTGCTGCAGTGCACGCACCAGGCTTTCGACAACGAGCTCGATGCCGCCATAGCCTTTAATAGGTAGAGCGAGCCACGGTGGGGCAACAACTGCCACTCGTAGTGGCCGTGGGGGGGGGTACTGCGGGGCGATCACTTGACGAACATTGTGTATCATTTTGTAACATCATATGGCTAGTATAGCATAATCAACTGGAATGTGGAGTAGTAGGGTATAATACAGATATGGAGTCATTTCATATCTTCAAGCCGTGTGGCGATCATCTCGTGGCACACCTCTACGAGCATTTGGTGATGCAAACGCTACATCGACAGCTGTTTGAAGCAGGGTTATTTCAGGCGATCGACTACCAAGCCTATGGAATCGTCTATTCTGACGCTGGGGTGATGGGGATCGATGCGACGCTCTACACTATGCAGGCCGAGCGCTTTGTAGCCCAGCTGCGCCAGCCAGTGGCGGAGTATGATGATGCGATGATCGACTGTGCGCTGCGGCAAATCATTGCCGAGAAGGGCTATCCGCTCACCTATCACGACCAGCTCGCTCTCCACGAGGCGCTGCACCAGCTTGATACCGAGCCATGGTATGATGCTCAGGATATCGACGTATTGCAGTGCTTAGGCGAGACAGCGCCACGTGGTATTATTGCTCAGCGCGAGGAGTGGGAAGCGGATGTCATGGAGTATACCATTGATATATCGATTGATCTCGAGCCGGGTGACCCTCAGGCAGTTGTCTTCATCGAGCTTGCTCATGCAATCCAGGCCAATACTGCTGCGCTGCTGCAGCGAACGTATGGGTATTATAACCATGGATATGATAGAGAATATACGAGCGGGCGTTATACCCAGCGGCAGTACCTGCTCGTAACTGGCCGTGATGATCATTCGGCCCAGGTCTACAATTTGTATGAGCTTATGATTCGGATGATTCGAGCCCAGGGTGGCTGGCAGCGCCTCTTAGAGCGCTTGCAGACGGTTGACTATCGAGAACAGTCTGCACCCTCCATCGTCAGCATGATCGATGACCTACAGATGATTGTCGGGGCACGTGGCTGGCGTCGAATTGCTACAGCGGAGACAGTGGATGACCTGCTCGATCGCCTGACAATAACAGTGGTCGCACAGTGATGAGATACGATGCGGTGAGGCTCTATGATATGCACCGCGATTATGCACATTACCCTAGGCAAACCAGCTGCTAGTGTGATACTATAAGCAGTAAGGAAGGTCTGATATAATTCGGGCCGTTATTTTATGTCATGACAGATCCACAGTATATTCGTAATATTGCAATTATTGCCCACGTCGACCACGGCAAAACAACGCTGCTTGATGGCTTGCTCAAGCAGAGCAATACATTCCGCAGCAATCAAGCCGAAATGGCTCAGACTCTCATCATGGACAGTGGCGAGCAGGAGCGTGAACGTGGCATTACCATCACTGCTAAGCAGACGACAGTCTACTATCAACCTGCCGATGCTGAGCCAGCAGTCGACTACAAGATCAACATCATCGACACACCTGGCCATGCCGATTTTAGTGGCGAGGTGGAGCGCACGCTTAACATGGCTGATGGTGTACTCCTCGTGGTCGATGCGCAGGAAGGCCCAATGCCACAGACAAAGTTTGTTCTGAGCAAAGCGCTTGAGCTTGGTCTAACACCGGTCGTGATTATCAACAAGATCGACAAGCCTGCGCGGCGCATTGCTGAGGTGGAGGACGAGCTGGCCGATCTTTTCCTCGAGCTTGCTACCGACGAGTCGCAGCTCAAATACCCAGTGTACTACGCTGTAGCGCGCGAAGGCAAAGCCTGGGCAGCACTGCCAAGTGATGCCAGTGAGCCAGCCAGCCTAGCACCGATCTTCCAAGCGATTATCTCGCACATCCCAGCGCCGCAGGTGGCAGATGGGCCTTTCCAGATGCTCGTGACGGCCCTGCAGTACGACACCTTCCTTGGCAAATATGCGATTGGCCGAATCCATCGCGGAGTTGCTCAGCGTGGCCAAGCGCTCACCCTCATCAAGACGGATGGCACAACTACCAATGCTAAGATCGACAAGCTCTTTATCAGCCGCGGCCTCGCTAAAGAAGAGGTGAGCGAGGCAGGCGCGGGCGATATTGTCTACATCGTTGGTGCGGCTGATGCACATATTGGCGAGACGCTCGCCAGCCGCGACCAGCCAGAGGCACTGCCCGTCATGGCAGTCGAGGCCCCTACCATTAGCATGTATCTTGGGCCAAATACCAGCCCGATGAAGGGCCGTGAGGGCGAATTTACTACCAGCCGGCAGATTGGTGATCGCCTCAAGCGCGAACTCGAGACTAATGTGGCGCTACGGGTGGCGGAGTCTGGTATTGGCTTTGTAGTATCGGGGCGAGGCGAGCTTCACCTCAGTGTATTGATCGAGACGATGCGCCGCGAAGGCTACGAATTTGAGGTTGGACGGCCAGAGGTTGTGACGATCACCAAGGATGGCAGCGAGCAAGAGCCAGTTGAAGAGCTGCTGGTTGAGATTGGCCCTGAGTTTGTTGGTGTTGTCAGCCAAGAGCTTGGCAAGCGCAAAGCCGAGCTCCGCAAGCAAGAGCAAACCACCAGTGGTGCAGCGCGGATGACGTATACCATTACGACCCGAGCGTTGATTGGTCTGCGTAACCGCCTCCTGACAGATACAAAGGGAACAGTGATTATGTATAGCCTGCCACATGGCTACCAGCCAGTTGGTGGTGCATTACCACGGACGCGCAATGGTGTTTTGATCGCCTTTGAGCCAGGTACGACCACACCATATGCCTTGCAAGCGGCCGAAGCGCGCGGTGAACTCTTCGTCGGAGCGGGGACTGATGTCTATGCTGGGATGATCGTTGGCCTTAATAACCGCCCAGACGATCTTGAGATCAATGTCTGTAAGGCCAAGCACCTTACCAATATGCGCAGCAAATCAAGTGACGGCACTGTCCAACTGACGCCTCACACCCAGCTGAGCCTTGAACAATCGATTGACTTTATCGAAGATGACGAACTCCTTGAGGTCACGCCGCACGCCCTTCGCCTCCGCAAGAAATACCTCGACGCCAACGAGCGCAAACGCGCCGCCAAACAGCAACCATAACATCATAGGGAGAAACCGCCTATCATGCACAACGTCCGCCGCGCTTTTGCTGCGAAAATCATTGCTCTTACCAAAGACACCAAAGAGAGCGCCAAAGCCGCTGCCGTGCAGACGGTTGAGCTAGTGCGCCCGACGCCAAACTCACCTGACAAGACGCTCAGCGAGCTCTTTGATGAGGTGCAGACACAGCAAATTTATGGTGACGGCAAGGCGTTTGTCGATATGACACCTACCAAGCCAGCCCGGACAATTATGGCGCGGTATCGTCGGCAGCGTCGCCAGCCCGGCTTCGACCTTGCGACCTTCGTTGGGCAGCATTTTTCTACCACAGTATACCCCGCTTCGAGCTATCAACCGACCGACACCACTACTGCGCGCCAACATGTGAGTCAACTCTGGCGGCAGCTCGAGCGGCGCAATCGCAAGAATCGGGGTTCGCTTCTTGCGCTACCATATCCATATATGACGCCAGGTGGACGCTTTGATGAGTTGTTTTATTGGGATACGTATTTCATTATGCTTGGCCTAGCGGCGGATGGACGCTGGCGCTCTATCGAGCACATGATACGAAACTACACCTATATGCTACGTAAATTTGGGATGATCCCCACAGCCAATCGGACATACTTCTTGAGCCGGTCGCAGCCACCCATGTTTGCAGCGATGGTACAGCTGCTGGCGCGCCACCGAGGCAAGCGGGTCTATGCAGAGTTTTTGCCAAGCCTTCTTGCTGAGTATCGCTTTTGGATGAAAGGTCGTCGCCAGATTGCGAAAGCCAAGGCCGTTGAGTACCCAGCGTATCTCCGCGTCGCTGTTATGCCCGATGGCACGCCGCTCAATCGTTACTATGACAACCGCACCACACCACGCCCTGAGTCGCATCGCGAAGATGTCCATACGGCACATCACGCAGCCTCAGCGCATACGACGCGGACATTCCTTGATCTGCGGGCAGCAGCCGAGAGCGGGTGGGACTTTAGTAGCCGGTGGTTTGCCGACCCCTGTCAGATTCAGACTATCGAGACGACAAAGTATGTGCCGGTCGACCTCAATTGCTTCCTCTACCAGCTCGAAATGACGATCGCCGAGGCTTACCGACTCATCAAGCAACGTCGCCTGGCGCGGCGTTTCGAGGCAGCGGCCGAGCGCCGAGCTCGGGCAATTCGCCGCTACTGCTGGCAACCTACCACGCAATTCTTTGAGGATTATGCTATCACCACTGGTCAGACCACGGGGCGACTCACGCTCGCCGCAGTGACGCCACTATATGTGGGAATTGCAACCGATGAGCAAGCTGCAGCGGTAGCGCAACGGCTCGAGAAAGACTTTTTGCAGCCAGGTGGACTTCTTTCAACCCTCATCACTAATGACCAACAGTGGGACGCCCCCAACGGCTGGGCACCACTGCAGTGGTTTGCCATTGTGGGGCTGCGCAATTACGGCTATGACACACTGGCGGCAACCATTCGCGATCGCTGGCTTGCCACCAATGAAGCTGTCTTTACCCAGAAGCGCAAAATGGTCGAGAAGTATGATGTTGTCACCGCCAGTGCAGGCGGCGGCGGGGAGTACCCCTTGCAAGATGGCTTTGGTTGGACGAATGGGGTGTACGCAGCACTCAAGGATGAGCAGCTCGGAGTAGCGCAGCAGTAGCCCTGGAAGAAACAAGGCGCTACCGAGTCTCACGTTGCTACGTGGTACCGTTATATTGCTGGGCTACCTCGTCTGGCAAAAATCCCTTCTCATGTTGGAAGTTTGCCTGCCACTGATAACCTTTGCCATAGCCGAGCTCCTTCATGAGTTTGGTGGGAGCATTGCGCAGATGGAGCGGCACTGGTGTATCGGCGTAGCGGCTAGCAAGAGCCTCTGCCTCGTGCATGAGGTCGGTGATCTCGCGCGATTTAGCCGAGCGGGCAAGCGCTGTGGCACAGTGGTAGAGATTGTAGCGGGCCTCAGGCAAGCCAACCCGTTCCACCGCTTGAAAGGTCGCTACTGCTAGAGATAACGCACCATTACCTGCCAGCCCGATGTCCTCACTGGCGAATACCACCATGCGCCTGGCAATGAACTTTGGGTCTTCGCCAGCGTCGATCATTCGACTCAGATAATAAAGGGTGGCACGGACATCGCTACCCCGCATCGACTTGATAAAGGCCGAGATCACATCATAGTGCATCTCACCTTGCTTGTCGTAGCCCGGGAGCTTCTTTTGGGCAGCAGCTGTAACGGTATCGGGCGTCACTGTCTCAGCGAGATTCAGGGCAAGCTCAAGGTTACCGAGCGCCACTCGGGCATCGCCGCCCGATAGCTCGGCGAGATAATCGAGCGCCTCTGGCGTGACGTACTCTGTCTTACCCAAGGTAGTGATGGCGCGCTGGAGAATAGCGTGAATTTCGTCTTTGCTCAGTGGTTGCAAGACGAGTACGCGCATCCGGCTCAGTAGTGGTGTAATAACCTCGAAGCTTGGATTCTCAGTCGTCGCACCGATCAACGTAATCAGTCCCGACTCAACATGAGGCAAAAAAGCGTCTTGCTGCGCCTTATTAAAGCGGTGTATTTCATCGACAAAGAGCATCGTACGCAGGCCAAGATTCCAATTTTGCCGGGCGTGCTGGATAACCCGCTCGACGTCCTTCTTGCCACTGGTAACGGCACTGAGCTCGATAAACTCAGCCTCCACCTCGCGAGCAATAATCCGCGCCAGCGTCGTCTTGCCTGTACCTGGTGGTCCCCAAAAGATGAGGCTCACGGGTTGCTTCTTTGTAACAATCTGGCGCAAAATCTCGGCATCGCCCAGCAAGTGTGTCTGGCCTATCACGGCATCAAGCGACTGTGGGCGCAGTCGCTCGGCCAGCGGTTGGCGTGATGACGATGACAAATCTGGCTCAGGCATAGCTACGTCTAGTATACCGGAAATAGACTGGCACGTCGAAGGGCTGTCGGTTTCGGTAATTAAACTATATCTGATCTGATACCCAGCTACCTATTGCGAGATAGCAAGACAGCCTCATCTCGCTATTTTGCCACAATGTGGTATGATAAAAGCAATAAGCTAGTCCAAAGGAGGAATATGGAATATATCATTATCGGCATCATCGTGGCGACGATTGTCTTCATGCTGAGCGGGATTCGGGTGGTGAATCAATACCAACGCGGTGTGGTGCTAACGCTTGGGCGTTTCTCGGGTCAGCGCGCACCAGGCCTACGCGTAGTAGTGCCAATCTTTCAGACGATTATGATGGTCGATGTCCGCTCGACGCCGATCGATGTGCCAAAGCAAGAAGTCATTACGAAAGATAACGTGACAGTTGGTGTGGACGCCGTGGTGTACTTTCGTGTCATTAATGCGCCAAAGGCCGTCCTCGAGACGACGAACTACATCTACGCTACCAGCCAGTTTGCTCAGGCAGCGCTGCGTGATGTGACGGGTAACATTGACATGGACGACCTGCTTGCCAAGCGAGAAGAGCTCAGCCAGCAGATCAAAGAGATTGTCGATGCTGAGACTGACAAGTGGGGGATTGACGTTGAGAACGTGAAGATTCAGAACATCGAGCTGCCAGGCGATATGAAGCGTGCTATGGCCAAGCAAGCCGAAGCCGAGCGTGAGCGCCGAGCCAACATCATTAATGCCGATGGTGAAAAAGCCGCTGCAGAGACCCTTGCAGAGGCCGCTCAGATTCTTGCTAACACGCCAGGGGCAATCAACCTGCGTACCCTCACCACACTTGAGCGCATTAGTGCCGAGCCAAGCCAAAAGACGATGATCCTCTTCCCGGCAGAATTGACAGAGGTACTGCGAGGTATTAAGCGGTCATGATCGACTTTCGTCAGAATCGAGTGCGTTGCATTGATGCGCTTGCGGGTGGGCTGGCAGTATTGACTGCGTATGACGAAGTGCAGGGCAGTGGCGATGAACCAGCGCCGTTTCAGCAGGAGTCAAACTTTTGGTGGCTCAGTGGAATTGAGCGACCAGGTTGGAAGCTGATAATCGATGGACGACGGAGCCGCACAACACTCGTGCGGCCTCATCTCGACGCGGTGCAGCAGACCTTCGTTGGTGAGCTCAGCAGTGAGGAGGCCAAGCGGATCAGTGGTGCCGATGCAGTGATTGACGCCCACGATTTTGAGGCAGAGCTGCGCCAGCTTGCCAAGCGCCATACGGTTGTATACGAAGTAAACGACCGCACCGACTACGGTTTTATGCTCAACCCCGCCTCGCGCGACCTGAGCAAAGTACTACAGCGGATCTTTCCTTCAGTTCAATCGTGTCTCCGTCAGCTGCGTGAACTGCGGGCTATCAAGCAGCCGGAAGAGATTGCTGCGCTGCGCCAGGCAATTGCGCTGACTATTGAGGCCTTTGAGGTAGCCAAGCAGCGCTTGCCAGACTGCCAGCATGAGTATGAGTGCGAAGCGGAGTTTGATTATCTATTCCGGCACCGCAATGCTCGCCATGCATATAGCCCAATTGTTGCTGGTGGTGCTAACGCCTGCACTTTGCACTACAGCCATAATGCAGGGCCGCTTACCACTGAGAATATGGTGCTGATTGATGTCGGGGCGCGGGTCAACGGATATTGCGCGGATATCACTCGCACCTATGGTATCAAACCGACGCAGCGCCAGCAGGATGTCCACGCTGCGGTGGTGCAGGCGCAGCAACACATCATAGAGCTGCTCGAGCCAAATCTCCCCGTGGCTGACTACATTCAGCAGAGCGACGACATTATGCGCGATGCCTTACAGCAGCTTGGCCTCCTACGCGATCGCCACGACCAAGCTACCTTCCGGCGTTACTATCCGCATGCTACCAGCCACGGGCTTGGCGTCGATACACACGACAGCCTGGGCGCGCCGCGGGTACTGCGCGCTGGTATGGTGCTTACCGTCGAGCCAGGAATTTACATTCCAGAGGAGGGCATTGGTGTCCGGATTGAAGATGACATTCTCATTACGCCGAGCGGCCACGATAATCTCAGCGCCAGCTTATCGACAAAATGGTAAAAAACCGCTATACTAGAGCAAATGAAACGACAATTTTTTGCCTTTATTATCCGCTGGGTGCTAAATTCACTTGGGCTGTGGATTGCCGTACGTATCTTTGGTACAGGCTATATCGGTGTCCAACCCGATATGAGTATTGCTGTGTTCTTGCTGGCTGGGCTCATCTTCTCGGTTGTCAATGCAGTCTTTAAGCCGATTGCCATCATCCTATCGCTTCCCGCCATTCTCGTCACGCTCGGTCTCTTTACTGTCGTTGTCAACGGCTTTATGGTCTATATTTCGTTAATACTGGCACCAGGTCTCAAGATGACGTTTCTTCACTCCATCTTGACAGGCCTGATTATGAGTCTGGTAAACTATATAGTAAGCAGCGCGCTCGAGCTAAATTATGGGCGCACGCAGGAGGAACAACATGAATCTTGATAGTATTCTACAAACAATAATGATTGGCTCGGCCGTCTTGATGGTCTTGGCTATTTTGCTTCAGCAGCGCGGGGCGACGCTTGGTGCAGGCTTTGGTGCCTCGGGCGAGCTCTATACCACGCGGCGCGGTCTAGACAAGAACCTCTTCGAGGCGACGATCTTCTTGGCTGTTACCTTTGTTGGGTCTATTTTGGCGGCACTCTTGTTGCCGTCTGCGGGGTAGGGTATGGCGAATCGGCAGGAGAAGCACCTCCAGCGCCGTGAGACCTCGTCGACAGTCGTGCCTCAGGAGGATGAATCGCTGCGAGCAGCCAAAGCAGCGAAATCGGTACCATCTCGCCGCAAGAAACCACGCCGTGACCTCAAGCAGCTCGAAGATAGCGCGACGCGCCATGTTGGCAAGTTCCTAGGGAGCCGCTTCGAGAGTTTGCGTCGAGCCCGGCGGCGAGTTGTGCTGTGGCTTGTCCTCATTGCAGTGATTTTGCTTGGTATTATTGCTCAGATCTTTATCCGCCGCGACGCAACGACGGCAACTGGTGGGACCGGCGGGACGTATATCGAGGGGGCGCTTGGCCCGATTGAGACGCTGAATCCTCTCTTTGCAACCAGCAGTGCCGAGCTTTCAGCCAGCCAACTCATGTTCTCCTCACTCTATCATTACGACGCCAAGGGTTCGCTCCACACAGATGTTGCAACGAGTCTTGCCTATAACGAAGCGAGCAAAACCTACACCGCTCAATTGCGTGATGACGTCCGCTGGCACGATGGGCATAAGCTCACTGCCAAGGATGTTGTCTTCACGATCAACCTCATCAAGAACCCAGCAGTGCGCTCGCCCTTGCGCGTCAACTGGGTCGACGTCCAGGCTAAGGCGGTCAACGATACCACTGTGCAGTTTGTGCTACCTGCAACGTATGCTGCCTTCCCCCATGCATTGACCTTCCCAATTTTACCTGAACATATGCTAGGCTCAGCAACGCCAAGCTCAATGCGCCAGGCACCATTTAATCATTCGCCAGTTGGTAGTGGGCCGTTTAAGTTCCAGATTTTGCAATCGACCAACAATGCTCGCCGGCCAAAGACCGTGCATGTCGTTGCCTTTGATGGCTACTATGGTGGCCGACCCAAGCTTGATCGCTTCGAGCTCCAAGCTTATAGCACGCAGCAAGATATCGTCTCGGCTCTGCAGGCTGGTGAGTTGAGTGGTGCAACCGACCTCTCCGTTGTGATGCGCAAAGATATCCCGCGCAACCAATACACCACGACTACTGTACCAACCGACCGTGGGGTGTATTTACTCATGAATAATACCAACCCCATTCTGAAAGATCGCGCCGTACGTAAAGCTCTCCAGCTGGGCACGAATACTGCTGCAATTCGCACCTCGCTGGGTGAGGGCGTGCAGCGCCTCGATGGGCCGTTTATCCCCGGCCAGCTTGGCGGTATCGATACGCCATCTGCAGATAAGCATGACAAAGCGAAGGCCGCTGCGATGCTGGACGAAGCAGGCTGGAAGCTCGCCGATGGCAGCAAAGTTCGCAGCAAAGATGGCCAAAAGTTGGAGATTATGATCACTACCACGAAGGGTGCGGAGTACGAAGCAGTCCTCGCCAAGGTAATGGAGCAGTGGCAGCAGCTTGGCGTGGCAGTGACGCAGCAGGTGATCGACCGCTCGGCAGCATCATCAACCTTTGTCCAAGGGACATTGCAGGGGCGAAGCTACGATGTTTTGCTCTATGAGCTAGCGATTGGTGCCGACCCCGATGTCTATGCCTACTGGCACTCCTCTCAGACTGGCTACCAGGGTTATAACTTCGTCAATTACACGAGCCGCACCGCAGATGCCGCGCTGGCCAGTGCCCGGACGCGTCTCGAGCCCAAGTTGCGTGCTGCCAAGTACAAAGCGTTTGCCGAGCAGTGGTATAGCGATGTGCCGGCGATTGGTCTCTATCGGTCGGCTAGTGTGTATGCGACAGGCCCTGGTGTCCAGGCCATCCAGCAGGGCGATACCCTTGTCTCCGGTGCAGACCGCTACGCAGACGTCCTTCGTTGGACAGTGACAACGCGAGATGTTTACAAAACCCCCTAACATGCGGTATAATCAACAGTGTCGCGAGATATGCGGACGTGGCGGAATTGGTAGACGCGTCAGCTTGAGGGGCTGGTGAGCATTGCGCTCGTGGAAGTTCAAGTCTTCTCGTCCGCACCAGATATGATGGCTCGCGACACATCAGCACCACCAAGATAGGTGGTGTTTTGCTTTTGTAAAATACAAACACGTTCGAGATATCTATATAACAACCAAAACGGCTTGATCATAAAGTGCGACGATTAATCGGCGAACTGCTTGTGTTTTGCAAAAGGGTGGTGCATAATAAAGACAAGCTGGTACGCAAAAAGGGGTACCGTTGCGTCCAAACACAAACATCGTGCTAAAACAAACATTGTGCCCCAGGGTGGGCGCGTAGCAGCTACCGGCAAATCACCTCTAGTCAAAGAGGTGATTTTTTGCTATAGTCTATACCAGACGGGGCATTAGCTCATTTGGCTAGAGCGCTTCGCTGGCAGCGAAGAGGTGACCAGTTCGAATCTGGTATGCTCCACCATGGATCTTTAGCTCAGTTGGCTAGAGCGCACGATTCACATTCGTGAGGTCGCAGGTTCGAATCCTGCAAGATCCACCATTTTGAGATTATTCATTTTTAGTGCCAATACCGTATTGTTTTTTTGAGTAGCATCTTGTCTGCCAACAGGATGTAGCTTGTAAGGGAGGACTCCAATGAAAGTTGCAATAATAGGTACTGGTGTCGGTATACGAACGCATCTTGCGGGGCTAAATCTCCTTCCTAAGGTAGAAGTTGTTGGCGTCGTTGGCTCGACAAAGGAACGAGCCGCACAGCATCTGCGGGCTCATGGATACGACAAAGACCTTGCTGCATCGTTTGATGACGTAATGGCAAAGTCACCTGATATCGTTTGTCTGACAACACCAGTTTGCTGTCGGGATGAGTACTGGGAGCGGCTTGCTCACGAACAGTGTTATATATTGGCAGAAAAGCCAGTCTGTGGCGACGACTTGTCGCTTCCATATTTTGATGCTGTCAAGGATCGTTGCATGGTTGATTTCCAGCTTCGTGGCCTCGAGCAATTTCAGATCGTTGCCAAGATGATCAACGAGGGTACGCTTGGTGATATTTGCTCAATTGATCTCTTTGAACGCACTGCTGCTTTACGGGCGGATTCGCTACCATCATGGATGACAACGCCAGATCTTGGCGGTGGACAGCGTATGGCAATGGGAAGTCACCTTCTTGACCTCGCCGTGTTCTTGCTCGGCGGCAACTATTCGAGTGTCCACGAGTTTCAATGCAGCGCAGAAACAAGGCGCGGGTCGTGGCGCGGAACAATTCCAAAAGGACAGCGGCTATCTGACGAGTGCTTTGATTGTTCATTCGTAATGAATCAGGCACGTGTGGCGATACGTACGACGTCAATCAGCAGGGCAACGCGCTCTCTCGAATTCCGCGTCGAAGGGACAGAAGGTGCGGCAGAATTCTGCTATCGTAACGGATCTGGTACTCTGCGACTATTCCACGAGAATGGTAGTGAGGTGTTGTACACCGACCAGGATGCATCTGCAGTGTACACGCAGCCTTCTTACCCGCTCGATAACTCGGTCTTTCGTGTTGCATACAACAGATATTTTGCGTCAGTGTGCGAATGGGTTGAAGGCAAAGACTCGAGCATCCCGGCCTCATTGAGTGATGGGCTTGCAAATGCGAGATTATTGCAAAAGAAATAAGATACCGATATCTTTAGCTACTGTGAAGCGAATAGCACGCCCTTTTTTAGCAATTCTCTGAGCCATTCACTTGTTGCTATTTCAAGAGATTTTACTTCAACATGATGATTCCATCGATGTCGGCTGACTTGAGTGACTCTATGGATACCAGGATAATCCTCAGGGTGATCCAAGGTGATATTGATATAAAGCGTGCCATCAGCTGTTTTCTCATACGCCCACATCCAGAGAAATTTTCGATTAACCGCATAGCTTACTTGCGCGCGAAATTCTTTTCGAATACTACCCAGCGCCATGACATAACTATCTATCGCACGATAATAAGCATTAGTCTTCGGCTTATCTGAGAACACACTGATCATTTTATTGCTTGGCATGATAGCTCTCGATATAACTTACAATAAAGAAATGAAATAATAACACCTGGTGGAGATAGAGGGATTCAAACCCTCGACCTCAGCAATGCGAATGCTGCGCTCTATCAACTGAGCTATATCCCCACGACTCCTTCTATTCAAGCACAAACGAGCGGGAGAATCAACCAGTAGCATTCCCGCTTGTTTCTGATAAAATAAGGATATGTTCAAAAAGTTTATCCAAAAGCGGCTCGAGACGTATGTGAGCCGGTATTTTCAAGCCCATCCAGAGGTCAAGTTAATTGTTGTGGTGGGGAGCGTGGGCAAAACGAGCACTAAGCGAGCGGTGGCTACCTTGCTATCGCAGCGCTACCGTGTGCGCATGCTTGATAATAACCATAACACCAATCTCTCGGCACCGTGTGGCATTCTCGGCGTGACCTACCCTAGCAAGGTACACAGCATTGGTGCCTGGCTTAAGGTGTTTGCAGCAGCCCGGCGACGGGTTGCTCAGCCAGCTGACGTCGATGTGATTGTCCAGGAGCTTGGCACTGATCGGCCAGGGGAGATTGCCGACTTTGGCCGCTACCTCCGGCCTGACCTTGCCTTAGTGACGGCAGTAACACCAGAGCATATGGAGTTCTTTGGCTCAATTGAAGCAGTCGCACAAGAGGAGCTCTCCGTGACGCAGTATGCACGCCGAGTGCTGATCAACCGTGATGATATTGAGGGTCGCTTTGCTGACCTGATCGCTACTCCACACTTTAGTACGTATGGCACAACTGGCCTTGCTGAGTATCGCTTCGAACAGCAGAACTTTGACGCTGAGGTAGGCTATCGTGGGGGGATTATTGCTCCACCAAACATTGCTCAGCCATTCGCGGCAGCCATTAACGTGGTGGGTGAGCACAGCCTACGGCCAATCGTTGGTGCCGTCGCAGCGGCCTTGCTCTATGGCTGCACACCAGATGAAGTAGTGAAGGGTCTTGCACTGATCAAGCCTGTCCCTGGGCGGATGAACCCGCTACTTGGCCTTGGTGATACAACAATTATCGACGATACATACAACTCCAGCCCGGCTGCGGCGCTGGCTGCCCTGCAGACGCTCTATAGCTTTGCGCAGGCACCGCAGCGGATCGCTATCCTTGGTGATATGAATGAGCTGGGTGCCTCGAGCCAGGCCGAGCACGAGAAGCTGGGCATGGCCTGTGACTCACATTTGCTTGATTGGGTGGTGACGGTTGGCGGCGAGGCAGAGAAGTATCTTGCGCCCGCTGCCCGTCGGCGTGGCTGCCAGGTGAAGGTATGCCGTAATGCGATCGAGGCAGGGCAGTTTGTCCGTTCGGTGGCACGGCCTGGTGCAGTGATTCTTGCTAAGGGGTCACAAGGTGGAATCTTCCTTGAAGAGGCGGTTAAGATCCTCTGTGTCCTGAGCGAAGATACCGAGCTGGTGCGTCAATCGCTCGCTTGGCAGGCTATCAAAGCGCCGTATTTTTCAGAGTACGAGAACTTCTTTGACGGGCCAAGTCAGTAGCGCTGGTACGCGATTTATGGTATATTTGTAGTTATGAGACTAGTGTATTAAGCGGAGAACTATCTATGCCAACAGAGAAAAAACCAAAGGCAACCAAGCGCAGCACAACGCGCAAGACGTCGCCAAAAAATGAGCCAGTACAAACCCCGGCCAAGGCTAATGAGCCAGCAACCCCAGCTGCAGAGCCAGCTCCAGTAGCCGAGCCTGCTACTCAGTCGATATCAGAGCAGCCAGCTCAGCCTCAGCCTCAATATCAACCACACATGGCTCCAGGAGCTTTGAGCACTCAGCCAGCCAAGAAGTCCCATCTTGGGCTTATTCTTGGTCTTGTCGGTGGTGGTGTAGCTCTGCTAGCGCTTATTGCTGGTGTGCTGTTGTACTTCTTCTGGTATCAGAATCCGCACAAGGTGGTGACGGATGGTGTGGCGAATCTAGTGAGCGCACAGCAAGCGTCGTATAGTATGGGCGGTGATATTACACCAAGCAGTACTAACACTTCAGGCCCATCGAAGGTCACCTACAAAGTGAATCTGCAGCATGCTAACCAAGTTGCTGGTGGCAACGGTGAAGCAACGATGAACATCCCGCAGGTTGGTCAGATTACTGTCAAGGCACAGGTGTATATGGATCGCGAAGCAATGTATTTCCGTGTAGAGAACGTCAAGGATGCGTATGATAAGTACATTGACGCCATGGTTGACCGAATGATACAGAAACGTAGTAACTATTCTAGCATGACTGACGAAGAAAAAGATGCAGAGCGAAGTAAAATGCGCGATTATTACCGTAAGCTCTTGGAAAAAGGATCGATGGCAGCCATCAAAAAAATCGATGGCAAATGGGTCAAGATGACGCAGGAAGATATGCTCAAGACAAGCTCGAACCGCACAACGACCAAGCAATGTACTGAAGCGATCAATGCTCTGTATGATGCTAAGGCGCGTAGTGAAGTTGCAGCAGTACTTCACAAACATGGTGATGTCTTTACAGTAGAGAAGATGAATAAGCCAGCACTCGATAACGGCGCAGTGGGCTACAAGGTCACAGTAGCGAGTCCGTCGAGCCATGAAGCACGCTCGCTCAGCCGTGATCTTGGTAACACCCGCGTTGGAGAGCTGCTTCGCCGTTGCAGCAATGCGACATCAACTCGCGTGACAACACGCCAAAATGGCCGGACCATCAAGACCGAGCGACGCGCTGCTATCTCGACACCAGACTTGAGCCAGACGGATCTTGAACTCTGGGTGTCACCATTCTCGCACGATGTGAAGCGCATTGTTATGAAGCCAGCCAGCCAGTCGTCTCAGCAGCCAGTAACAATTAACGTCAACGACACGAAGGTTGACCTGCGCAAACCAAGCGAGAGCATTCCGTATAGCGAGCTCATGCAGGGCAGCAGTAGTAGCAAAGACAATGATGATGACGCATCACTAACAACTACTGGCGAAGCGTAAACAAAACGCCACATATAAACCCAACCCCGCTTTCGAGAAAAGAAGCGGGGTTGTCTTTGCCCTCGCCCACTATGGTAGAATATGAAAGACATGAAACGATACAATCCTGCAGAAATCGAGCCAAAATGGCAACAGCACTGGGCAGAAGACCAGCGCTACCGGGCGGATGACGCCTCTCCTAAACCAAAGTATTATGTGACTGGCATGTTCCCATACCCAAGCGGAGCAGGGATGCATGCAGGGCACTTTATGGAGCATTCCATTGTCGATGCAGTGGCGCGCTTCCGGCGCAGCCTTGGTCACGAGGTGCTCTACCCGATGGGCTGGGATAGCTTTGGTCTCCCTGCAGAAAATTACGCCATCAAGACAGGCAAAACGCCACAAGAGACGACCGCGACCAATATTGCTAACTTTACTACTCAGCTTCGCCGGGTTGGCGCGAGTATCGATTGGAGCCGTGAGATCAACACGAGCGACCCAAAGTATTATCGCTGGACGCAGTGGATCTTTACGCAGCTCTTTGAGCGGGGCCTGGCATACCAAAAGGACTCACTCCAGTGGTGGTGCCCGAAAGACAAGACCGTGTTGGCAAATGAGCAGGTGATCAATGGCCGGTGCTGGCGCTGTGAAGAAGTGGTGGTGAAGAAGCCAATGAAGCAATGGTTCTTCAAGATTACTGAATACGCCGACCAGCTCCTAGCCGACACCCCCGCGCTCGACTGGCCAGATAAGATTAAGCAAGCTCAGACCAACTGGATTGGTCGCAGTGAGGGAGCAGAGATCCGCTTCGCCCTTGATAAGCCCGCGGCAGCTATGGAGAGTGACGCCGTCGATATTACCGTCTTTTCGACGCGCCCCGATACGCTCTTTGGTGCGACCTTCTTGGTGCTTGCGCCCGAACATCCTCTGGCGCAGCATCTCGCGCGTGGTGATGCCCAAGAGACAGTCTTGGCCTATATTGCCGAGGCAGTCAAAAAATCGGAGATTGAGCGCACTAATGACACGAAGGATAAGACGGGAGTCTTTACTGGAAGTTATGCCATAAATCCAGCGACGGGCGAGCGAATACCCATCTGGGTGGCCGATTATGTCCTTGGTGGCTATGGCACTGGTGCAGTGATGGCTGTCCCGGCTCATGATGAGCGCGATGCCGCCTTTGCCGAGAAATACGAGCTGCCCATCGTCACCGTCATTGAGCGGCCCGACGACGACCCAGCCACCGACCAGTGCTACCATGGCGAAGGCGTGCTCGTTAATTCTGGTGCTTTTGATGGTATGCGCAGCGAAGATGCTCGTGAACAGATCGTGGCCTGGCTCGAGCAGGAAGGTCGTGGCCACGCCAAGGTAACCTACAAGATGCGTGACTGGCTGATTAGCCGCCAACGCTACTGGGGCGCACCCATCCCGATCATCCATTGCCCCGAGCATGGTGCTGTGCCAGTGCCAGCGGTAGACCTACCCGTTGTTTTGCCAGCAGTGCAAGACTTCCAGCCGCGTGGTGATGGCAAATCCGTCCTTGCTGCCCAAGAAGAATGGGTGGCGACGACCTGCCCGACCTGTGGCGGCCCAGCTCAGCGCGAAACCGACACGATGGATGGCTATGCTTGCAGTAGCTGGTATCTTCTGCGCTACACTGATCCACACAATGCTACGCAGGCCTGGGGCCCAGCGCTGGCCAACCACTGGGCACCGCTTGATATGTATGTTGGTGGTGACCATGCGACGGCTCACTTACTCTATGTGCGCTTCTGGACGCACGTCTTCCGCGATCTTGGTCTCACAGGTTTTGCCGAACCGGTGCGGAAGCTCGTCTATCATGGCCTCATTCAAGCCGAGGATGGCCGCAAGATGAGCAAAAGCCTTGGCAATGTTGTCGACCCGCTGGAGGTGATCGATGCGGGGTATGGGGCAGATGCACTGCGTACCTTTGAGCTCTTCCTCGGGCCGATCGACGAGAATTCAAGCTGGAGTAGTCGAGGAATTGCTGGCGTCTATCGTTTCTTGAATCGCCTCTGGACATTGGTACAAGAGTTTGATGATTGGCAGCAGCAGGGTGGAGCGCCTGGGCAGGTCGACGTTGCACAGCTTGAGTCGATTATCCATGCCACAACGAAAAAGGTCACAAGTGATATCTACCGCCTGAGCTTCAACACAGCCATTGCTGGGCTCATGGAGTGCGTCAACGACCTCTACAAGCTCAAGACAACTGGCTTTACTGAGCAGTGGCAGCCAGCGCTCAAGACGCTGATCCAGCTGGTGCAGCCCTTTGCGCCGCACATGGCCGCTGAGCTATGGCAGCAACTTGGCTATGGCGACCAGCTCGATTTTGCAACCTGGCCAGAGTGGAACGAAGCAAAGATCGTCCGCGATACGATAACCATCGTTGTGCAAGTCAATGGCAAAGTCCGCGCCAAGCTCACCACCACGCCAGACGCCAGCGAAGCCGATATCACCGCCCGGGCTCTAGTAGACGACCGCGTCGCAAAATACCTCACTGGGCCGCCCAAGAAGGTTATTTATGTCAAGCGCAAGCTTGTCAGTATCGTTGTCTAGAAATAGTCACCTTTACTAATTAATCTTGTCGTAACAAAACAGGGCGTCAGCGCCCTGTTTTGGGTTGTGCGACCACGGTATCGTCGTGTTTAGTGAATGTTGATAGGCCTACAAAATAGGCAACGTAATCGCTTGAATGGGTTAAAGGGCAAAAAGATGATTGATCTAATGAATGGGGACACAAATAGTCACAATTTTTAGACGGAGTTCATCGTCAAACTGCAAGTGTATCCAGTTGCCACTCTCGTGATTATAGCGAACCCAAGCTGACCGCACCCACGTTGCGTTTTGATCTGCTTCATTAGCGGGAGTTCCAAGATGGCGAATAATTTCTTCTCGCGTTGCGGTGTTGGAAAATTCTGCAAACAGTGGAGTGGCATACGGTTTGTATTCCGAAACGGATGATTCACCCCTTTTTGTATATAGCGACAATCCCTTAAGTAAATCGTTTTTCCAGCGGAATTCCACCCCGGCATCGTGTAGTAACCAGAATGATTCGCTCGAGTCGTAGCCAGTAAATTCCTTGTCGATCTCCCGAATTACGGGAGTACAACCCAACTTGTCGATGATGTGTTGAACTTCAGCCTTAACTGATTCGTCGCTTCTTCCGACCAGTTTGATATATTGATTAATATCTCCATCTATTTTTATTGCCATAGGCGCTCCTTGCTGAGACTAATAGTATGTACTATATCATACAATATATGACAGATATCTGTCATATCAAAGCTATGGCCTAGACGTCGTAGCGAGCGTGTTCTTGATGGGGTAGCAAGGTGCAATAGCTCGCTTGGCAATTGGCCACAAATATATTTTTCTATACAAAACAGCGCAAACACTAGAGAATTTTGCGCTTTTAGCGTATAATAGCTACAAGTTTTACGTCAGCCTAAAGAGAAGGAGATTTTTACTATGGCTCAACCAAAAAAACAGAGTAGCCCACGCAAAACCGGTCTGCGTCGCAGCCACCTGCGCCTCAAGCTTGCTCGCATGGTCAATAAAACCTCACCAGTCAAGGTCAAGACGACCAAGCGCGAGACTGGCGCTGCCAAAGCAGCTCGCTAGCTTTTCGTCGATAGCAAAGAATTTTAACAAAAGAAAGAACCAACCAAATGGCTTCGAACCGTCATCTTGGGCGTATAGTTGCACTCCAAACATTGTACGAATATGAATTCCGCCAGCAGGCGAATGATCCGCAGGCCGTGCCACAAGAGATTCTGGCGCGCAAT
This sequence comes from Nanosynbacter sp., assembly GCA_015257665.1. Lineage (GTDB taxonomy): Bacteria > Patescibacteriota > Saccharimonadia > Saccharimonadales > Saccharimonadaceae > Saccharimonas. Next base: position 36,022 of record JABZJS010000005.1, on the reverse strand, counting down.
CTTGAGCGTTATGAGTCGATCATTGGCGATCGAGCCTTTGTCGATACACTCGTTGCTGGGGTGATCGAGACGCAGGCCGCGCTTGACGCTCACTTACAACCAATTGCGCCAGAGTGGCCGCTTGATCAGATTGCTCGTGTCGACCGCAATATCTTGCGACTTGGCCTCTACGAGTTGCTGCACTGCCGCGCAACTGTTCCACCCAAGGTGGCGATTAACGAAGCAGTGGAGCTTGCTAAAGCGTTTGGTTCAGATAATTCAAGCAAGTTTATCAACGGTGTACTCGGCACCGCCTATCGCAACTTGCCTGGGGAGACACCAGACGATGCCAACACCGTCACACTTTGACCGACACTTCAATCGGTTTAAAAAATATTTTGGCCGTCGCAAGCCGTCTATTCAGGAAATTGTTCGTGAACCGACGGCTGGCGGCATTGTATTCCGCTACAATAGCGACAACAAACTCGAAATCCTCCTAATTCAGGATGCTAAGGATCGCTGGACGATCCCCAAAGGGCATATTGAGAAAGGGGAGACTGCAGTGCAGACAGCTCGCCGGGAGATCGGCGAAGAAGCTGGGCTGCACGACCTTGATATGCTGGGCTGGCTGGGAAAGATTCACTTTCGCTACCGCCGGATGGAAAAGCTTGTCCTAATGACGACACAGATCTACCTTGCTCGCGTCCGCACCAGCGGCAATGAGATTCAAAAAGAAGAATGGATGAATGGCATCAAGTGGTTTCCCTTTAGCAAGGCGCTTGATCTCATCGAGTACGAAGATATTGCCAAGCTTATGCTCAAAGCCAAGAAACGCATCCGAGAGGAGCGTCTATAACGACAGAAACGAAAGGAGTTACTATGTCTGGCATGCCAACTGGCCCGTATCAAGCGTGGGCGCAGCAAGTGCTTGGGTTTGAATATCACGATATTCAGCTCTTAGTCACTGCACTCACCCACCGCAGCTATGTCAATGAGCACAAAAAATCCGTTACTGAGCACAACGAGCGCCTCGAGTTCTTGGGCGATGCCGTGCTAGAGCTTGCAGTAACTGACTATCTCTACCAACACTATGCCGAGCCAGAGGGCATCCTGACGAGCTGGCGCGCAGCGCTAGTCAATACAGAAAGCAATGCCGACTCAGGCGAAGCGCTTGGCTATGGTTCACTCATCCGGATGAGCCGAGGTGAGAAGCATGGGAGTAAGCGAGCGCACCGGCAGATTCTGGCTAATGCGTATGAAGCCGTGATTGGCTCAATCTATTTGGAGCGAGGCTACGGGGCGGCAGCTGAGTTTATTGCCAAGCATACCATTAGCAAACTTGATGCCATCCTAGCCGATGGCTCGTGGCGTGACCCTAAGAGCCATTTACAGGAGGTGAGCCAACGGATCGACAGTGCTACGCCGGTGTACCGTGTCTTGGCAGAGGATGGCCCTGACCACGACAAAACCTTCACGCTTGGTGTCTTTGTCAATGATCGGCTGATGGGCCGCGGCACTGGCCCTAGCAAGCAGACCGCCCAGCAAAAGGCCGCTCGCGCTGCTCTGGCAGCCTATCAACAGCAAGAGGCTCAGACGGAGAAGGCAGAAAAGCCAGCCAAGGGCTAAGCTAGGTTTTGAGATTTCGGCACGCAACAAATTGACATCGCCAGCCAAACAGTGTAGACTTGTACAGAACGAACTAACGCAAATATAAGTCAAGAAAAGGAAGTTTTATTTATGCTCGCAATTCGTTTGCAACGTCTTGGCCGCAAAGCCTACCCAGTGTACCGGCTCGCCGTACAAGAGGCTCAGCGCCACCCATCAAGCGGCCGTGTGGTAGCCTATGTTGGCAATTACAACCCACACACCAAAGAAGCTCACATCAACACCGAGCTTGCCCAAAAGTATCTTGATAATGGTGCTCAGCCAACACCACGAGTAGTCAAACTGCTGGCTGCTGCTGGTGTATCGCTGCCAAAGTGGGTCAAGCAGCCCGCTGGCGACAAGCACAAGGCAGTTCGCAACCCAGAGAAGCTCCGCAAGCATCAGCCGAAGGAAGAGGTAGAGGCTTAAAGCGACTCTCTTGCATAAGCATAGCAACTGCTCCGCGTATCGTGGAGCAGTTTTGTAATTATTAGTATTGTTATAATCTGAATTGCAAAAATATCGATTCGCTTGGTCTCTACCTATCGCTACTTTTCTTAGGAATGCTGCGAGAGTTGATATTCCTCACTGCCACCCCCACCAGAGCCAGAAATCGGCTACCTCAATCTATTTTATCTGAATGTAGCCCTGGGAAGAGGTAACGCAAGAGAAGAGAAGGCTCAGTGTATAGCTGCGCGCGCTGTATGTTGGTAGAATCCAGCCGGTATGCTACAATGAAAGCACAATCACAATAAATCTGAATGACAGCATAAGGAGGGAAAGAAGAAAGCTATGGCGACAATTGATCAACAGTTTGTCGAATATGTCGTAAAGTCGCTGGTGGAACATCCAGACGACGTGGTGGTCGATCGGGTGATCGACGAGAAGGGTGTGCTACTAACACTCACCGTCAATCCGGAGGATCTCGGCCGTGTGATTGGCCGGCGGGGCAGTACGGCGCAGAGTTTGCGCACCTTGCTGCGCGCGCTTGGCACGAAGAACAGTGCTCGCTACAACCTTAAGGTGGTGAATAATGATGAGCCACATACTGCAGCATCCCAGTCTGTGGATAACTTGACCACTGATACGGTGGATAACGACGATGAGAGCGAATCGGATTTTGCAAAAAAGTCTCGCCAAGAGCTTGCAGAACTCGACGACCTTGATATATAATACGATCAGTTCAGAAACGAACTGCGAGAAAAAATAAACGCTCTTTGCGAGCAAACCAACAAGGTTTGAGAGCCTTATTTGTGCAAGAAAACTGCTGTGGAGGCAGTTTTTTTGTTGGATGTATCGAGTAACCTATTCATAATGCTACTACCTCATTGTCAGTTATCGTAATAGTTGTATCTCAAAATAGCGGAATACTACTTCACAATTGAAGTGAGCAAATACATCAACCAGAGTGTATACGAAGCAGTGTCACGGTTAACCAAAGGAAGTGTATATTTGCATAACTGTAGTCTTATGCTACAATGCCTCGTATTATGAAAGATATTATTACTACTCAACAAGCTCAGCCATTCCGGCTCGTCGGCGTTCGCTTGGTCGCTATGGCCATCTTAGCGGCTATCACATATGCCATACTCAAATTTACCGGTATCAGTAGTGATTTTCCACCACTTGATATGATTTATTTTCCATTTGTTAATATTATCTGTGGTATTGTCATTTGGCGTGAATTCCGGCGGTGTCATGTCTCGATGTGGGAGTATCTTGGGTTTGAGAAGCAGCGCCTTGGGAAAGATATTGTTTGGGGTGTACTATGGCTCTTTGTTACTTATATTCCGATGATAATTATGCTTATGGCAGCGATGTATCTCATGTTTGGTGCGGAAATGTTTTCGCATTTCGAGCAGGTATTTACCAAGTCTGCTCCGCAGCTGCCGTCAAGTTTTTTATCGGTCATAAGTATTTTTAGTGCAATTGTATTTCTTGTTAATGCGCCAATTGAGGAGATTATTTATCGAGGGTGGTTGCAGCGTGGTCTAGCGAAGCGCTTTGGTGCTGTAATCGCCATTCTTATTCAGGGTGTGCTCTTTGGCTTGCAACACATGATGTTTGCTGGGGACGTTCGTGGTATGATTTCGTACGCCTTTATGTTCTTGGCATGGGGTGTAACGGCAGGTATTATTGTTCATCGGCAGCAGCGTTTGGCGCCGATGGTAATTGCTCACTGGATTGTCAATATTGCACTTGGCGTGGGTCCAATGATTGCAATTGCATTCATGGCAGTCTAAGCCGAATGTCCTGTAAAAGTACGTACTTCATTGAGTTGTCATAATAACGGATTGGTATATTTCGTGAAAGCGAACAAGTCAAGGAGACATTACCGCAACCGGCTCAAAATATTCGTCAGGCCAGCAATGCCAGCAATAAGTAAGAGTAAAACGCCAATGATCACAATCAGTAAACCATAATGGGGTTGGTACCTTGGTGGGTTGTAGCCGTGAGTATGGCGCGGATCGTGGCGGGTGGCTTCGGTATCAATCGAGATATTGGCAATCGCTGGCTCCACAAGGTGTCGAGACACCGCTGCTTCACCGTCGAACTGCTCGAGTGTAATATTCTCGTTGAGCGGCGTGATGGTTGTACGCTGGCTCGATAGTTCGAGGCGCTGCGCGGTAGTATTGCCTGTCTCTGATCCGAAGTCCATAACATAACCAGTATAACAAATAAAAAACATAAGCGTAAAGACCTGAATCCCTTGCAGTATCTGTTAGACGCTGCTGCGGTAATTTGCTACACTAGGAGAGATGAAAAAATTCCAAGTGATTAGCCTGTTCCCGGAGATGTTTTCCGGCGTGTTTGAGGCTTCAATGCTGCGGAAGGCGCAGCAGCGAGGCCTGGTGGAGCTAACGACGATTGATCTACGCCAATTTGGGCTCGGTCCTCGCCGAACGGTCGATGATACACCGTATGGCGGTGGCGATGGTATGCTATTGCGTGTTGAGCCGCTCTGGCGGGCAGTGCGGCACGCCAAAGAGCGCGACCCGACTGCTAAAGTACTCATCATGACGCCGCGGGGCCAACGGTGGAATCAGGCGCTTGCACAGCAGTATAGCCAGACCGACCATGGTTATATCTTCATCTGTGGGCGCTACGAGGGGTACGACGAGCGAATTATGCAGGTGGTTGACCAAGCGCTCCGAGTGGGTGACTATGTCCTGACTGGTGGTGAGCTGCCCGCGATGACAATTATCGACTCAATTGTGCGACTGATCCCTGGCGTCCTTGGTGGTGAGATGAGCGCAGCGATTGAGAGCTTTAGTGATGGTCAGACGCTGGAGTTTCCGCAATACACACGCCCAGAGGTATGGCAGGGGTTGGCAGTACCCGAGGTATTGCTCAGTGGTCACCACGGCAACATTGCGGCTTGGCGTGCAGAGCATTCACTCCCAGTGGATGACTAGCCCTGTACGCACAAAAGAAACACCCGAGCATGCCATAAACACTCGGGCGTTCTGTTGTGGTGGATATATCGGAGAGCGACTGATACAAGTATGTATATAAATGTTTATGTTTGTAACGTTCGCTTCCTCTATAGTAGCGAACATACGGCATAAGTGCAAGGAAATACGTGTAAAACGGGGTAATATCTGATATGATAAGGTCATGAAGCAGCGTATGATTCATTTTTGGCTTGGGTTATTTCAGGCGATTTTTCCAGAGCATGTGCGGCGCGATCCTGCGTATTGGCGGCGTCTTGCGCTTGGTATCGTCGTGACGTTTTTGATCATCACGCAGCTCTTTACTTTTGAGAAGTTTGTCGATATCACGAGCGGGTGGCATGTGGCTGGTGGGGGCATAATGGCTGCTCTCTTGGCTGGCTTATTGCCGCTGCTTGAGCTCGGTAGTTTGCCATTTTTGCTCTCGATGGATATGTCGCGAGGGTCACGCCGTGTTTCGCAGGCATGTTTGCTTGTCGTGAGCGCAGTGTGGTTTGGTATGGCACTGTGGTGCTTTTTAGCTGTGCCGATGAGTGAATCGGGCCTCTTTGGAGCGACCTTACCACTACTCAATGGCTGGTGGACAGTAGTATTTACGGGCCTGGTTGGCCTGGCGGCGGTGCTTGTGGTACGCGAAGCAAACGAAGCATAATATAAAATAATACATTATACCTTATAAGTCCATTTGGTTATTGTTGTTGACCCCTCTTCTGCTCGAATGTGATATAACATTCGAGCAGTAAGGCTTCGCGCTTTTCTCACGTGCTGCGAGCATACAAAGCAAAGACGTTTCTGATTTATTTGGCTTTCTTTTATATAAAAACAACCCTCCAAAAAGGTGGGTTGATGCATGTGCTATATGGCTGGGCCGGAGGGATTCGAACCCCCGAATGCCAGGACCAAAACCTGGTGCCTTACCACTTGGCGACGGCCCATCATCGCGTGGCACCCCTGTATTGTACCATGCTTGCGAAGGTGGATCAATAGCGCGTAGCGTGGCCTGCCCAGGGATTTGCGCTCTGTAGTTGATCGACTAAGTAATTAGTGACGCCGGTACGTAGCTGCTGGATAAAAATAACAACAAATTGCTCCGACCACAGTCACATGCTTCATATAACAGAGGTCGTGCCAGTATACCCGTTGTGAATATCACGCTTGACCCACAGTATATAGAGTAGTATAGTGCATAGTAAGCGCTATATATGGTGTCTATGACACTAGTAACCGATGCTTGCACAATCATAAAAAACAAGGATAAACACTCATGCCGTGGCGCGCGTGCCGTCACGGCAAGTAAAGGGAGGGATATGTATCACACAATTACCAAACGCGATGGGCGCATCGTGGCATTTGACGACACAAAAATTATGGCAGCAATCGAACGAGCTGGTCTGGAGACGGGTGAGTTTGCTGAGGAAGAGGCTTATCAGTTAGCTCAGGCGGCGATTGCCCAGGCGCAGCAGACTATAGCGGATGATAAACTCACCGTGGAGCAAATGCAGGATGCGGTAGAGGATACCTTGCTTCGCTCGCCATATAAAAAGACCGCCAAGGCGTACATTATTTATCGCGATCAGCATCAAAAGCTGCGCGAGATTGCTGCTAGTGCACATGTTGACCTGATTGACCAATATTTGCTCAAGCTTGACTGGCGGGTTAATGAAAATTCCAACATGGGCTACAGCCTCCAGGGGCTGAATAATTACATCTCAAGTGAGGTGAGCAAAACCTACTGGCTAAACAAAATCTACAGCCCAGAGATTGGTCGTCTTCATCGGTCCGGTGACCTCCATATTCACGATCTTAACCTTGTGAGTGTGTATTGTGTGGGCTGGGACTTGATGGATCTGCTCCGGCAGGGTTTCACTGGTGTGCCAAACAAGATTTCGTGTAAGCCAGCCCGACATTTTCGCACGGCACTCGGCCAGGTCGTGAACTATTTCTACACACTGCAGGGCGAGGCAGCTGGTGCTCAGGCCTTTAGCAATTTCGATACCTTGCTCGCACCATTTATTCGAGCAGATGGACTAGCGTACGATGAGGTAAAGCAGATACTGCAAGAATTCATCTTTAATGTTAATGTGCCGACGCGTGTTGGCTTCCAGACGCCGTTTACGAACATCACGCTTGACCTCGAATGTCCTAAGCATATGGCAGGCACACCTGTGATCATTGGCGGAGAGATGCAAGAGAGCAACTACGGCGACTACCAGGATGAGATGAATACCTTCAATCGGGCACTGCTTGAGGTGATGACGGAGGGTGATGCCAACGGACGAGTCTTTACTTTTCCGATTCCGACGTATAATATTACGGCTGATTTCGACTGGGATAATCCTGTGATTGACAACCTGTGGGAAGCCAGTGCAAAATACGGCATTCCATACTTTAGCAACTTTGTGAATAGCGATATGAGCCCAGAAGATGCGCGCAGTATGTGCTGCCGCCTGAGGATTGATAATCGTCAACTGGAGTATCGTGGTGGTGGTCTGTTTGGGAGCAACCCAATGACGGGGTCAGTTGGTGTGGTGACGATTAACCTGCCTCGCTTGGCACTGAAGTCGAGTGACGAAGCAGCGTTTCGGGCTGGTCTCGTCCACCTTATGGAGCAAGCGCGCGATAGTCTCGAAGTTAAGCGCAAAACACTCGAGCGCCTAACCGATGCCAACCTCTACCCCTATACCAAGTTTTATCTGCGCGATATCAAGCGGCGCTTTGGTGAATACTGGAAGAATCATTTCTCGACAATTGGCTTAATTGGCATGAATGAGGCAGCGCTTAATCTCCTTGGCGCGGATATTGGTCAGGCTGCAGGGCGGGAATTTGCTGAGCGGACGCTTGATCTAATGCGTGAGACGCTCGTGAAGTTCCAAGAAGAAACTGGCAATAACTACAATCTTGAGGCAACGCCAGCCGAAGGCACGACCTACCGCCTGGCGCAGATCGACCAGCGCGACTACCCAGAAACAGCGCATTTTGCCAACGGTATTGGCAAGGCGGTGCCAGCGCCGTTCTACACCAACAGCACACACCTGCCGGTCAATTACACCGACGATCTCTTTGAGTTACTTGACCTCCAAGACGAATTGCAGACCAAATATACTGGCGGCACCGTTATCCACTTCTTCCTCGGTGAGCGAATGGATGACCCCACAACACTCAAAGGGCTCGTGCGAACGATCTGCCACAATTACCGCTTGCCATACTTTACGATCAGTCCGAGCTTTAGTGTTTGTAAGAATCATGGCTACCTGCGTGGGGAACATGAGGCGTGCCCGCAGTGCCAGGAGCCGTGTGAGATATATTCGCGGGTGGTGGGTTATTTGCGGCCGGTGCAGCAGTGGAATAAGGGCAAGCAAGCAGAGTTTGCGCTGCGCTACCACTACGACAAAGCAGCCGATACAATCGATGCTTAAATAATAGGAAGAAGGGAGGATGGTGATGGTTCAGATCGGTGGTATCCAAAAGTTCAGCACAGTCGACTACCCAGGTCACACCTGTGCGGCAGTCTTCTTGATTGGCTGCAATATGCGCTGCGGTTACTGCCATAATCCAGAACTCGTCTTGCCCGAGCAGTATATTGGCTGTATCCCTGAGGCGGAGATTCTTGATTTTCTTGCGCGGCGGGTTGGTTTGCTTGATGGCGTCGCGATCAGTGGTGGCGAACCGACAATGAGTGAGGATTTGCCTGACTTCGTTCGGGCTATCAAGCAGCTCGGTTTCCTCGTCAAGCTCGATACCAATGGAACCCACCCGGCGATGCTGCGCCAGATGCTGGATGAGCAACTGCTCGACTTCGTAGCAATGGATATTAAGGGACCACTGGAGAAGTATGTGGAGATTGCCGCGCGGCCAATTGACACTGATGCGATTATGGAAAGTATCGACCTCATCCGAAGCCGGGTCGATCACGAGTTTCGCACAACGATTGTGCGGGGGCAGCTTGAGCCAGCAGACTTCGATGCGGTCGGGCAGATGGTGCACGGCGCACAGCGCTTTGCCCTGCAGCATTTTATTGCAAGCGATACGCTGGTGAGTAGCCGCTTTTGCGATGAAACGAGCTTTACCGACGAGGAGATGGCCCAGGCTCAGCACATTATGCAGCGCTATGTAACAGAATGCGTGGTGCACTGATGCAGTACTATACAGGGACAATCCAGCAAGTGATTCAGCACACGCACGATGTAGCAACGTTGGTGTTTGATGCCAAAGGCGACGCACCATTTCACTATACGGCTGGACAATATATTACCGTTATCAAGCCAGAGTCGCGCACGCCTGAGGGTAAGGCATATAGCCTATCGAGTTGGCCCGGCGAACCACATCTGAGTATTACCGTGAAGGATATTGGCGGTGAGTATTCCCACTACCTATGTAGCCGGCAGGTGGGCGACCAACTAACTTTTTCGGCGGCGTATGGGTACTTTAATCCACTGACAGATCGCCCACTCGTGGGGATCGCAGCTGGAGTCGGTATTAGTCCGGTGTGGAGTATTATCAAGAGCGAATGCGCGCGTGATCCGCATCGGAATATTCAGCTCATGTATAGCAATCGGACCGTCGACGATATTGTCTTTGCGACCGACCTTGCTACATATGAGGTGCGCTACCCGCAGCTGTCGCTTCACCACTTCGTGACACGCCAAGCAACAGTCTCGCCTAAGATACATCAGGGGCGAATTGACCTCGATATGTGTATCAACCCAGCGGCACACTACCTAGTGTGTGGTTCAGTTGCATTTACGCGAGCAATGTGGCAGGGGCTCACCGCGCGGGGTATTGCAAGTAAATGTATTGCAACAGAGGTGTTTTTCGAATGAGTGAGCAGCTTGCCAAAACACCAACCAAGCGCTCGCCGGAGGAAATTGCAGCCTGGCAAGAAAATGCGCGACGGATTGCGCAGGAGCGGATTGGCCAAGCGGCCTGTAATGCATGCCCACTTGCGCGCATCTGCAGTGTCAAGAATCCCGAAGCCTGCAATCCGAACCAAATTGCTCAGCAAGCTGGTGGAGAATACACTGGTGGCGACAGCGCAGAAGTGTCATACAAAAAAGTCCTTGACGACGACCGTATCAATGTTGTGATTGCCAATGTCAAGAAGAAGGAGCAAACCAAGCCAAAAGCACAGCGACCTCCTGAAGTACAAAGACCCCCAGCTAATACGATCAACATGCCGCCAGCTAACGTTATCAAAGCTCCACCAGCACGTCCGAAGATAGAACAATCGACCAAGCCGACAGTCATCCAGCAGATCATCAATGCGGTTGGGAAGTTGCTTGATACCCCAAAGGCAAAGCAGCCTGCTCGACAGATACAAAAGTAATCTTAGATGTGGATTAAATCCATCACACAAAACCCCGAGCAGTGGTATAATAGGGGTATGAATGCCATTGTTCGCTTGGTTGCTGATGGGCTTATGATCCCGATTGTCGCTGTAGCTCTTTTTGCACTGTTTTTTCGTGCACCTCAAGCCCAACGCTACCAACGTTACACGCGCGTATTTATGGCAGGCCTGACGTCCTATTGGTGTGCGAAGGTTATTGGTGCGCTCTGGCAACCCGAGACGCTCCGGCCATTTGAAAAGCTCGGTACCGACCCGGGTGCGCTCTATCTCAATAATCCCGGCTTTCCGTCCGATCACGCACTCTTTGCGATGTTTCTTACCTTAGCAGTATGGTATGTGACTCGCCGGCGACTACTCACCGTAGCGCTATTTGTTATGACGGTGTTGGTGTGCCTTGGCCGCGTGGCGGCACTAGTACATACACCGCTCGATATTGCTGGTGGGGTGGCCGTTGCACTGCTGGGTGCTGTATGGTACGTGCCACATCACAAAAAATTCTGGCGCAGACTAGCAAAATCGGCAAAAACATAATATAATAGCTCCCAGTAAGGAATTGGAGCTAGATAATATGGACGAACAGATATACGCACGCACCGCTGACCCAGATGAGGTGGCGGAAGCAGCGCGCCAAGCTAAAAAAGCAAAAACTGCCAAGACGGCGACCATCACCAAGACGGTGCTTGACGATGGGCTCGACCACAGCCGAGCAATCGATAACCCCTTTGCTCAGGGTGGTGTGCTCGATACATCCGAAGACACCGAGCATTTTGTGAACTTATCGTGGCCAGATATGGGGCAGATTATGATAGGCGCGGCCATTACTGGCGTGGTGACAAGTGCAGTACTACTGCTCGTTGCCAATCTCGGGGTGTTTGGTGCAGTTTGTGGCCTTGGTAGTGCTAATCCAGCAAGCTGTGGCACACCCACATTCTATACAGTCTTGAGCGCAATGGTTGTGGCAGTGATTGTCGGGCTTATATTTTTGGTGCAGCGCCGGGTGTATCGTCCCGCTCTCGTTATGCTTGCGACGGCAGTCGGTCTCTGGCCAGTGCTTACGTGGCTGGCAGCATCGTCATGGTATGTCGTAGTGCCAGTTATTACGATTTTGATGGCACTGAGCATTGGCGTGTTTTCGTGGATCTCGCGCCTGCGCAACCTAGCAGTCACACTTGGTGCAATGGTGGCGATCATTGTATTGATATATCTTGCAACACTGTAGATATTCTGTGAGAATATCAGACTTCTCGCGCTAGCGCTGAAAAACTCATTACGACACTTCTACCTTGTGCTAAATGAGAGACACACTCACAAGAAGCTGACACGCCCCGCTCAATAAAACAACATGAGTGGCTATTTCTGGGGAAATGCTATACTAGAGATATGGAACTTTCTCTTGTGCTTGGAATTATTCTTATTGTTGTCCTCGTTGGCTGCGGTGCAGTACTGAGTCTGCTGCTGGCGAAGCTTAATGAGCTCAAAGATCAGCAGTCGGTGGCGCTTCTCAAGAGCGACGTGACGGAGTTGTCGCGCACGATAGCCGCTATGCAGCAGTCGGTTGGGGATAAGCTCGAGCGCTCGGGTGCTGCTATGCAAACATCAGTCCAGAAGCAGCTCTCCGAGAGTGCCAAGCTAGTAGCCGATGTGACGCAACGCCTCACCAAGCTAGATGAGACTAATCGACGCGTCGTCGATGTCGCAGATGAGCTCAAGACACTACAAAACGTTCTGCAAAACCCCAAGCAGCGCGGTGTCTTTGGTGAATATTATCTGCAGAGTGTGCTTGAGAATGTGTTGCCACCGGCTCAGTATCAGATGCAATATCGCTTTGCTGACGGTGAGGCGGTCGATGCGGTGATCTTTCTTGACAAGGGGCGCGTGCTGCCGATCGATAGCAAGTTTAGCCTTGAGAACTACAACCGGATGATCAATGCCACGAGCAAAGACGAGCGCCAGCAGCTGCTGAGCCGCGTCAAGCTCGACCTCAAGCAGCGCATCGACGAGACAAGCAAATACATTCGCCCAAATGAAGATACGATGGACTTTGCCTTTATGTTTATCCCCAGCGAGTCGCTGTATTATGATCTGCTTATCAACAATGTAGGGCAGGGTGGCTCGAGCCGCGATTTGATTGAGTATGCCTTTCGCGATCGACGGGTGATTATCGTGAGTCCAACTAGCTTCTTGGCCTATTTGCAGACGGTGCTGCAGGGGCTACGCAGCCTCCAGATCGAAGAGCAAGCCAAGGATATTCAGCTGCGGGTTGGCCAGCTTGCGACGCATATCAAGAAGTTTGATGAGTTGCTAGGCAAAATGGGCAAGAGTCTCGCCACAACGGTTGGGCACTACAACACAACCTATCGCGAGCTCGGCAAGATGGATAAAGACGTCGTACGTATCGCTGGCGGTGAACGCCAGAGCGAGCCACAGTTGCTCGAACGACCTCAGCGTGGGGATGAGTAGCCGCTGGATCAATCTGACGAGCCTTGGCCCAACGCAAGCATGGTATGCTCGGCAAAATTAATCCCTACGGAGATACTTCACGTGTAATTTGTCAAACAGGGGTAGCGATAATCGTAGCAAAAACCACAACGTATTTCGGAGTATAATACATACGCCATATATTGCTTCTTCGTGCAAAAAATGACCTCTGGCAGATCGATGTGCATGATCAAAATAGACTATCTTGCTTGCAAAAAATATGGATAAAGTTATTGTCTTGTGTTTGGCAAAGCAGAGTAGCTGTGATTAAATAAGAACAGCTAACGAACATAAGGAGGGGATATGTTGGCAACACGAGCAACAAAACAAGCAAAAGCTGTCTTGGCGCTTGGGCTTACCATGGCGTGCGCTATAATGGGTGCAAACTGTGCCATAGCGCAGTCAGCATCGGCAGTCGATCATCTGCCGCGTGATGTACAGGCGCATTATAAAAAAGTGTGGGGTGATGAATTTGACGGTAATAAACTCGACACAACCAAATGGGCTGTACCGACGGGTTGCTTTGACCTTGCGTCGGGTATGGAAGGGCGCTTCCGGACAGACATGGTGCGCCAGTACGATGGCAAACTCCATCTCCTCGCGCAGTATGATAAAAATGGCAAACCATGCCAGGCTGGTCATGCTGCCTTCTCGACAGGGATGGTTAACTCGCACTACCTCAGTGACTGGAAGGACAAAAGTGTCGCCCATGCCTGGGGTCCCGGCACCTACTATGAGGCGTCTATCAAACTGCCAGAGGGTAACAAGAACAGTGGTGCTCGAGCAACCTGGGCATCATTTTGGCTCACAAGCACAACATTCAACTGGCCAGCCAGTGGTGAACTCGATGTCTTCGAGTCGCGTGGCTACGACCCAAGCTGGCTGCAGGCCAATATTCATACTCGACCACGCCAGGGGAATAAAGAGCGTTCACATCAGCACCAGCACATTCTCGATCGGAATATTGTCGGCAATACACAAACTGCCTTCCATACCTACGGCGTCTTGAATAAGAAGGATGGTACGATCGAATTCTACTATGATGGGCGCATGGTACACCGCGTGACACCAGATGATGCAAACTGGCCCTTTGCCAAGGCAGCTAATAAACTCTTTATTCGCTTGAATCACCAGGTTGGCGGCCTCAATGAGCCATACAAGAAGGCTAGCCCCAAGGATTATGAAGTCGCGAAAGATATGCAGGTCGACTATGTGCGGGTCTACCAAGAAAAGACTGCTGCTGATAAGCCACAGGACGCGGTGGTGAGTGTGCTCGATTGGCGTCTCCGCAATAAGCTCAACCAAGCCATCGCCCAAGTGACTCATACAAAGCGCGGCGATGCACAGCCCATGCTTACCTCAGATCTCGAGAAACTAACCACGCTCGACCTTAGCGCGCGTGATGGTGCAGAGTCGTGGGAGAAAATAAAGAACCTCGAAGGCATTCAACATGCAAAGAATCTCACCTTTGTTTCTCTCAAAAACACTGAAGTGAAGGATCTTACACCACTCAACAGTCTAAAGAAGCTGAAGAGTGTCGAGCTGAGTTGGCCGTTGACGATTAATCGGTAGACAGCTATATAATAGATGTCTAAAAGATCACTGTATAAGGCGGTGATCTTTTAGACTGTTGCTGAAATTATACTCACTACCGATGACTATCGCAGGCAATCCCGTCATTGTCTCGATCTAGCGCCTGACTATAGCCTGGCTGCCCACGATGCATATGACTATAGCCAGCGACGCGTGCCTCTTTGCAGCTACGGAATTGGATATTTGGGTTTGATGGCGGCTGGGCTGGTTGCTGTGTCTGTCGTGTAGCTGTTGCGGCGCGGAGCTTTTGTTGCGTTTGCCCTTCTGCTTTTATTTTTTGATGCTGTTTTTCTTCAGCCTCTTTTCTCCTTTGTCTTTTAGTGGCTACTGATATTGTATCTCCTGCGCAGGTATTCTCACTCCAGAGGCCTTTCGTATTCTTCTGAGCATCATTTTGGGCTTCTTTAAATTTTTGTTGCCACTTATATGATTGATAATTCTGTGAGCTTTCGCGCCCATAACCATCTTTTAGTAGTTGATAGGCGATATTTGTGCCATTGTCCAAATACACATAAAAAGAGTTAGAGGTAAGCTCTTGGTTATTCTTGGTATATGCAGAGTCTTTCACGAGGTAGATGGTTTTATTGGCAGTAAGCTCGGCTAACTTCTGGGTGGCTTCAGTGCTAAAACATTGAGAAGGCTCAACATGATCATTTTTTGGTGCAGCGATACCAATGAGATGAACACGACTATGTTTGTCGGTGACAATTGTGTCGCCGTCGATGACTTTCGTGACCTTATCTTTAATGCCTTCTCTGTAGTGAATGTCTTGAGCCATAGTCTCATCTACTTTTGGTGGCTCTGGAATCTTTTTTTCGGAGGCTGCTTTTGCCGATTGATTTACTCTAGATCGAGAAGGGTAACTTTGCGTGGATGACATAGGGTCTTTTTGAACTACAATGCCAGTTATAATGAGGCCCACTACAATCGTAATCGTAGACCCGTAGATGGCTATTCTCTTATCCGTTCTTGTGAGTTGGTAGCGCCGTTTTTTGATAATGTAAGAGATGGCAAATGTTATACCAACGAGAGTGAGGATAGTCCCTATGGATAGCAGTAAGCCATTCTCGTGAAGACCAGCCAAAAACAAAACAAGAAATAGCACCCACGCCCACAAAGGTAGAATGTGAAACACTGATATGCTCTGTTTTATATTAGCATTAAAACGGGGCAATTTGTTTCTGCGCATAACTAACTCTCTGCTAAAACTGCCGCAAAAAATCCAATTTGCCGCTCTCGAAATGCCGCACGTCTTCGATGCCGTATTTCATCATTACCAGGCGGTCAATGCCGCAGCCAAAGGCGAAGCCAGTATAGGTGTCGGGGTCGATGTTGGCTGCCCGCAGCACATTGGGGTGGATCAAGCCGCAGCCAATCAGCTCAACCCAGCCTTCACCGCTGCATACCTTACAGCTGGGGTCTTTGCCTTCGCAGAAGGGGCAGCTCAGGGCAAACTCAAAGCTTGGCTCGGTGAAAGGGAAGTAGAAGGGATTGACCCGCACATCAAGCTGCTTGCCGTAGTAGCTCTGCAAAAATTCTTGCAAGGTCGCAATCAAGTTGCCGACGTTGACTCCCTTAGCTACATAGACACCCTCCACTTGGTAGAAGGTGTGCTCGTGCCGAGCATCCAGGTCTTCATTGCGGAAGACACGGTCGGGTACAATGGCGGCGATTGCTTCACCCGCATCTAAATTATGGCGATAGGTGGTCAGGACGCGATTTTGCATGGTGCTGGTATGCGCCGGCGCGATCAGGCGGTCGCCCTGCGCATCTGTCTCGACGGTCATGAAGGTATCGTAATCGTCGCGGGCGGGGTGGCCTTTCGGGAAGTTGAGGCTCTCGAACATATGGAACTGATCATCGATCTCACGTGACTCTTCTACCGCAAACCCCATGCGGTAGAAGATATCAGCAATCCGCTCGATCTCTTGCATTAATGGATGCGTTGAGCCCTGGTTTGTTGGTAGTAATGGGGGAATAGCCGTGTTGATGTCCATTGGCGCAGTGACGTCAATCGGTGTGCGCTCGACGGTCTCGAGTTCCTCGAGGCGGCGCTCAATAGCAGTTTGCACAGCTTGCTTGAGCTCATTAACACGCTTGCCAAATGGCCCACGCTCCACTGGGGGGAGCGATGTGATATGTCCATACAGTGCGCGCAATTCCTCGTGGCGCAGTACTTCGCGCGGGGTGGTCGATTGGCTCACAGCCAGGAGTAGCTTTTGCTGGATAGCGTCAAGGTTTGTCATACCGTCACTCCGTTATTGTTGTCCATTGATGGTTAGCGCAACAAAAAAGCCAAAGGTAAGCAGTGCAAGAAAACCAACGACCAGCCACACCCCAGCTAGTGTCGTTGTTTGCTTGGTGCCTTTGAGATATTCGGATTGCTCGACGCCAGTATCACCGCTTGCTGGTGCGGTGCCATCACCAGTGTGACTGCTGGCAGCTGCTTTAGCGCGGAGATCGGCCGCGATACGCTCTTGCAGCTCACTGCGCGTTTGGTCTTGTTTCATATATTGTCCCATGTCTTTAGTATAGCATTATTTGGCACAATCGACATCTGATATCGCCGACAAACAGGGTGATGTGATATACTAAAGGCGTAGTATCAACTAGTGAAGGAGGGACGTATGGCTACCAAAAAAGCCGTTTCGACCAAAAAATCGGCCGCGAAAGATTCGGCCTCCCAGCCTCAGGCTGCACCAACCGTAAAGGCTGCATCGACCACATCAGCCACCAAGACTGTTGTCCGTAAGCGACGCGAGTCAGCTCTGCCGAGCAATTTGCTCAACATTATTTTTGCTGAGCTGCTTGGTACATTTATGCTCACCATTGCCGCAATTGGTGCGGCAACTCAATTTGCACCACTCTACCTTGGCCTCACACTGCTTGTGATTGCTGTGGCGGTGGGTGCAGTATCTGGCGCACATATCAACCCAGCGGTCACCTTTGGCCTCTGGACAATGCGCAAGCTCAAGACAGCGCTGGTACCATTCTACTGGATCGCCCAGCTGCTTGGTGGGGCGCTCGCTGTCGTTGTACTGAATGGTTTAAGTGGGAGCGCTTTCAAGCTCAGCTTCGAGCACTTTACTACCTTTAGTTGGGCGGTCTTTGGTGTTGAGCTCGTCGGCGCAGCGGTGCTGATGTTTGGCATTGCGGCTGCCGTATCGCGCGTGGCCGAGCTCAAGCAAACAGGCCAGGCAGTGGGGATCGGTCTATCTTTGGCCGCTGCCGCTATCGTGGCTGGTGGCTTGCTGACTCAGGTGCAGGCTTCGGTGGACACATCGTCAGTCCAGGATATCAAACACTTGCCACATGAATTGCGTGCAAAGAGTGCAACACTCAACCCAGCAGTGGCTATCGCTGCAACAGAGGCACCAGACAGTAGCTTTACTGGCGCACAAGCAAGCCGTGGCGAGACTGGCTATAGCCGTCTGAGCCTTGAGGTGATTGCTGGTACCTTGATCGGTGCTGCACTTGGTGGTAACCTCTACCTGCTGGTAGCGGGCCGCAAAGCAGAATCGTAAGCAACAGGCATCAGATTGAAACCAAGACCACTCTCTTTAGTAGAGTGGTCTTGCTATATTGGCAACTATTCGCCATACTATAGCGTATGAAAGATTCTCCCTCATCTCAAGCCGGAATTATAAAAGTAATTGCCACGCTTATTGGCAGCATTGTTGCGGTCAGCGTGGTTGCCATTGCAGCTGCCTTCTTGTGGCCCGCCCAGAAGGCAGAACTACGCACAGCAGATATCAAGCGACTGGATTATGATAGCTCAATGGCGGCTATCAACCAGCAAATTACCCACGATACAGCAGAGGCTGGCCTGCGTAATGAATGCCGCTCGTTCGCTAAGACACATGGCAAGAAAACAGCTAAAGCTATCTTACTTATCCACGGTATCAGTGGCTGCACTAGTGATATGGCCGATATTGCCAATGTATTCTACGAGCAGGGCTATAACGTTTACGCGCCGCGCGTGCCACAGCATGGCTATTATGCCGACAAAAAGCGCCATAGCCAGATCTCCTTCAGCGATATGGTCAACTATATGACCACGAGTGCTCGCCAGGTCAGCGGCCTTGGTGAGGAAGTTGGGGTGGCGGGCCACTCTGGCGGCGGCAATATGGCAACGTGGCTTGCACAGTATGGTAATGGACTCTTCTCGCGGGTGCTTCTCATTGCGCCATTTTATGAACCATCGGCTAGCCAGGCTCCCAAGTGGCAGATCCCGCTCATGCGCAATCTCTACGGCAATAATATCCTACCAGATCGCTACAGTGGTAATGATGAGGTGAATGGCCTGTCATATCGCGCCCTAGCAAAGTATGTAACGCTCAAAGAAAACTACAAAGCCAACCTTGCTGCACCAGGTCTCAAGCATGTTGGTGTGGTCGTGAGTGAAGGGGATCACGATATCGACCCAGACCTCGCGCACGACATCCCACAAAAAATGGCAACCAACAACAATGCTTCCTTCCAATACAAAAAATTCCCTGCCAGCATGAATATTGGCCACGACATGACACGGCGCGCTTCGCCGGGGGTGAGCGCTCATAGCGAGGAAGTCTTCCAGACCTACCTTGCTGTGTATGAAGGGAAGTAATGATGGAAGCGCTAGTAGCCTTTGCTGGTTTTGGCTTGTTTGTTATCCATGAGCTAGAGGAGATTGCTCGATTTGTACCGTGGATTCGGCGCCATGAGCATGACCCGGCATTTGCCAGGCAGATGCTCATAGCGCACCGCACCGCGTACCCGTCAACAGAGACGGTCGCCATTATTATTCTCGAAGAGTCGATTGTTGTACTGGCTCTGCTTGGTGGTGCAATTGCCCTGCACTCACTTGCGCTGGTATGTGCGATTATTCTCGCGAATATGTTGCACTTGGTTGGGCATCTCATTGATGCAGCGAAGTATCGAAACTGGACGCCTGGTAGCGTAACGGCGCTTATGACACTCCTTGGTAATGGTGTCTGCATAGCCTATAGTTTTGTTGCTGTACCGCAAGTGATTAGCGCATCGCTGGTACTGACGCCTGTCGCCGGCTTGCTACTGATTGGCAATCTCATGTTTATGCTGAGCCGGTCGCAGGCGATTGAGCGGTGGCGCACGAAGCATTTGTAGATCGATTGATACTGGTTGGTTTTTCCATAATAATAAAACACTGCAGCTGGGTGAGCTGCAGTGTTTTATTATAGGTGGCTTAGAGCCAGCTAGATTCCGGCAGTTTGACGACCCTCGTAGAGGTTGAGGTACTGCGTGTAGACTGCCTGGTGGTAGGTGGCCATACCGCCATCGGTTGGGTCAACCATATTGTGACCAATGTTGAGTCGCTTTGGTAGGTTGTAGTGCTGGAACGATGCATTGTTTGCCTGAGCCATGCGCTGCGGGATACTTACCGCCAAACCGTTATCGACAGCGTCATCATTCTCACTCGTCACTGTTGCAACACGCTTGAGGCCCGGTGCAGCAAGGTTTTTCTTGAAATTCTCTTTGACGATGAGATACTTACCGAGTGCGCGGTATGACAGACCACTTGGGCTAAACTTATCTGGCAAAATGTTATAACCATACAATGTGCGCAAGACGGGTAGTTGCCACTTAGGGGCTTGGCTAGCTGCTGGCTCGTAGAATGGGGCAAGCAGCAGCACATTCGTAAAGAAGCCATTACCATACTGTGCAAGCCACGTCGCCATATCACCACCACCAGAGTGACCAACAATACCAAGCTCATCGCCCAGACCGCTCACTTGCTGTGCACTTGTCTTCATGAAGCTGGCAATGTCTTTAGTAGAGATCTCGCCATGGCGTTTGTTGTCGGTGTAGCCATGCTTGGGTACGCGTGGGACGTAGACGTTGTAGCCTTGGTTGTAGAATTCATCTGCCAACTTTTGGTAAACGTTACTGCAGCCACTAATGCCGTGAATCATGAGGACGGCCTTTGCAGCACGCTTGCCATGAGTCTTCGTGTATGTGCGGCACTCTGGGCGAATGCTGCTGTCGCTCTCTTCTTGTTTGATTTGCTGGTCGATGCTGCTCATCGCCTCGTTGTAGTTCTTGCGGCTTATAGTAGCTGAGCGCAAATCGTTACTGGCGGCCGCTTGGCTTGGTGCCAGGAACGTTGTTGCTGCCACAAGCCCTGTCACACTCAACAGGCCAGCAACAACCCAACTCTTTAGGCTGATATAGTCTGGTTTTATCATGTCAGTCCTCCTTTAGTACTCTCCAGTATGCCGGATTGTTGCGTCAATTGCAAACACTGGTTATATATCTTGAAGCGAGCGCACACCAGTGTAGCAAGAGTGCCAACAGAGGTCATATTGATGTAAAAACCACAATAAAACCGCATTAAGTATACAAATGCGGTTTTTGGTATATCACTGGTAGCGAGTATTAGTCGTGATGAAACTCAAGCCGCTTTAGCCGCTCATACTCATCGAATTGGTAACTGACGCGGATACTTGCGCCAGTATCATCGGTGACGCGGGCGTGATGGACGCCATTATCATCGTCGTTCATCTCGATGCTCCAGCCTGGCATCAGCTCCACAAAACCCTCCAGCGACCATGCAATGTCATCCACCTGCTGCAGATAGCGTGGCAAGCGTGAGTAGAAGTAGTCGAGCGTAATGGGAGGTACGGGCTCGGAAAGGTTCTCCAGTAGCAGCACAATCCGCGAACCTCCACCAATTGGTGAGCTATAGTAGTAATACTCGGTGCCAAAAATACTGATGGCGGCACTGCCGATATCGTGTGCCACGCCAGCAATCACCATTGCTTGGTCGGTACCGTCTGGCAGCGTATAGGCAACCTCGTCTGCAGTGAGTTCTTCTTCGCTATGCTTGAGGCCGTAGTCGTGCACGTTATGAGCAAGCTCCACTGCGCTCCCATATTGTGACAGAGCATTTGAAAAGCCCCATAGTAATGTTGGCGGTTTGGCAGCGATAGATGCAAGCAGGTGCGCCTTGGCTGTTACCTTACCTTTATCTCCCACCATAGCAAAGTACTGTTTACTAAGATCAGCTTCGTGGTTGACGGACTCATCGTTTCCTGCTGTTCGCTGAAACATTTCAGTCATCAGCTCTTGGCGGAGCGCGCTATAAATACAGTTACGCTGGCCCATTCGTCGAATACCGGTATGCATATAAACCTCCAGATTATGTTCTTGTATGCTTTTGTAATTGTAGCATAAGCAGACGGATAATGTAGCATATTCTGGATAGTATCGCTATTTTATGTCAACACTACAGGGGTAACACACTGCACCCTCAAGCAACCTTGACAGCACCACAGAAGATAGATACTATATATGTATAACTATACATATAAGGAGGAGTATGATGGCCAATAAAACAATCTATTTTTCGCACAACGACGAACGCTATATTGAAGGGACTTTGCCTGACCTTAGTATGAGTCTATCTGCAGCACTGATGGCGGGTTATCGTTTGTTAGTTGAGCGGCAGCAAGCAACACACGATGGCTTTCATGAAGTACAGCTGCGCGTTGGCAAGGATGGCGTGTATCGGCATAAAATTTTTATGGGTCGTAAGATATACAGGACAATAGCAAAGGACAAAGCAGCTCTTCGCGAACAGCGAGTGTATCTTACGCAAAAGGGTCGCTATGTGTACTATGAGCGCAATCACGCCGACTGGAACTATTGGCCTACAGGCACGCAGCGTAGCACGCAAACCAACGACAATCCAGCGACGGTCAAACAATGGGGGCGAATGGAGGTTGTCGATACGATCGATGAGCTCGCGGCGTATATCCCAGAGCGCGCTGTGCAAAATTTGCAACAGAGCCTGGAGCAGCCAGTGGAGCATTTGGATATTTGAGATCTGCGACAAGGGGAGAGCCTCGTATCTTTTGCATGTAGCAGTGTTAGTATACGACGAAAGAGAATACGGTTTGTAGCGCAAGTTTGTTACACGAGTAAAGCAATCCAGGAGGAGGATTTATGACACGATATTGGCTCGGCGTGGCCTCGAAAGACCACGTCCAAATAGGGGTAGAGGGTGGCTTTTGTCAGCTCTGCCATGGCAAGAAGGCACCGCTGACCCGCATGCAGCGTGGTGATTATATCCTCTATTATTCGCCCAAGCAGGCTTTTCGATCCGCTGAGCCTTGCCAGGCTATCACGGCATGTGGTGTGGTATCGGGCGATGACGTATATCAGCACGAGATGTTCCCAGGGTTCATCCCGTACCGGCGAGATATTGCCTGGCACGCGCCAGTGCGTGAGGTACCAATTGCGGTGCTGCGCACACTGTCTGGCTGGCGCGATATCACGCCCAAGCTGCGCTTTGGTCATGTGGAGCTACCCGAGGAGCTGTTTCGGGCGATGTATGAATATATGATGGCTACTGCGTAGCATCATACTCCATCTCCGAGAAGAGTAGCACAGCTTTACCTTGAGATGGTATACTATAACCCAGTATGAAAGTCAGCCTTAATGTTATAAAACAACTTATTAACTTTGAATTGCCGCCGGTGGATGAGCTAGTGCAGCGTATTAATCAACAGCTTGGTAGTGTGGAGCAGGTAGAGAACCTGGCTGAGCGTTACCACGGCGCGTGCGTGGTGCGGGTGGTGGAGTGTGCGAAGCACCCCAATGCCGACCGCCTGAGCGTGACGAAAATTGATGACGGCATGACGGTGCCGGATGTGCCGCGCGATGAAAACGGCCTGGTGCAGGTGGTGTGCGGCGCGCCTAATGTGCAGGCTGGTATGTGGGCCGTGTGGCTGCCGCCTGCAAGCACGGTGCCAGCCAGTATGCTCGAGGGCGAGCCCTTTACGCTCGATGCGCGCAAGCTCCGTGGGGTGCTGAGCCAGGGTATGCTGGCCGCGGCTGATGAGCTGGCAATTGGTACCGACCACGAGGGGATTGTAGCGCTGACGCCGTGCGACTTACCAGCAGGTAAGGCTTTGCAACCAGGGGCTGACTTTGCCGCGCTGTTTGGCCTGAATGACTATGTGCTTGATATCGAGAACAAAATGTTTACCCACCGGCCAGATTGCTTTGGCCAGCTGGGCGTGGCGCGCGAGATTGCTGGCATTCTCCATCAACCATTTACGAGCCCTACCTGGTATAACCTGGAGCAGGTATGTGGCGATGGTGATAGCTTGCCGCTCGCGGTTTCGAACGATATTCCGCAGCTTGTGCCACGCTTTATGGCGGTGGTGATCCGCGGCGTGCAGGTCACGCCGAGCCCGTTTTGGCTGCAGTGCCAACTGGTGGCGATGGGAGCAAAGCCCATTAATAACATTGTGGACGCAACCAATTATGTGATGCTAATGACGGCTCAGCCAACCCATGCTTATGATTACGATACACTCCACGGCGGGCAGCTTGGCGTGCGTATGGCGCGGCAGGGCGAAACGCTGGCGCTACTGAACGGCAAGACGATTGATCTGACACCAGATGATATTGTGATTGCCGACGGGCAAGGTCCGGTGGCCTTGGGCGGTATTATGGGCGGCAGCCGCACTGAAGTATCGGCTACAACCACGACGATTGTACTGGAGTGTGCCACCTTTGATATGTACGCAGTGCGCAAAATGGCCATGCGCCACGGTGTATTTACTGATGCACTGGCCCGCTTTAACAAAGGTCAGTCGCCCCTGCAAAACCCAGCTGTGCTGAACCGGCTGATCGGTATGGTGGGCGGTGAGCAGGCGAGCCACGTAGCGGATAGTAAGCCATTTACGAGTGAACATGGTGGGATTCTTGATGATTATTTTGCAGGGAAGTACGAGCCTGCAACCATTGATATAACCAGTCGATTTATTAATCAGCGGCTTGGCTCTCACCTTACCGAAAACGACATCTGTACTTTGCTCAATAACGTTGAAATCCACAGTCATGGCCCAGAGAAAGAGCTTGGCTATATCTGCCTACAGGTGCCTTTCTGGCGGACAGACCTGGAAACTAAAGAGGATATCGTTGAGGAAGTCGGCCGGCTGCACGGCTTTGATGCTGTGCCACGCCAGCTGCCTATGCGTCGTATTCGGCCGGCGCGTAAGAACCCCCGCCGTGAGCTGAGGCGCGTTGTGCGCGAGGCACTGGCCAGGGCGGGTGCCAACGAAGTGCTCAGCTACAGCTTTGTGCATGAGCGCGTACTCAAGGGCGCAGGCCAAGACCCAGCCCAGGCCTTCCGACTTTCAAATGCCCTCAGCCCAGACCTCCAGTACTACCGCCTGAGTGTGCTGCCGAGTTTACTCGATAAAGTTCACGCTAATATCAAGGCAGGGCATAGCGAATTTATGCTGTTCGAAATCGGCAAGGGTCACACCAAGGCACAAATGGGTGAGGATGGTCTGCCAGCTGAACAATCACTGATCGATCTTGTGTATAGTAGCAAAAAGCCTCGGGCTGGAGCCGCCTTTTACCGGGTGCGGGCAACACTGGACCAACTGGCGCGTGATAGCGGTCTGACTCTCGTGTATACGCCAGTCACGGTAGCTCAAGATGATCCAGTATATGCGCCTTTTGACATCAATCGCGCAGCCCACGTTTGGGCGGAGTGTAGTGGCGCAGCTGGTGGCAAGGCAGAGCGAACGCTCATTGGTGTGGTTGGAGAGCTGCGCCCTGCGGTAGTGAAGCACTTCAAGCTCCCTGAGTATACTGCAGCGGCGTCACTTCGCCTTGATGTGATGGAGCAGGTATGGCGTGATACGGTGGTGCACTACCAGCCAATGAGTCGCTACCCTACCACCGCCCGCGATATCTCGATCCAAACAAGTACAGCGATTACCTATGATGAACTCATGCAAGCAGTCTTAAGCGCTATGACTCGAGCTAGCGAAACATGCCCAGATATAACGATCCGCGATCTCACGCCGCTGAGTATTTACAAAGCAAACCCTGATGCATCGCACCAAACCACGACGTTTCGCCTAACGCTATCGAGTAGCCAAGCAACGCTGAGTGCTGAGCGTGTCCGTTCGATCATCCGGACAGTGTTTGCACCTGAGCAGCATGTGCTGTTTCAGGGTGTGGACTTTGGCGAATGAGGTTGATGCAAGCGACGCTGTGGTAGGCGATTGCGCAGGCGGAGGAAACTCCGCCGCGTGGGTCGACCAATCAGCACGCCAAATGACGCACCAGCCGCAATAGCAATAGCGATGAGGACAGCACGCACTAGCAGACCTGCCTCGCTTGAGCCGGTCGTCACGACACCCATGAGCCCATTGTAGAGCGTGACGCCTGGCACAAGTGGAACGATTCCGGCATTGACGATGGCAAGGCTGGGCATATGCCACAAGCGGGAAGCGGTTGTCGCAATAAAGCCAATTACCAAACCCGCTGCCGCACTGGCCGCAATAGCAGACATGCTCCAGCCAGTAATGGCAAGGTATATATCATAGCCAAGCATGCCAGTTGCACCAGCTAGGATGATGCCGACCGGCTGAGTGTGGTTGCCCAGAGCAAAGGTGGCCGCAATAGCAGCTGCTCCAATGTACTGATACATCGTGCCGGTCAGCTGCAGTTGGTCGGGCGTCGCGACAAACTCAATCCCAAAGCGCCGCGCTGTATACAGGCCAATCATCACACCGATCACTACGCCCATTGTCATCATCGCCACCTTAAGCAGTCGACCTGTCGCCGTTACGTAATATTCGTCGATTGCGTCCTGGAAGGCACCGACGATCATCATCCCCGCCACCAAGAGCACGATGCCGCTCACGGTGATGATGGTTGGGTTAATGATGCCAAGGACATCGAGATAATGGTTGGTGGCAAGCCACGTGATGATGGTTGCAACCAATGTAATAACGCTTGCTGCGATGATTTGAGTAAAGAACACAGGAAGAGCAATGCGATTTAAACGGCCTAGCAGCCACATAATCGTCACACCCATCACAAAGGTGGCAAAAATTACTGGTAGCGACGCTGTATAGAGCAAGGCCGAGCCAGCACTGAGTCCGCCGCCTGCCAGATAAATTACCCAAGGTGGATAGCGTCGTGGCTTGGCAAGGATAGCATCGAGCTCGCGCTCGGCAGCATCGAGGGTGAGCGCTCCCTCGGCAATAGTAGCGGCCAGGGTTTGGAGGCATTGCATATGTTGGTAGTTGATCTCGCGCGGTGGGATAGTGCGCAGAAGCGTCAGTGGTTCGTAATCGTTACCTCGATCTTGCGATAAAATAAGTTGCGACGAAATAACGTCGATGTGCACTTTGCGGGTACAGTAGGTGTCCGTAATACTGAGCGCCATATGAACGACATTTTGGGCTGGTGTGCCCATTGAAATGAGCTGGTCGGCAATGCTCATTGCTAGGCGCAGAGCGCGCATATTGGGTGTGAGAGCACCATCAAGTTTCTCGACTGGTGCTGATTGCAGCGCAGTCGTGCCGCCAATAGCCAGGCGGGCAAGCAGAGGTGAAAATAAGGTGTGGAGACGGTTCATCGCTTTTTAGTATACTGAGAAAAATCGTCATTGCAAGAGGCGTGTTGGCCGATGGTTGTTCGCGTGGTGTTTCTGCGCAAAGCAAGGTGGCAGTGAGCAATAGGATTAACAAGGAGTATACAGCAAAGACTAGACAGCATTTATCGTCGCGACCTCTGTTATCTAGCAGTCATACTGGCAAGTGTGCTATACTGGGCAAGATAGATTAGTCGATGAAACAAGAGGAGTTATGGCAACAACCAAGACACAACGCTGGATTATTATTGTTATTTTGGTCGCGACGGTTGTCGGGATACTAGGGTCATTTGCGGCGACGTTTCTCGCTTCGGAGAACTACAAGAATGACCAAGCCAAAGCGCAAAAGGCGCAAGAAAAATACCAGAAACTCATGAAGGACTACCAAGCCAAGACAGCTGCTCAAGCCCAAGAGTTGTCAAACAAATATTATCCAACCTTTAGCCAATATACGAGCCGGGTTGGTGAGTTTGACCGCGATAGTGTGAAGGAGCTCTCCAGCGAAGACTTGGTGGTTGGCGATGGTGAGGAGATCAAGGATAATACGGCATTTGCGGCCTACTACATTGGCTGGAACCCAAAAGGCAAGGTATTTGACCAATCTATCAAAGACGGTAAGCTTGATGCACCATTTGCTGTTGAGAGTGGGCTCAAGAGTGCGGGTGTTATTACTGGTTGGAAGGAAGGCATCAAGGGGATGCATCTTGGTGGAGTACGTGAGCTAACCATCCCTTCCGACAAAGCATACGGTGAGAAAGGCCAAGGCAATGACATTCCCGCCAATACACCACTGAAGTTCATCGTGATGGCGGTACCAAAACCAGCCACAATCGATACCTCAGAGCTTATGAAAGCATACCAAGAAGGTCAAGGAGGGAGCAGCTATGGACAGCACTACCAATAACAACAAACCAACCCAGACACCAGTCTACGACGTTGTCATGATTGGCGCGGGGCCAAGCGCTCTGGCTGCCGCAGTATATACGACGCGTGAGAACCTGCAGACGGTATTGTATGAAAAAGCAGTGATTGGTGGTCTGGCGGCGATTACTGACAAGATCGATAACTACCCAGGTTTTGCTGATGGCGTAGCAGGCCTCAACCTCGCCGAGCAGCTGCAGCGCCAGGCAGAGCGCTTTGGGGCGCAGATTGAGCTGGGTGAGGTATCGAGCCTCCGCAAAGATGGCAATGATACGATTGTGACAGTCGACGGGCAGGATGTGCGTGCCCGTGCGGTGTTGATTGCCACTGGCAGTGCATATAACAAGCTTGGTATCCCTGGCGAAGATGCATTGTATGGTCGCGGCGTACACTACTGTGCCACCTGCGACGGTGCGTTTTATAAAGGCAAGCGACTGGTGGTGATCGGTGGCGGTAATTCTGGCTTGCAAGAGGCGATGTTCTTGACTCGCTTTGCAGAGCATATCGACCTCCTGGTGCGGAGCACGATCAAAGCGAGTGAGATCCTCCAGACTGACCTGCAGCCCTTTATCGAGCGAGGACAAATTAGCGTCCATCTCCATACCGAATCGACTGAAATTATCGCAGAGGACGGCAAAGTGACTGGTGTTGCAGCCATCAGTAATGGCCAGCCAACTACCTTCGCCTGTGATGGGGTGTTTGTCTTTGTTGGCCTCAAGCCAAACACGGGCTTTTTGCAGAGTACGCCCGTCCAGCTCGATGAGCGGGGGCTGATTATCACCAATGAACATCTTGAGACGACGATGCCTGGCGTCTTTGCCAGTGGTGATGTGCGTAGTGGCGCAACGATGCAGATTGCTACAGCGGTGGGCGAAGGCGCGACGGCTGCTTTGAGTATCCGTGAGTATATTCAGCAGCACAAAGCATAGAATAGATAGTGCTAGTGTGGGGTCGCTAAGAGCCTGAATCTCAAAACTCAGCTCTTGAGTAGCATCTCCTTTCTATCTAACAAAGTAAAAAAATCAGTCGTAATGGCTGATTTTTACTAGTGTGAAGACGAAGTTGATACACCTAGAGAGGTTGCTTGCCAACTGCACTAAAAGAGCTACCGTCTGCTCTTTTTGGTTGCTTTTTCGATAAACTCTTTAGGTGCTTACTCGATTATTGCTCCTCTGCATTGAATTGGATAGTGGTAATATTCGTCCACAGAAAGGAACGGAGAAGCCTAGCATCACCCAAATGAGACGTTAGTTGGATTCAGACAATATTCCTAATCTCTAAAGCGCTGTAGCTCAGCAAGAAACTTATCTGGATAGTTGGTAACGACGCCGTCGATGCCGCGCTCAGCAAGCTGCTGCAGGGCACCTGGGCGATTGACCGTATAAACGTAGGTAAAGAGATTCGACCGACGTGCAATTTCTATCGCCAATGGATGTGCATACAAGCGATGAAACCCTACTGCGGTGAAGTCGAGCTTTCGCTGGTAGGCCAAGAATGCAAAGGGATTATTGCGGTGAAGTAGAGCAAGATTGGCCTGAGGCGCAAGCTGCCGAAATTGCCGAAGCTCGCGTACGGAGAATGACGAGAGTAATACATTATCCCAATCATCTGGCGATGTGATGTAGTGGGTGAGGAGCTGATACGTTGGCTCGGCGCTACCGTGCCCTTTGAGCTCAATATTGAGTAACACAACGCCAAAAAAACGGTCTAGCACTGCGAGGAGCGATGGAATAGGCTGCTCACTGGTGAGGGCCTGCAACTCGGTATACGTCAGATGACTGATTGATTCGTTTCGGTGGTGGGTACGTAGTAGACGATTATCATGTGCAACCACAGGAACACTGTCGCGCGTCAATCGCACATCTAGCTCAAGCATATCTACGCCCGTCGCGACACCCGCTACCATAGCGTCGATAGTGTTCTCTGGTGCGAGTCCTGCCGCACCGCGATGACCAATGATTAACATGCTAGCAGTATTATACCATCAAATGGGTTGGTGATGAGGATAATGTGCCTGCAGAGCAAGGTTGCACTACCAGCGCATCTTCTTTTGCTATTACCGAGCAGATTTTGCTAAAATAAAACAGATAGCAACAGAAAGGAGCTAATATAAATGGCAGATTTTAATAAAATACTGACGCCCGGCGACGTTGACGCTGGCATTGTCAATGTGGTGGTAGAGATTCCGCAAGGAAGTTACCACAAGATTGAATGGGATCGCGACCTCGCAGTGATGAAGCTCGACCGGGTCGAGCCAGCAATCTTTGCCAAGCCAACCAATTATGGCTTTATTCCACAAACCCTAGATGAAGATGGTGATGAGCTCGACGCTCTCATCATCACCGACCAACCACTAACGACTGGGGTCATTTTGGAAGGCAAGGTGATTGGCGTGCTGGAGTTTGTAGACGATGACGAGGTGGATGATAAGGTGATCGTCGTGCCAGCAGATGACCGCAACACAGGTGATGCAATCAACTCGCTCGAAGATCTCCCTGCTGCAACGCTCAAGCAAATCGAGCACCACTTTAACCACTACAAAGACCTCAAAAAGCCTGGCACTACTGTAGTGAAGGGCTTTGGTGATGCCGCGCGTGCCAAGCAGATTATCCATGAATCTATTGCGCGTTGGAATGAACGCTAGATAACGCGTTTAAGCAAATACAAAATACCCCAGTGGGGTATTTTGTATTTTTACTCCAACTTCTAAAATTCTCTAGGTTACTATAAAACAGGCAGTACTTGCAGAATATTGCTTTATCAAGAAAGTCAGAGGCTCACAGGCTGGTTATCACAATAGGCTACCCACATCTGTTGGATAATAATGGTGATAGAGGGAGCAAGGTTGCGGCAGGTCGATAATTTTAGAGGCTTAAGTCAAGATGTGCGGCAATTATCTAACGTTACCTCAGTTATTTATTCTTTGACTTTTTCGAAGCAGCCTCAGGCTTACTGATTGGCATAATTTTATCTGTTAGATTGATGGCACCATTAACAGCTTGAACGCGGATTTTGTTGAGCTGAAGGCGGAGCTTGTCGCGCGCGTGACTGGTGGTAACAAGCTGCGCCCAACCCGGCTTGGGGTAGGAGAGCTTGCGGGTAAGGACTTCGATGACATCACCATTCTCAAGTGGCCGCTCGAATGACTCCATTTTGCCATTGATCCGAAAGCCGTAGGCGTGCTTGGCGATATCAGAGTGGATGGCGTAGGCGAAGTCGAGTGGCAAAGCCCCCTCGGGGAGGTTGTAGATATCGCCTTTGGGAGAAAAAACGAAGATGCGGTGGCCAAAGAGGTCGATTGATAACTGCTCGCGAGGGATATCCTCGCCAGCGCGCAGGCGAGCGGCGATTTCTTGCAATTGCGTAATCCACTGCAACTGGGCCGGCAGATTTGATACGCCGCGCTTGGAGTCGCCCTTGAGATACTCCTTGCTATCTTTTTGTTGCTGGTAGTGAAAGCTGGCGGCAAGGCCACGCTCGGCGTATTCATGCATATCGCGGGTGCGGATCTGGAACTCGACGATCTGCTTATTAGGCGTGATGACCGTTGTATGGAGGCTCTGGTAGCCGTTTGGCTTGGGGATGGAAATATAATCTTTGATGCGAGCAATCATCGGTTGATAGAGCGAGTGGAGAATGCCCAGCACTAAGTAGCACTCTTCCTTGGTGTGGACAATGATGCGTAGTGCCATCAGGTCATAAATATTGTCGAGACTACCGCGCTTTTGGAGCTTGCGGTGCAGGCTGTAAAGGCTTTTGACTCGCCCATTGATCTCAAACTCGAGCTTCTCATCCTTGAGTGCCCGCTCGACCTCGAGGCGGACGACGCCAAGCTTGCGGGTGCTTTTGCCTAGGCGTTGCTTCATGACCTTCTCGAGCCGCTTGTATTCTTTGGGGTCGAGGTAGCTAAAGGCGAGTTCTTCTAGCTCCATCCGCACCCGCCCCATACCGAGTTGGTCAGCCATGGGGGCAAAGACCTCGAGTGTTTCTCGGGCGATCTTTTGCTGCTTTTCGGGTGATTTGAATTGCAGCGTCTGCATATTATGCAGCCGGTCGGCCAGCTTGATGATAATGACACGCACGTCCTGTCCCACAGCAATAAGCAGCTTGGTAAGGTTGTCTTTCGTCTGAGGGAGATAGTGGTCGAGGTCACGCATACCAGCTCGGGCTTGGCTTACCTTCGTCACGCCATCAACGAGGAAGGACACATCATGTCCAAAAAGTGACTCAATATCGTCTAGTGACGTCTCGGTATCCTCAACGGTGTCGTGGAGAATACCCGCGATGATGGTGTCGCTGTCCATCCCCCAGTCGATCAAGATAATTGCAACGCTCAGCGGATGGGTAATGTAGGGTTCACCGCTTTTGCGCTTTTGTCCGTGGTGTGCCTGGGTGGCGAAGTCGATCGCATGGTCGATTTCATACAGCTGATCTTCGCTATAGAGACCGCGTGCTTTTGTGAGGACGTCTTGTTTGGTCACCATAAACCTAGTATATACTGCCAAGAAGAAAAGTGCTATTGCCCTTGACCATTCCACCTGCTATAGTGATGTTTAAATATGCTTATGCTAATGGAGGGAGAAATATAATGAGGCAAAGCAGGGCAGTATGGTGGATGCAGCGGAGCCAGAAGGGTTTCACGCTCATGGAACTGATGATTGTCATCGCGATCCTGGGCTTACTCGTGACTTTGTCTATGACGGCGTATTCGGGCTATCGGCGGCGCTCAGTCGATGTCGCAACGCGTGCGGCAGCCACCAGTGCACTTGAGGCGATCAAGACGCACCACGCCAACGCTAGCGCTAGTGGTGCAAGCTATAGCACTAACCTCGAGCAAGTCGGTTACCGTCCACCAAGCGACACAGCTGTGCAGGTTACGCTGAGCGCCGATGCTACCAAATTCTGCGTCCAAGCCACCGACCGCCACCTTACCGACATTCGCTACTACGCCACCACTGGCATGGCGCGGCCGCAGGCAGGCAGTTGCCCAGCAAATATTTGAAAATATGATATAATGTAGTTATGCACTTAACCCAATTGATACGAGACTATGCTAATAAAAACCCTTACCTAACAAGAGCTGACCGAGCAGAAGTGACGCTATATAATGATGCAGGTGAATGGGCTGTGGCTGTCGAATATATTTGTGCAAGATTGACCGATTATTTAGCAGAAAAACGCAGTGCACTATCTCAGCAAGAATTGGATGAGTTAGAGTCGTTAGTTGATGCAACGAAAAGTTTGGAAAAGTTTGATGACGCTTTTTTGAATGATGTTAAGGAAGTGTCAAATACCTACTCTTCGCGCACGTCAGTCTAACACGCCCTCCTTAGCTCTCGCAAATGTGAAAGAACGCCGTCGCCGTCTTTACAACACACGTCAGACGCCGTATAATGTCTGGCATGGCTGTCATAGCACCAATTATTTTAAGTACAAAAACTGATGAATACAAGGCTGCGGTAGAGCATTTTATGCCGTTTGCCAAGCGGGTTCATATTGATATTTCTGATGGCGTATTTGCGCCCCGTCAAACGGTAGGGATCGGCCAACTGTGGTGGCCTCAGTCGTGGACGGTCGACATCCACGCTATGGTGGCGCGCCCCAGCGTGTACGTTGAGAAACTGATCAAGCTGCGGCCCAGTACAATTATTTTTCACGCTGAAGTCAAAGAGGATTTAATCCCTGTCTTGCAGCAGGTCAAGCAAGCTGGTATTCATGCTGGTGTGGCCCTGCAGCGTACGACGGTACCCGAGACAGTGGCGTCGTATATTGAGACGGCCGACTATGTATCGATCGTTAGTGGTAAGCTGGGTGAGTTTGGTGGCAAAGCGCGAATGATGCAGCTGGAGAAAATCCGGCTAGTGCGAGCCATCCACCCTCGGGTCGAGATTGGCTGGGATGGCGGCGTGACGGTGGATAATATCTTCCATATTGCCCAGGGTGGTGCTGACGTGATTAGTGTTGGTGGAGCGATCAACCACGCCAAAGATCCGCAAGCAACGTACAACAAACTCCTTGCTGAGATGAATCGCCAGAGTGTGATTTAAGGCCCGCGCTATGCTACACTAAGGACGTGACGCACATACCATTTCGGCTTCGTTCTGCTTATCAACCGACCGGTGATCAGCCTCAGGCGATCGCTCAGCTACTTGGTGGCCTGGAAGCTGGCCAGCGCGAGCAGACACTACTTGGTGCAACCGGTAGTGGCAAGACCTTTACGATGGCAAATATTATTGCTCAGCGTGGCGTGCCGACGCTTGTTTTGGCGCATAACAAGACACTCGCGGCGCAGCTCTTTAGTGAATTCAAACAGTTCTTTCCAGACAATGAAGTACACTACTTTGTCAGTTATTTTGATTATTATCAGCCAGAAGCATATATTGCCAGTAGTGATACATATATTGAGAAGGATTCAGCTATCAATGAGGAGATCGACCGCCTCCGCCATGCGGCGACTGATGCATTACTAACGCGCCGCGATGTGATTATTATTGCCAGTGTTAGCTGTATCTATGGCCTGGGTTCGCCAGCCGATTATTATGAGCTATCCGTCACAGTACGCCAAGGAGAGCGGCGTGTTCAGGATAAATTTCTGCGCCAGCTGATGGATATCCAATACCATCGCAATGATATCGATTTTGCACGCGGTGCCTTTCGCGTTAAGGGCGATGTGGTCGATGTCTTTCCGGCAGGGCAAGAGACAGCCTATCGGGTGGAATTTTTTGGGGATGAAGTGGATCGAATTACACACATCAACCCGCTCACTGGCGAGATCCTCGATGAGCCAGCGGAGTTTACCATCTTTCCTAGTAGTCACTATGCAACGCCTAAGGAGAAAATTAAGCAGGCGATTGATCGGATCCGGCAGGAGTACGAGGAGCGTGAACAGTGGTTTGAGACGCACGGTAAGCTGCTTGAGGCGCAGCGCTTGAGCCAGCGCACCAAGTACGACCTGGAAATGCTCGAGCAGACTGGCTTCGTGAAGGGGATCGAGAACTATAGTCGCTATCTCACCAACCGCGAAGCGGGTGAGCAGCCAGCTACCTTGCTCGATTACTTTCCTGACGATTTCTTGATGCTGATCGACGAGAGTCACGTAACCGTCCCCCAGGTGCGCGCGATGTATAATGGTGACCGCGCTCGCAAAGAAGTGCTGGTGGAGCATGGCTTTCGCCTGCCAAGCGCGCTGGATAATCGCCCACTGCGCTTTGATGAATTCGATAAGCACATCAACCAAGTGATTTATGTCTCTGCTACCCCTGGCGATTATGAGCTCAAGCGCAGCCCCGCTCCTGCTCAGCAGGTGATTCGCCCCACTGGCTTGCTCGACCCGGAGATTATAGTCCGCCCAACTGAAGGACAGGTAGATGACCTCATTGCAGAAATTCGCGAGCACACCAGCCAGCAGCAGCGCGTGCTCGTGACAACGCTTACCAAGCGGATGGCTGAGGATCTCTCCACCTATCTGACCGACCTCGGCATCAAGACGGCCTATATCCACAGCGAGATCGACACGCTCGAGCGCGGCGACATTCTGCGTGATCTGCGTATGGGTCTGTATGATGTCCTGGTGGGGATCAACCTCTTGCGTGAGGGGATCGATTTGCCAGAAGTGAGCTTGGTGGCGATTATGGATGCCGACAAAGAAGGCTTCCTCCGTAGCGAGCGTAGCCTCATCCAGACAATTGGCCGGGCAGCTCGCCACGTTGAGGGCAGGGTCATTATGTATGGCGATAGTATCACCGATAGTATGCGCCGAGCAATTGACGAAACCAAACGCCGACGCGAAATTCAGCAGGCATACAATCGCGAACATGGCATTACACCGCGTGGTATTAATAAAGCGATCGACGAAGGCCTACGCTCCATCATCCCGCAGAAAGAGGATGACGCGCCCAAGCTTGACCTGCGCAAAATCCCCAAGGACGAATACAAGAGCCTTATCAAAGACCTGACTGGCCAAATGAATCTCGCTAGTGCCAATCTTGAGTTTGAGCGAGCAGCCGAATTGCGAGATCTGATCGCTGAGGTGAAGAGTAAGTTGTAGAGCAGTAGCTTAGTAAACCTACGATCGGCACATGCACAGAGTGTATAATATGATGTAGTATGCCTATACGTGATACTTACACGGCACCCACAACCCCCAACCGCAACAAACTGAGCTTCTTGCTGTCGTAGAATACT
>JABZJS010000029.1 GCA_015257665.1 Nanosynbacter sp. | reverse complement strand
ATGAAGAAAGGTGGTTGTGTTATTGCCCTTGGTTGGCACCGATGTTGACGACGACAAAGTTGACAAGTGCGTAGGCGATGATTGCGACGACAAGACCAACGATGGCGTACATAATAGTATTCTTGGCGCCAGTGACAGCGTTTGAGTCACCGTTTGACACGGTGTAGCGCACACCACCAATCACAATCATGATGACGGCGACCGCGCCAACGATGAAGAGAATCACGTTGACGACTGTTTGGAAAATACCAGTACCTTCAGTACAGCCCTCTTTTTCAGTTCCGAAGAGACAGCTTACCTGGTCACTTCCATGTGCAGAGCTAACACCTTTTTTGAGCCCAAGGCCGCTATCGGCTGCCGCTGCTGCCCCCACGTGTGGAGCTACCAGCCCAGCAACACCTGCAGCCAGCATTGGCACGGCGAGGAGTGTAAGCATAGCTTTTTTGATATTGATTTTCATTGTCGTATCCTTTCTATTGGCATTAGTACCATCTTGTACTACCTGTACTATCTATATATACCAAAAATTTGCCAAAATGTTAAGAGTTAACGGAGAAAATTCCAAAAAAGAGCCTATTTTACTGCAGAATGCAAGCGGAGTGGGTAGTAGTTAAACGTAATTATATTGGGCGGTTGGGGTGGATTGGCCGCCACCACTCACGAGGTTGTCAACGACGAAGTTGACCATAGCATAGGCAAGAATAGCCACAACGAGGCCAACAATAGCGTACAGAATGGTATTCTTGGCGCCTTGGATACCATTGGAGTCACCATTCGATGTGGTGTAGCGAATGCCACCAATGACGATCATGATAACAGATATAGCACCAAGCGCAAAGAGCATGATATCGATGATGCTTTTGATAGCCGAGCCGATATTAATTTGATTGTTGTCTCCACCAGCGCCTCTAATGCCTTCCTTAACCTTCTCCTTTGCTGTGGTGCTTGCGGCAAAGGTGTTGATTGGTGCTGCAGCAACAGCACTGATAGATGGAGCAAGAGCACCAGCTACAACAGTAGAACAGATGCTTGCGCCGAGAAGTAATTTTGTGAAAGTGTTCATTGTATTATATCTCCTTTTATGTTATCGATAGGTTATCAGTGATCCAGTTAACGATACTGTAGGCAAGAATAGCCACAACGAGGCCTGCTACTGCATAGAGAATGGTATTGCGTGCAGCTTTGACCGCTTGTGGGTCGCCGCTAGCTAGCGTAAAGCGAAAGCCTGCATAGACAATCATAAGGGCAGAGACACCACCGAGAACAACGAGAGCGATATTAATACCACGCGTGACGATTACCATTGGAGTAAGTGCGCTGCTTTGTGCACTTGAGGTAACGGCATGACAAGCATCATTGCCATCGCCATCTGTGGCTTTGTCGCATGCATCATCTTGCGAGAGTTTGCCGTTGAGATCGACACGTGCATGGACAGGTGGAGAATAGACAAGAGCAATGCCAAACAGAAGTATTACACCAACAAGACAAAGAATCCGCTGGAGAGATAAGTTCATTAGAAGACTCCGTTTAAAACAGTGTTAGTGATAACAAAAGCAAAGAGGACAACGGCAAGACCAATGATAGCACCAAGCAGAGTGTTCTTAGCGCGACTTACTTGGCTTGGGTCGTCTTGTGATATGGTGTACATGAAGCCTGCGACAATGATAACAATGACAGCAACAACACCAGCCCAAATATAAGCGGTATTAAGAATGTTTTGGATAATGCTTGAGTCGTTTGCAGAACTTTGGTAGTTAATGTCTTTTGCACTAATACCTTTGAGTGTCGAAAATATACGCCACATTTAGAGAACCCCCGCTACCATATCAACGATTGCTGCTGCAGAGATTGCAATGACAAGGCCAATAAGGGCATCACGAATCGTGTTTTTTGCTCCAGCCATTGCATCAGGGCTACCAGTGCTTACCATATACATATAGCCACCTTTAATGATAAAACCAACAGCAACATAGGCAACAATAACCATTGCGGCCTGAAGGATGTTGAGAGCGATCGTGAGAATCATCGTCTGGATAGCTGTCTCTTTGATGGAACTACAATCACTAGGGTCTTGGAGGCCACGATACCAGGCGGGCATACCAAGGAAGCTTGGTGGTGAACAGGGGGCAGCAGCATGGACTGGAGAGGCAAGTATAAAGGAAAAAACTGCAGCAACAGTAAACCCAAAAGTAGCAAGACGGCGAATCATCGGAGGATTCCTCCTGGCACGAGAAAGTTGAGCACAATACCCATGACTGCATACGCTAAAATACCGATAACAACATTAGTAATAACTGTCTTGGCCTGGGCTGTCTTGTTAGCGTCGCCACTGGCGGTAGAGTAGAGGATGCCAGCATAAATAAGTGCACCAACGGCTGCAATACCGACTCCGATATTCATAATCTTTAGAATGCCAATGAGTAAGTTAGAGATATTGTCCTCTCCCTTATCTTTTGGAGAGGCCTCCTGGGAGCAGCTTACGCCTGTAAAATCAATGATACCACAGCCGCCACCAGCTGCTGCCACTGGCGCAGTATGAGCAGCGCCAAGACATAGCACCGCACCCAGCCCCAAAACTAACCGCTTATATTTCATCATACTATTCCTACGCTGTAGTGTATACGATACGAGCGGTGTTGTAAAGACTGGGGTGGGGTGCGAACAGAGTAGGAGTGAGGGGTTGTATATTGACATTGTTATAGTGGCGCATAAAACTGCTGGATCTATTGAGCGGTTTCCTCTTTCTGCTGTGCTGCTCAGGAGGAGACGATAAATTGCGGATGGTTATTGTGGCTCAGCACTGGGGATATGGCCTTAGGTAATGGTAGCCCGTATAACAGCTCAGAGGGCTGTGCGCTATACAAGGTTTTGATATGCAGGCAACAAAAACTTGACCACTGTGCTATATTATGCTAATGTCGAACAAGACATGAACAGAGCGTGGCGAGTGGTTGCGCGG
>JABZJS010000013.1 GCA_015257665.1 Nanosynbacter sp. | reverse complement strand
TTTTTTGGCAAGCTTCGCGTCGACGAATGGGCCTTTTTTGAGTGAACGACTCATAGACTACCTCTTCCTCTTAGCTTCGTGACGACTGCGGACAATCATCTTATTGGTTGATTTGCGACGGCGGGTCTTGAAGCCAATTGCTGGCTTACCCCATGGCGTCTTCGGGATGCGGCCTGGGCCCGTCTTGCCTTCACCACCACCCATTGGGTGATCGGCTGGGTTCATGGCCTTACCATGGACACTTGGACGCCACCCCATACGGCGACGGCGACCGGCTGAACCGAGCTTAACATTCTGGTGCTGGACGTTGCCTACCACACCAATGCTGGCTTCGCACTCGAGGCGGAACTTACGCACCTCACCACTGGGCATCCGCACCATAGCGTAGCCGTCTTCCTTAGCCATGAGCTGCGCCTTGGTACCAGCGCTACGCACCATCTGCGCACCCTTACCGTGGTTGATCTCGATGGCGTAGATCTGGCTACCAACCGGGATGTTGGCCAGTGGCATGCGGTTGCTGGCCTCGATTGGCGCATCGGCACCAGTCTGGAGCACTTTGCCCTTGGTCATTTGAGTGTCAGCCAAGATGTAGTGGTAGAGACCGTGCTGATCCTTCACGCGGGCAATGCGGGCACTGCGGTTTGGATCATACTCAATCTCCTCTACCGTCAGCGTCAAGCCAGCGGCCAAGCGATGGTCGAGCAAGCGGTAGTGCCGCTTGACACCGCCACCGCGATGCCGGACGGTGATCTTACCTGTGTTATTGCGACCAGCCTTTTGCTTGCCAGCCTTAACAAGGCTCTTGAGCGGCTTGCGAGTCGTCACATCGCTCAAATCCTGCGATGTCATGCCGCGGCGGGCGGGAGTGGTTGGGTTGTACTGCTTAATCGGCATTACTTATCCTCCTTCTGCTCTGTTTGCGGCTGCTCTTCGGTTTCAAACACCTTAATCTCGCCTTCACTCAAGCGAACATACGCCTTTTTGCTGTCGTGGCGGTGTGTGGTGCCTGGGTAGCGGCGCTTACCTCGGCTGTAGCGAATAGCTTTGCCGCTTTGCACGGCAGTGGTGACATTGGCTACCTTAGTGCCGTCATATTGCGCCTCGACAGCCGCAGCGATCTGCTGCTTGTTAGCCGACAGCGGCACATCAAAGATGTAGGTGTTTTGGCTCGTGATGAGCCGGTAGGATTTTTCGGTGGCGCGGGGAGTGACTAATACGAGTTGCATTTATTTGTCCTCCTTTGCGAGCCACACCGTAATAACATCCAGCGCCTGAGGCGACAGGACGATATGGTCGGCATTAAGAATGTAATAGACATTGAGATACATCGCACTCACAGCCAGTACCTGCTGGAGGTTAGCCGTGGAGCGAATCAGCTCGGGCGACTTCTCGCCAGCGACGAGCAGCACTTTGCGCTCGAGCTTGAACTGGCGGAGGAACGCCGCAGCGTCTTTGGTCTTGCCAGTTACCTTGTCCTCAAAAGGCAAGACCTGGATCTTGCCAGCCTGATGAGCCAGTGTGAGGGCTTGGCGGATAGCGACACGTTTGCTGGTCTTAGACAACTTCTTGCGGTAGTTCTCGTTGCCGCGTGGGCCAAAGACCACACCACCGCCCCGCCAAATTGGGTTGCGGATACTGCCAAAGCGAGCTCGGCCAGTGCCCTTCTGCCGCCATGGCTTCTTGCCACCACCGCGGACTTCGCCCCGCTGCAAGGTGGTTGCACTTGCCTGGCGGGCGTTTGCCAAGAATGCGTCGTAAGCGAGCTTGAGTAGCTCGTGGTTCGGCACATCGACACCGAAGACGCTGGTTGGCAAGGTTGCTTTTGCTGGCTTAGTAGATTCAGCCATTACTTAGCACCTCCTAGGATAATTAAGCCCTTCTTGGGGCCTGGGACAGCGCCTTTGACACCAATCAAGTTATCCTCAGCCGAGATAAACTCAACCGTCAGATTCTTGACAGTGACACGCTCGTGGCCCATCTGGCCCGCCATGCGCTTCCCTTTGAAAATCTTTTGTGGGTACATGCTACCGATCGAACCGACCTTACGCGTGTTGCCCTTACCACCGTGGGTTTTGCGGTGGCGCTTAAAGTTGTGCCGCTTGATCGTACCAGCCCAACCTTTACCCTTGCTGATGCCCGTGACATCCACGACATCGCCGAGCGCAAACTCCGTAACGCTCCATGTGTCGCCCACCTTGACATCGCCAAGGTCATCGACACGAAATTCCCGAATATGCTTCGGGGTGACACCGGCTGGCTTCACATGCCCAGCCACGGCCTTGCTCAGGTTCTTACCCGCACCATACGCCACCTGCACTGCGTTGTAGCCGTCTGTCTCGACGGACTTGACCTGAGTCGCAGCGACAGGCCCAGCCTGGATAAGCGTGACAGGAATCGTCGTGCCATCCTGGCTGATGATTTGGGTCATACCAATCTTGGTACCGAGAAGTGCTTTCATTGCCCTCTTGCTCCCATGTAAAATCCCCGGCGACTAGCAGTATCTTGGTACCAGCACTGCGTGGCTACACACTTCGCTGGCCAAGACTTACCAATTCGTCCTGGGATGAGTTGCTATTACGTAATAAATTACAGCTACCATAGTACCATAGAATGGGGCGAGAAAGCAAGAGGGCAAGCGCTCTAACCGTTTGGCTCGGAACGCTCGCCCATATCCCTTCTCATCAACCACTGCACTTCATCTCATAGAGAGGCTGTGCCGCTACCATCTCGTTAGTTCAGGCTACCGATGATAACGTATGCGATACCTCTATTGGTTCAATGCTCTGTTAGCCGCTAATGCTCCATTGACACCATCTGTATGCTCTGTGGCAATTTCCACCCTGTGCCATGTGCCATCAGGTTGTGGGAAAGCAGCCTCTTTTGGGACTTCACCTGCGCCAAAGTTGTCTTCTGACTTATGGAACCCAATACATTGAGTGACCACCAAGCCACTCTCCTTCACTGCATTGACGCCATTACCATCAGATGTTGTGATAAAATTAATGTCACTTTGTGGCACTTCGTTGATTTGCTTTGGATCATGAGTCGCTGTGTAGAGTTTTACGTCAGCTGCTGGGTTCTTTTTGACCGCACCCGGCTGGCTGCACGATGAGTCGCCCTTAACCGTTGCCAGTGGTTGTGCATATGTCTCACCACTGTTAGCATCTAGCTTTTCACTAACGAAACCTGGCGCAATCCATACTGGGCCATCAGCAACTTCATGAGCCCAACTATCATAACTGGTAGAGTCAAAGCCTGCCGCTGCTGCACTACCTGTGTTGCTCTCTGCTGGTCGTGCTTGCTCCTGCGCG
The DNA here is from genome assembly GCA_015257665.1 of Nanosynbacter sp. GTDB lineage: Bacteria > Patescibacteriota > Saccharimonadia > Saccharimonadales > Saccharimonadaceae > Saccharimonas. Next base: position 13,287 of record JABZJS010000013.1, on the reverse strand, counting down.
CCACAGCCAGACAGCCCAGCCGCCAACGCCAATGCCGCAATAGCACCGAGCGGTTTGGGGAACCTATGCCAATTTTCTTGAGTTGATGTTGGTAGTGCTAATTCGTGAGACATAGGCCGCTCCTTCTCCGTTATTAGTATGTCGTAGTGATTATGTATTGTAATACTGCTTTGTGCTAATTGCAAATCGGTGGATCAGTTGCCGCTGTGTATGTCACCCACTATGCTACAATATAATGCATTAATGCGTCACTCACCCTCTTCACCTACCTCTGTCGATACGTGGCTGGCTGCGGCGGCTGCCCAGCTACGGACAGCTGGTATTACCAGCGGCCGGCTCGATAGTGAGCTGCTGCTAAGCCATGTGCTGCAGCAGCCTCGGCACTGGCTGCACGCCCACGGCGATAGCACACTCCTGCACGAGCAACACATGCAGGCGGAGCAGCTCCTTACCCGCCGCCTTCGGCATGAGCCACTGGCCTACCTGGTGGGGCACAAGGAATTCTATGGGCGCGATTTCGTCGTTTCGCCTGCGGTGCTGGTGCCTCGGCCCGAGACAGAGCAGATGATTGCCCTCCTGCTGCAGCTCATCCAGCCCACCCAGCATACCATAGCCGATGTTGGCACTGGCAGCGGCATTCTCGCCATCACAGCACAGCTCGAGCTCTCACAGTGCCAAGTTGATGCATACGACGTAAACCTTGAAGCTCTCGCCATCGCTCGGCACAATAGCAAGCAGCATGGCACTACCTCTGTTCATTTTATTCAGAGTGACCTCCTAGCAGCAGCGCAGCAGCGCTATGATGTCATTCTTGCCAATCTCCCCTACGTTAATCCCGCCTGGCAGCGCGACGACCGCGAGACAGCACACGAGCCAGCCCTGGCACTCTTTGCTGAGGATGATGGGCTGGCATTCATTTCTACCCTCCTTGCCCAGACGGAGCAATGGCTCGCGCCCAGCGGCCTACTCATCCTCGAGGCCGACCCCTGCCAGCACTCACGCATCATTACTCGCGCCGCCGCGCACCAGCTCACTCATGTGCGAAGCGAGGGGTATGCGCTGGCCTTTGCTAAGCAGTGCTAAGCATGACCCAGCCAGCTGCAGCGCACGCTGACTCATCTGCCCTACCACATCCACAGCTGTTAGCGGCCAACGCTCGGGCCGCAACATACGATCTACTTTGTCGAGTTCTTGGTGGGTGTAATAGTCTGGCGATTGGATTGTTGCTCGCTGGAGCAGCGCATATACATCAGCCATCTCTTGGTCATCCACCTCTGCTGGCTGCACCTCATCTTGTGATATAAAGGCATCATCCAGCTTGGTATAATCATACTCATAGCAAAATACCTGTGGCTCAGCCAGCGATACACCGCTATGGTCAGACGTGTCGAGGTAGTACGACCGCACTGCGCCAGCATACGCGCCGTATTTATCCACCTCATAGATAACAATATGCGGGTCGTGCACCCGGCCATCTTTATCCAAAGCAGCCCAAGCGCCCAGGGTGAGGCGCTGCCCATCATTAGTCTCATGGCCAAAGTATACACTGCGCACCTCACCACCGTCGTAGCGCTGCCGGTCAGCCGCACCACGTCGGCGCGCACTTCTGTACTGAGTGGTAATAGCATCCTGGACGACTGCGGTGAGCTGCTCAGCCAATAAGCCCGGCTGCTCGTGCTGGCCTGGCGGTGCACACTCAGCGTCAGTATTGGCTGTATATGGCGTGCGACGCAAAGCATCGCCCGCGCGGGGTGGTGTGTTGTATGTCATGTTGTTCCCTCTGTGTGTTAGATATACTTCTCTTTTAGCATACTATACAAGCATAGCCCAAGGCAAATAACAGAGGTGAACAAATGAACAATTTTATACCATATTCAGAATAATTCTAATATAGCTCCCTGTACTCTGCTGTGGCGATCAGTTCGCGTAGCTGGGCTACCTCATGCGTGTCGACTGGTTGGTCGTTGATGCCCATTTGGCGCTCGAGTTTCTGGTTTGCTAGTTCGTTCTTGAGATGATCTACCGTTGCAAGCGTGCGCTCGTATGCTTCCTCTGGTGGCAGATTCCTACCAATGGTCAATTCTTTTGGTATTTTACGCTGAGATTCGCTCCCCTGCGGTGTATCAAATCGCCGCACCACACCATCCTCAAGATGATAGCGAAAACTGTCGCCACCCCGCTCCCTAAGACTAATCATTCGGTCTTGTGTGCCATCATCTAGTGTTGCCGATTCGGTCAGGATCGTGACCGTTCGCTCACCCTGGGTTGCATACAGCAAGACACTCGACTTCACGCGGTCAGTGAGAACCGTGTGATCGTATGTATTCGCTTCACCAGCAAATTGCAGCAGCGTCTCCTGCACTAAGTCGTCAAAATCTGCCGCTGCCTGTGCCTTCTCCTCCTTGGAGAGCCGCTCAGCAAACTGCCCTACTGTAGCGATTTTCTCTTGATTGTTTGTTCCGGGCTGCTCGTGTGCCATGGTATACCTCTGTTGTGTTATATACTATGACACCTATAATGCTCTCTCTCTCTCTCTGAAAGTCAATCGATCAAACCAAGAACAGGCCTTTGCTACGCCAAAAACCACCCATCACATGGGTGGTTTTGTAGTGTTACATATACACTGCAGCTATTTGATCGATGTAATCATAATGCGGCTGTATTGCTGGCGGTGGCCACGCTCTTTGTGGACGCGCTTCTTGGCTTTGTAGCGAATGACGCGGATTTTGTCGCCCTTAACAAGCGCTTCTACGACCTCGGCCTTGACCTTGACGCCTGCAACGTGCGGCGTACCAACAGTGGTCGTCTCGCCATCGATGGTCAGGAGTGCATCGGCTTCGAGCGCTTTTGTGCCGTCCGGGAGGCGGTCCACCAGGAGGGTCTCTTTTTCGGCGACGAGATACTGCTTGCCGCCAAGCTGAATGACTGCTTTCATCTGATTCCTTATAATTATTAATACTTCCGACTGATTGTAGCAGAGACGGCGGCGGATGTCAAAGTTAGTATACCTCACTATCATTACTCACCAGCTGCTGCACCACCGCTGGCAGCTCTGTCTCGCTGCGCCACACCTCCGTCCGCGTGGCGATGAGTTGGTCGCTCAGGTAGCTCTGCTGGCCCACGCTGTAGTGCTGCGCCAGGGCGATTGGCTTGCCCAGCGCTAGCGCCGCCCCTACCTCCATGAGCATCCCCTCGCTGCGCCGCGGCGACGCTTGAACCACGAGTACCATATCGTACTGGGGTAACACGCTCAGCGCACGACGGATGAACTCACCTGGCGTATGGTAGCTAGGCCATGCTGGGTCGAAAAGATTGCAATACACCGCGCAGCCCGCCTGCCTGAGCGCTGCCACCACTGTGCGCATCCGAGCGCGCACCACTGCTTCGTCCTCACCGGTAAAGGCATAGGAGCAAAAAACGGCGGGCGGAGTGGCTGGTGGACTGGAGTTCATACATCATAGTATACGCTATCGAGTAGGAAGTAGCACGCTGAGGCCACTCGCACGTACTATTTTCATGGCGCAAATTGTCAATGCATGATGACCCAGAGTGAGCGTCTTGACGAGCCGCTCATATATTGATATATATATTAACCTTTTGCAATCCCGCAAAGGGTTCGGACTTTTCTAGGAGGCTACAATGGCTCTCAATATCTTCGCGATTGTTATATCGGCGACCGCCTTTAGTGTCGCACTAGTGTACTTACCTAAGTATATTAGACAGCATCACTGGGGTAGCGTAATCTCACTCAGTCTCTGGTGTATAGTAAATGCCGCAAATATTGTCTTTGTTTCTGACAAAATTATCGCGGCTGAGACACATTTCAGCATCTCATGGCGAATTGTATATGCATGCAGCCTGGCTGTAGCACTTGTTTTATTCGCTATACTACGCACCATACAAAACCTCAGAAAGATGAATAACAGCATCAACGAGGCAATAGCAGACCTCGGTCAATTGAAAGAAGGTGAAGAGATAGTCATCACATTCGTATCCCCATAAGTCCACCCTCACCACTCACCGTCGAGTGCACTGCATTCCGGTGAGTGGTGAGCTAACCTTGTTTATCCATAATATATTGGCGCTTTGGCGCTATTTTTCGTATTATTTTTCACGATTTTTGCCTCTGTTGCAAGCCAGTTTTTCACAAATCTTATTTCACATCCTGTCATATCTATGCTACGCTGGGTAGTATGAGTATGAAGAGACTCGTGTATGGCATAGCTGGTACAATGATCGTCTTCGCAGGCGCGGGCGTCATCGTAGCAGCCCAGCCAAAGAGTGGTTCGTCAGCGCCTGCATACAATACAACAAGTGCAACAACCGGTGGACATATGGCCAAGGCATTAGCGCCGTCCGACCAGCCATCTGCCCAAACACTCGCACAGCGCAACCAAGCTATCAAAATAATCATCGCTTCTAACGCTTCTCCCAAGGCTATCAAGCCAGCGTCGAAGCCCAGTGAGACACCAACGCCAACGCCAGCAGCTGAGCAAAAGCCAGCCGCAACCAATGGCGCTTCGTCTGGTTCGAATACGCGCTCAAATAACAACGCTCAAAAGAGCAACCCATCGAACAATAAGTCAAACTCCAACTCCAACACGCCATCGCCGGAGTTTGTCGACCGCGTCTTTGCGACGGTCAACAAGGAGCGGGCAGCCCGTTCGCTCGGCACAGTGCAGCGTATCGAGCAGATCGATACCAGCTCGCGCGCCCAGTCGGCCTACAATGCGCAGATCAATCAACTCAGTCACGAGGGCGGGACAGATCGCCTCAAGCAAAATTATACCTGCCGCGCCAGTGGTGAGATTCTCGAGCTCGTGCCGATCTCGTACAATGAGCAACAAGCCACGGATGTATGGATCAATTCCCCGCCACACAACAAGATTATGTTCTCGGGCGATTACGACAAAGCTGGCATTGGCCTGACGCAAAAAGGCGACCAATATTACATTGCCATGCAGTTCTGCCGCTAGGAAAGGATAAGCAAGAATATCTGAGAGAAACACTTACTCAGACAGAGAAAAACCAGTCATGATGGCTGGTTTTTACTTTTCAGAAGAACGTCGACCTTAGTTGAACCTCAAAGTCCTCCTCGGTAATTTCACAGGTTTTATCATTCCTTTCTCTTAGAGCTAAGGATTGACAATACCCCCAAGAGCGACCCAGCATCAAAACAAATACTAGTTTGCAATCAGTTCTTAATTCTGCCTGCCTGAAGAGGTAGAAGGGCGGTTGAGGCTAAGAAAGCGAAACCTTGAAGCTTCAAAATTACTTCGATTCGTCATCAGGCGCGTCAAACGATTCCACCCCATTCAGAACCTCCCAAAGCCGCTGCACTTCTGCCTCACTGACCACTTGGTCGCCTCGGCCGATCCGTTGGCTCTCACCAATCGTGCGTGTGGCAGGCTGGCCACTATGCGCCAGGCCGATCAGCGAGCGCACCACCCGCTGGTGGCTGCCCTCTGTGACAATACGGTAGCGCAGCTGCTCTGAGTCACTCACCAAGCTAACTTCATGCGCTGTGGCAGCAATCGCATTATCGCTTGCGTTTGGCTGCACTGGCTCGCGCCAAAATGTCGCCGTCTCAATATCGACTAGCAGATTTGAGCCATCATGATATGGTGCCATGAGCCTGAGGATGGCACGGCTTTGGTTCGGAAACAGAGGTGAATCAGCTTCTTTTGCTGGCGCGGCATTGTCCATTCGGTAGCCATACACATCAACCTTATCGGCAAATTTCGTCATCATATGCAAAGCAATCTGGCTTAGCTGCACCACTGCAGCCGCTTGGTCTGCCGTAGTCACTCGTTCGCGCGGAGTGCTATATAAGGTGGAGAATGCTTCTTGGGCTTGAGTTCGTGTCATTCATCTGTCTTTTCTGTCGCAGCAAGCGACGCATTATATTAGCAATAAAACAGGGGGCATCTCGATGATTGAATAATATCGCATCCTCCTCCCCACCTCCTCTGACGTACTACAAAATGCCCTAGATTTAGCCTTTTAGAGCTGATGGAATTAACGGCTATCATACTCCATTCGTTGAAAGCAAATTGGTGCAAGAGAAGGTGAAGCTTTACAGCTCAGCCTATACTATTCAATTGTCTTCTCAAACACTGTCGTGTTATAGATCGTTGCACCCTTGTGGAGATAAAAGCGATGGGCTGCCTGGCGCTTAGGGTTGGAGGTGAAGGTGAGCTTGGTCGCACCATGTTGCTGACCCCAGCTTAGCATCGCATCCCACAGCCGCGAGCCGACTCCCTTGCCCTGCACCGATAGGTCGGTCACAAAATCATCGAGGTAGATCTTGCGCCCAGCGATTGGCCCTACCAGCAGCGCGAGCGTTGCCATGCCCACCACCTTGCCATCAAGACGAGCCAGGAGTAAAACTTGATTCTCAGCAGCAATCACCGCTTCAAGAGCCTGACGCAAAGCGTCCATCGCCGCTGCATCAGAGGTGGTTGGAGTAGTTGGCGCGGTTGTTCCAGCTTGGTACAGCACATCGCCCAGTGCTGCAATTGCCGCCACATCAGCCTGGCTGACGGCGGTTGCCTGTTCGATTATGAGTTCTTCCATGTATCAATTATACTATATGTATGAACCAGCGTATACTCACCCTCCGTGATGCGCTCGCCACTCACCCGCCGCGCATCGCCTACCCAGAAGGCACCAACCCCATTATCCTCAGCGCCGTACGCCAGCTGGCCGATTGGCAGGCCGCTCGGCCTGTGCTTGTTGCGGATAACCCAACTGCCGTCAAGCAAGCCGCTGCCGACGCAGGTATCTCACTCGATGATATAGAAATTATGACGGTGCCGCACCAACACAATACTCCACCTGCAAATACTACTGGCACACCTCCCCTCACCCCACTCACCTACGCCGCCCAGCTGCTCCACAATGGCACGTGTGATGCTATGGTGGCTGGCATCGACCACCCCACCGCTGCGGTGCTGCGCGCTGCACTGAAGGTCGTTGGCTTGGCACCAGGGGTGCGCTATGCATCGAGCTTCTTCGTGATGGATATGCCTCACTTTGCTGGTGGGGAGGGTGGCTTGCTTATTTTTGCCGACTGTGGGATGAACATTGCACCAGATGCCGCTGGCCTAGCTGCCATTGCCGAGGCTAGCGCCTTGAGCGCCACCCGGCTTGGCTGGCAGCCCCGCGTTGCGCTGCTATCGTACTCCACGCTGGGCAGTGCTGGTGGCCAGAGTGTCGAAACAATTCGCCACGCTCTTGCAGAGGTGCAAGCCCACCAGCCAGAGCTCCTCATCGATGGCGAGCTCCAGTTTGATGCCGCTCTCGTCCCCACCATTGGCCACAAAAAAGCCCCTACCAGCCCTGTCGCTGGCCAAGCCAACGTTCTCGTTTTCCCCGATCTCAACTCTGGCAACATTGCCTACAAGCTCGCCGAACACCTGGCTGGTGGCCATGCCTATGGCCCTATCCTGCAAGGCTTCGCGCGGCCAATCAGCGACCTATCGCGTGGCTCGAGTGTGGATGATGTGATTGGCGCAAGCTTAATTGTTGGCAGTATGGCGGCTGAATAGATTGTGGGGTTGATTCACGCAGGCTGGTGATTTTTTGCTTGCTTTTTGCAATCGTTTTCTTTGTCGTGTTCTTTTCGTGCCCTCTTTTCTGCGGTGATTATCTTGGTTCACGTATCAATTTGCTGCTGCGTCAGAGCACTTTTTGTCGTTTGCTTTTTCTGCCGCAGTGCAGGTAGATGAGCCGGTTTTTTTGGTTGCACATTGCAAGTAAAGTACTTGTCTTTGCGTCGTTCTCATGCTCTCTGGTAGTGAGAAATCAAGACACGAGACGACACTAGTTGCCATTCTCCTATACAATGATATTGAATATATTTAAAGAAAATTCAATATTATATTTTTCATAAGTGCGCATTCTACCACCTACCATACCATCAACATTCAGTCATGTATTAACCATGATGAATAAAATTAATGTTCGATTCATAAAAATAACAGTGGTAGGAGTTGCACAAAATCTTATCTATGAGATTGTAAAAATTCGCGCACTGCTGCAATTGGTTTGATAGTAGGATACGTCGCTGCATCTTCTTCTGGCGATAACTCAGCGCGCGTCCGGCCATTGTAGCCATCTGGGCAAAATATTTTGTCCCAACCAAAGCCACCATCACCTCGCGGATGCGCTGCAATACAGCCAGGTAGCTCACTGCGAAAAATGTGCATCTCACGGCCATCATAGTAGCCAAACACACCTACCGCCAGTGCCGATCGATCATCAAATCCATCAAGCATGCGGCATAATTTTTCCAGTCCATCTGGTGCCTCAACAAAGAACTTAATGAATGGGCCAGGTAATCCATTCAGCGCTGCAAACCCCAGCGATACATCTTCCACAAGAACAGGCTGCTGGGCAATCTCATACGCTTCACACACTTTGTGTCGAACAACCTCCTCGGGCGAAGACGATTGAATCTCTACCAAATCAATCTTGCGATACTCCAGCGGCATACCAAGCATGCGCGCTAGGTAGTCAGCCTTGTGTTGGTTACCCGTGATGAATAGTGGTTGCTGCATGATACTTCCTTTGTATATATTATCACTCAATACTTCTTGTCTAGTCTTTTAGCTAGCTATATTTTTTAATGCACCAATAATCTCAGAGTCATCTCTTACTACCACAACATGCGGTAGAGTCAAGAACCAGGGCTGTTCATTATGAACAACAATGATTGGCTTATCAAGCGCCATCGCCATACCGACTTCATATCTTGCACTTTCTTGGTCAGGTTCCCACAGATATATAAGTACATCTGCTTCAGCAATTGCTCTCTTTTCATCTATTGGAGAAAACCGTGACTGATCATCGCGATAGTTTCGAAACCAATCACAGGGGATAGTATAACCTGCAGATTCAAGCATTATTGCCACACGATTAGCTCGCGAGAGATCTTTTCCAGCGCAATATATCCTTGGGGTGCTCCTCTTCTCCTCCCGATATTTCTCTGGCTGCGCCCGAAAAACCTCGACCCATTTGCTATCCTTCGCTAGGTCGTTGTACGCAATATAATAGCGTTTTTGAAAGCCGCCAGCATGTGCAGCTTTGCGCGCCACTGCGTCTTGCACCTGCTGAGACGAAAAGCCAAAATCATCGCGCAGTGCATCGAGAACAGCCTGCACATCCGCCAGTTCCTGTAGCGCCTCTTCTAGCCTATCATCGCCTAGTGGAATTTCGTTTGCCTCCTCATGAATCTTGCGTCGTAACTCACAGCGATACGCCGCGCGATCCAATTGATGATACTTCGTATGGAGCACCTGCGGGTCGGCCTTGCATTTCACGACAACCTTGTCACGCACGAGCTTTTCGAGATAAAATCGCACCATTGCCCTGTCCTCCTTGCCTGTTGGTTGTTGGGTTTTTTGGGATTATATAGCCTACTATCAAAAATTGCTATTATCTCACAAGTATTTTATCATGAATTTTTTTTCATCACCATTCATGGTATTATTATCACTTGCATTTTGCAATTTATCCCGTAGACGCATCCATATCTTGCCAAGCTCATTGCGCCCAGCATGGTCGCTGCCCCAACCCCAAAAGCTGTCATCGTCATTCATCTCCACAATATATCGGTCGCCCGATGCAATGAGTGTCTCGCGCACAAGATCGTGCTGAGCAAGCTTGCAGCGTACAATTTCTTCCATAATTGCCACCTTCTTATCGTCCCAATTGGGGTCTTCTTCAGCCTTATGCTGGTTGGCAAAATCAGACGCTACGCGCGGTGAGCGACACAAGCGCACCTGTTCAGCCCGAGCTGGGTTGGTATCAAAAAAATGCGCTGCTTGATAGGCATGTTCGCTCGTAGGGTACAGCACGCCGCGCCACTCAACCTGGCATGGCGCGAAGTTATCAAAGACATACCAGCCATCTAGGAAGAAGCCAGCCATGGTTGATTTGTTGTGTGCATTGTTTGTCATGTTCATTATAATACCTCTGTTATAGACTGATATTTACTGTGATTTTGCTCTTGTTACTATTACCTCTATTATTCGCTATTTCTCCTCTTTTCTGTCTTATTTTTGAATCATTTTTGCTATATATTCAGATGTTTCTGTAATCTTTCTTTTACTTGCTTTTTGCAATCTAATTGATTCTGTGCCACGTTATCTACAAACTTCCTAGATTCTATACATAAACCGCTAGTTGGCCACACCTATATATTAATCACGCTCGACTCCATTTCCTATCTTTTGCCATTAGTAGTCTCCGTATGTCTTTTCTTCTACTGGATGAGTGTTAAGAATTGTGCTTCGTCGATAATCGCTGTGCCATACTTTTCCGCCTTGGCTCTCTTGCTCGTACCAACTTTGCCACCAGCAACAAGGTAGGTGGTGTCTTTACTGACACTGCTTTGGAAGGTACCACCCAGAGCACGGATTTTTTCAGCTGCTTGGTCGCGACTCATTGCTTGCAATGTGCCAGTGATAACGAATTTTTGACCAGCGAGCTGCTGTGACGATTGCGTATGTTGCGGCACGACACCACATTGAGCAAACTTATCTAGTAAAGCAACATTGTCTGCATCACTGAACCACGCGACGATCGATTCAGCCACTACCACGCCAATGCCATCAATCGCCTGCAGCTCGTCAAGCGTGGCAGAGCGCAGGAAGCCAAGCAATTGCTTGTCATTTGCAAGTGTATTGACGAGTGCTTGCGGCTCATCATGTAATGCATTCTTTTCTGAATCATTACGATTATTATTCGCACTGCTCTGCTGAGGCACGTCGTGTTTTGAATTATCTGCAAAATGTTTCACGATATCGATTGCCGTCTGCGCACCCACGTGGCGGATACCCAGGCCGTAGAGGAAACGCTCAAGTGGTGGGCGCGTTGCAACAGCAATGGCATCAATGAGCTTCTGCGCCGAGACCTCGGCGAAGCGATCAAGCCGAAGAAGATCCTCCTTCCCTAGCGTATAAATATCAGCTAGGTCACGTACCAAGCCAGCCTCAACCAATGCAGCGACATTCTTCTCACCAAGTGTGTCGATATCCAATGCCCCTTTAGATGCAAAGTGTGTGAGGGCGCGCGTGAGGATAAGCGAGCTACTAGCGCCGCGCACCCGGTACACTGCCTCACCAGCAGGCCGTTCGAACTGCAGCTCGGGATATTGGCGCTGAAGCTCAGCTGGGTAGTCAATCGGCTCGGTATTAGCTGGGCGCAGCTCTGGCAGCACTCGCTCGACCTGCGGGATGATATCCCCCGCCTTGAAGATAACCACAGTATCGCCACGGCGCACATCGAGCCGAGCAATCTCGTCGGCATTGTGCAGGCTGGCGTGCTGCACCGTCGTGCCAGCCACGACGACTGGGTCGAACACCGCCACTGGTGTGGCAGCACCCGTCCGGCCAATGCTAATGACGATATCGCGCACGATGGTAGTAGCTTGCTCGGCTGCATATTTATAGGCCACTGCACCACGCGGGTTCTTACCCACCATGCCGAGGCGGTCGTAGAGAGCGCGATTGTTGATCTTGATTACGAGGCCATCCGTATTGAACGGCAAATCACGGCGCTGCTCACCCCACTGCTGGACGAAGTTCATCACCTCAGCGAGGTTGGTAAAAACCGCCGCGTGCTGGTTGCGTGTGATACCTAGTGCTGTCAAGGCGTCATAAGCGTAGCTATTGGTCGGCACCTCAGCCGCATCATCACGGATGACATCGTAACCCCGAAAATGGAGTGGGCGCTGCGCCACGAGTGCTGGGTCAAGCTGGCGGATAGTGCCAGCCGCGAGGTTACGCGGGTTGGCAAAGGCTGGCTGGCCAGCAGCTTGCTGTCGCCTATTAAGCGCTGCAAAGTCGCGCTTGAGCATGACGATTTCCCCACGGATCTCCGTCCTGCCCTGCAGCAAGTGCTCAAAGCCCGGTGCTTCACGCAGACGTAGCGGCACATTGCGAATCGTCCGCACATTATTCGTTACATCTTCGCCAACGTAGCTATCACCCCGTGTGACGGCCTGCACCAGCACGCCATCATTATAGATAAGCGCGCAGGCCAAGCCATCCATCTTGATATCGGCAAAAAACTCGTGCTTGTGGCCCGGCAAGAGCTTATCCATGCGCTGCACCCAGGCCTCGACCTCTGCTGTGTCGAAGACATCATTGAGGCTAACCATCCGCCGGCGATGCTGCACCTTGATGAATCCTCCTTTAAGAACATTACCAACCCGCTGGGTGGGCGAATCGGGCGTGATGAGTGCCGGGTGTGCGGCCTCGAGCTGCTTGAGCTCGGCAAAAAGGCTGTCGTACACCGCGTCGCTCACGCTGGGCGCATCGAGCACATGATATTCGTAGCTATAGCGATTGAGTAGCTGACGCAGCTCAGCACTGCGCTGAGCCAGCGATAGGTTGGGTGATGCTAGATGTTTGTCTTGTGTCATAGTGATTCCTTATTGCTTTAGTATAGCGGAATTTAGCGATGAGTGCAGTGTTTTATCGGACGAAGTGTGGGCTGTCACCAAGAGAGTAAAGATTTTTAAGACTTACGTTTGATATTGCCCTACTAAAGAATGCTATTGTACAATTACAATTTATCTCGCTATTTAGCTCTAGGGTATATAAGCAGTAATCATCAGACAAAAACCACTGCACAGCTAAGTGAAGACTCTCTCATTACACACATCGTTTGTCCAGCAACAGACTTCAAACTACACTATTTATTAAGGCACGCCACCTTACGCTGGCGCTGCCGTATCATCAACAATCTTGCGATAAAGGAGGTAGATATACGCTGCGCACCATACTACTGTCACCGAGCTGATGAAGCCCGCTAGGACGGGCATCGTCGGCACAGCGGTGTACCATTGCCATAGGTGCTTGAGCCAGGCATCAAGGAGAATAGCAGGGATCATCACTGCACACCACAGCACTGCCACACTGCCAAATAGCCACAGCAGCCGGTACAAAATCCGCAGCCGTCGCCCTACCACCAAATCGCCCGCTGCTGCCAGCGCCCGCATAGGGTACATACCAGGCAGTGTCACCACCACAAGCGCAATGAAGGTGCTCGTACCCCAATAGAGCGTTAGCACTGCCACAGTAGCTAGCAGCACATAGAAGAGCATCGAGCCAAAGCCTTCGCTAATCACCCCATTACTCGACAGGCCAATATATACCAGCGCCATCGCCCCCAGCGGAATGAGCTGCACGAGGAAGATGAGGACAACCATTAGCGTGGCTACCAGTGGTGCACAGGCATTATACAGCCCATCGCGCAGGCGTGGCGCTCGCCCTGCCT
>JABZJS010000004.1 GCA_015257665.1 Nanosynbacter sp. | reverse complement strand
ATAGCTTCGCTAGCGTCACACTCCCCACAGGGGCAGCGATCTCGGCGTATTGCTCAATGATGGCAGAAAGAATCGCTTGTTGCCGTTCGGTCATAGTCGCATTATAGCGCAGAGTTGGCACTCTCGTCAATAGAGTGCTAATGAGCTAGTGAAAGATGTAACCTATTCCTTGCTGCTTAACCGCTGCGATAACTTGCTCGATGTTAACAAAAGCGTTGCTACTTGAGATCGGACCATTGATAGAATGGCGGGCTGCATCAACCCGTATCGCTGTCGACATTGCTGCAAGATATCGCTCACGCATCGCTGGTGACCCCTGTGCAATTGCTCGGCTCACTGCCGCATTAACACTAAAAGCGACAATCTCGGTAATAGCGCGATATCGATCCCTCTTCTCCTCATGATATATCGGATGATGAACAAAATGGCTTAGGTGGACTGCCTCATGAATAACTTCGTGTGCAGCAATAAGTGTCTGCGATCTATCGGGCCGACCAGGCAACTTTTTGCGGAGGCTAATGTGTGGGCGTCCGCTATATGCGCGATAATCTGGTGCGATGATTATTGACTCAGCATAGGCAATGGCATGTTGCCTATCTTGGACGGGCGGTATATCATCAAGCGGCCACACCTCTGGTGTGAAAAGGGTTGCTGTAGCTTCTGGATATTGCGCAGCTCTTGCTACATTACGGCGTTGAGTTGGTGAGGGATAGCACATTGGTGATCGCACACGGTCGTTTGCAGGCACAGCAATGAGCGGATATACATCGCGCTCTTGCTATTGTCCGTGCGGATATTCGCGCGGTGGTGAGAGTATACCACGGCGAGTCACACGACAAGCATGGAGCGTATCCAGCGTTGTCGCAAGTATACAGACGTTTCCCAGTGCCTCTTGTACTCTCGGGAGATCAGCAATTTCGTGTGCTAACTCCAGCCCATCACGAGCAAGCGTATAGCCATACCCCCGCTCTTGGGTGGAGCTATACCACTCTTGGATCGATTGTGGTCCAGTATGCCAGCGGCGTGTCACAGAGAGTTACCCTCCACTCCTTGGTCGTCGAAATCGCGACACAGGAGCGATAGCGACATACATGCAATAATCTCTACCTCTGTTAACCTGTCTTTCTTCTTACTATTTTTTCCTATCACGACTGGCGCTCCTTACAGTGAGCAATGAGCTGGCTCAGCTCATCTCTTGCCTGCAGATTCTGCTGCTTGAGCCGATCCATAGCACGCACGATGGCCTTACCCAGGTCAGGGTCGCCATCTGCAATATCAAAGCAATTTTTCCAGAGCTCACTATACGTCCAAGCCGTCATCGCTATCCTGCGGCGCAGCTCGGCTGCTCGCGGGCAGCCATAGCACTGCTTGGGGATATAAGAAGCCGCAGATATCTCTGGCTCATCAAGCCCCTCCACAATACCATAAAATTCTCGTTCTTTGTCTGATGCCATTAGCGTGTTATGTATATCCCTCTGTAGTTATTTATTGGCAAAATAGGCTGCTATTGGTCGGAGGTGTCTAATTCAGATAAGTCCTGCTCACCTCTGCCAGTACGATGAACTGTCGCTGCTTCATTACTCTCCCCGCCAGGCATAGTGGGTGAGCCGCACACCTTTACGACTATAGTTTTATCTTCACTCGTACATTCTACAGGCCCAGGGCAATCATCATTTTCTTGCACCGACTGCCGCGAGCAAAGTATATCAAGTATATCGCTATAATAATTATATTTTGCCGCTAATTCCTTCCGTATCTCACTTCGAACTTTTTCCGTCTGCTCCGAGTTTTTAAGAATATCATCTATCTCATCCTCAGCTTTTCCATGCGCCTGCAAGTATTCAGTTATGTCTTCCTGATTTGCCCGAAACCCCGTGTTAGCGAGCGCCTTGCGAGCTGTTTCTAGAAGCTCGATTGCATCTCTTATCTCTCGGTACTGCGGACAGTCCCAACACTGTCTGGGAATTACATCATTATAATCTGGGCCAGTATCAATTTGTCTGGCAATATCATCAAACTGCTCTGTCACAATATCAGGTAGTGTAGCGATTTTTTGCCCTGTTGTCAATCTGAGTAAATTTGAGCTGCCAAAACTCTGGCAGCTCTCACACCTCTCGTTGTCATCACCTCTTCCTTGGAACATTGATAGGGGTAAATATTATTCGTGATTATTCAGATCTTATCCCTGAGGCTGGAGCTAATTATTGCGATCGATAGCAGCTCCATCAGATGAAGCAGCCTATCCTCTCTCACCATACCAGAGTAGAAACAGCGCAACAGTACCGGGTATAACCTACAAATTTGCGACCATTACTTCCCACTGCGTGCCCGCGTGAAGCGCCGGGCAGCGTCGGTGGAGAACATGAGCACGATGATGATGTTGACACCAATGAAGAGCAACGTGCCAGCGGCCGACCATGTGACTCTGCCAATGGTCAGCCCAAATGAACTAATTACCGCTGCGAGGCTGGCGATGCTCATCAGCAAAATCCGCGAGCGATCGCTGCCGCGGAAGGTTAGCCCGGCAAGAAAAATCACGATGCCAATCCACGTTGTCGATACAATGGCTGAGATAGTCGCCACGATATGTGTCGCACTCTCAATACTCTGCAGCGGCAAGCCACTCTCGTGAAAGATCCGCACCACCTCCATGCGCAAGTGGCTAAAGTTGAGAATCTCGAAGAAGGTGCTCATCGTGGCCACAGCAATCGCCAGGCCAATCATAATAATCCCAAGGGCGATCTGCGGTGGGCGGCGGCTCAAAAATTGCGACATGAGGGTGGCGTGCTCATCGGGCATAGTCTCGTGCGCCGTTGCATCGAGAATCAGATCGGAAGGCATGTCCTCGTCTTCGCTTGCCTTGGCACGGACACGGCCAAGCTCGATGACAGGCAGATCGCCATCGGTAATAATGTTATCTCCACCTCCGTTGCGCGAGTGGTAGCCCGTTGAGAAGTCCTCCAGCACTGTCAGCTCAATCGAACGAAGCGCACGCGTGACTGTCTTAACGACGTAGTCGCGCTCAATGTCGGTATTTTCGTCGATCTTGTGCGTCACTTGCAAGGTAAAAATTGATAACCCCACACTCTTGTCGTACGTACCAGCCGCCAGCCAGTCCACCTGATGCCCACCGGGCAGCAACCACCCCTGGGGGCAGCGCCAAAAGCGCACGTGGTGACGCTTGCCTGGGTTGCCATCAATCTCCTGTTGGTAGGCAAAGTCCTGCTGCCTGCCAAACAGCACTAGGGGCGAGACTGGTGCATTAGGATAGCTGCGGCGGGTCAGTGTGGCGAGGATAATCCGCCACGACGAGCGCACCGTCACGTCATCAGCCAGCGCCCAGCCGGCGGCCGTCATGGCGCGATGCAACTGGGCCTCGCTACCACGAAAGGCGAGATTGACCGGATCTCCGAGGAGGCCATCTGTGGTACGTGTTCGGCCAATGAAATAATTGGGCACATAAATACTGCTTAAGATACGGTGCAAGCGCGGCAACGCAAAATACGCCGTTATCACCCACACCACAGCAAAGAACCCCACCAGCCACCAGCCACCAGTGTGCCAACCCTCGCGCCACACCAACCACACAAACCAAAACGATGCCACCCCCGCAAAAATAAAGAACCCTTGATCGACCAACGCCGTGGGCGACCACACTGGCCGGCGCAGCGCCAGGGATGAACGTTGCTTATGCTCAGCATCACCTAGCTCAGCAGCATGCGTGGCTAGCTTACTCATACATGCTCCGGATGCTCGCGCAAGAGGCTATCGAGCAAGTCTCGCGCCGCCAAGCGAGCTTCGTCATCCTTGCGATTATACACATCTGGCTTGGAGGCAATCGCCCGCACAATGCGCGCCGTCTCGTCGATATCATCGTTGATGACGAAGTGGTAGTATGGGACTTCGAGTGCATGGGTGATCTCGCGAATTGCACTGGTGTAGCGCTTGGGCCACTCACGATCAAACTCCGCCTGCGAGGTATAGCGCACACTGAGGCGCCGCTGCCACTCTTGGAAGTTCGGTGGCAAGAGGAATATCGCGACCACGCCTGGGGAGAGCTTCTTGTACTCATCAACACCCTGCACATCAATATCCGTGACCGCAATCTTACCTGCATCGCGAATATCCTGAATCTGCCTGACCCCTGTACCATAGAGTGTTCCATGGACAAACTTTGCCTCTACAAAGGCACGGCTCTGCAACAGCTCTGCGGCAGTTGCTTCATCGATATAATGATAGTCGACCCCCTTTTGCTCCCACGCACCTTTGTTTTGGCGAGGCTGACGGGTGGTGTACGAGACGATATCGGCAAACTCGGTGCTCGTGAGCAACCGCTGCTTAGTCGTATCCTTGCCTGCCCCAGAGATACCAACGAGTAACACTATCCTTGTGTCACACACAAGCTGGCGCACTGCCTCGGTTGGCTGATACTGTTCGATAAGTGATTGAAGATTCGTCATAGTCATATCATATTTATGATAGCACACAATAGGTGAGACGATTACACGCCTTGCGACTAATCTCGCTTGAGCATTACTGTAAAGGCTTCGCTGGGGATGTCGACTTTACCAAAGCGTTTCATGCGTTTCTTGCCGCGAGCTTGCTTGGCGAGGAGCTTCTTCTTGCGGCTCACATCACCGCCGTAGAGATAGCCAGTGACATCTTTGCGGTAGGCACCAATATTTTCGCGGGCAATAAACTTCCCACCAATCGCCGCCTGCAGTGCCACCTCAAAGCTCTGGCGCGGCACGACATCCTTGAGCTTCTTCACCACCTCGCGCCCCAGCCGCTGCGACTCCGAGCGGTGACACATAACGCTGAGCGCATCAACCATCTCGCCCGCCACGTAGAAATCCACGCGCACCAAATCCTCTGCTTGGTAGCCCCGTAGTTCATAATTAAACGACCCATAGCCACTGGTCACCGACTTGAGTTGGTCATAAAAATCCGTCAGGAGATTTGCCAGTGGTGCCGCAAAGGAGATGAGGGCACGCTCGTCGATGTAGCTGAGGTTCTTTTGCCGGCCGCGTTTACTAACGATGAGCTGGATCACCGCGCCGATGTAATCTTGAGGCACAACGATCTCACCATCAATCCACGGCTCGCGAATCTCCTTGATCTGGGCTGGGTCGGGCAATTCGCTAGCAGACTTGATATCTAGCTCATCACCGTTGGTTAGGCTGACTTGATAATCAGTACTCGGATTGGTAACGATGAGGTCTAGATTATACTCACGCTCGAGCCGCTCGCGAATGATATCCATATGCAAGAGGCCAAGGAAGCCAATCCGCACGCCATAACCCAGCACTGGCGAGTTCTCTGGCTCGAACTGCAGCGCACTATCGCTCAGGCTCAGCCGCTCAATCGCCTCCTTCAGGTCATTGTAATCTTCGTTGGACACCGGGAAAAAGCCCGCATAGACGAAGGGCTTGACCTCTTTGTAGCCAGGGAGGGGCTGGACGGTTATCGCTGTCATGTTTGATATTATAGCAAGTTTTGCGACAGAGGAGAATTACCCTTCTTGCGAGAAACTCTTATGCTCTGCAGATGGATTAAGACGCTTTTCGCGGTGGTGCTGAATCTGCGAGAACTGCTTAGGCGAGAGGCAAAACACTGGCCTATAGCCATCAATCACCCTATACTTTTTTATCACAATTCCAAGCTTTTTTGCAGCATACTGCACACTATACATTCAGACACTTCTTAAGTTGTGCGACTAATCGTAGCATTCTGTCACATGGAAGTTCAGGAAGTATTCTTGCAAGTGAGGATGAGGGTATTAGCGAACGAGATGGCTTTTACTTGAGACATCATATGTGTTGAAGAATGTTTCATCGCGGGGTACCGAGACTTTCGGCAGTGTCGGCTGCTGAGCACGAATATAGCCATAAAGCGTTGGCCTATTTGTCGTTGATCCGCCACTATGATCATCAATAACGATGGCGGGTTTTGCACCAGCCGCCTCGGCTACCTTTGATACGTAATCTACAATAGCATTATAAAACTCGCCAACATCTATTTTGTGGATATAGTTCTCTGTTGGATTAAGTCCACGTACTAATAGCACGTCATCTCCCGTTTGACTATCATGTGTTTCGATAAGCATTGCTGCACCAACGATCCGCTCATTTTTCTTGCCAGGTCGTGCTTTAATCATAAGCGAAGTAAAGTTCGGAAAATCTTCCGCTAATGAATCGTATTTATCAGCCCAGCATGCATCGGCAATTTGTCCCGACATCTCCATCAGTATGCCTCTTGTTGGAATAAACTGTAGAGTAGTCGTGCCGAGTCGTTCGGCTTTTTGCTGGTGCAGATTCATTGCCTCTTCAAGAGCACGGGTACTGTTCATCTGTTTAAACTTATTTGCTTGCTTCTTATCGCTAAAATACTGGCCATATACTTCTTGATTAACAATATGCTCTATAAACTCACGCATACTTGCTAGTGATTCAATCGACGGCTGGACACTCAGACCGGCCATCTCACGACGTTGATTTGGCTGTTTGCGCATCGCCCAGGCGTAAACTAGTCGACGCATCGACTGATGTAAGCTCTTATACGGTTGTAGCTCTTGAAACCCTCGCGTAAAGTCAGCCGGGGAATCCATTACAAAGCGGGTCGTATCAGCAAAATCTCCTTGTTGAACTTGCTCGACATACTTCCGGAGAGCATCCTTGCGACGCTTAAGATTGCTGACCTTGATATTTGCTTTTGGATCATTATTGTCAGTAGTATCAATACGATATTGTAAATCTTCTAGTTCAACAGAGATATCAGCGCGCAACTCATCGATTGCTTGACGCATACCGCCACCTTGAGGGCCCGTTAGGGCGCGAGCGTGCATAATGTCATTTCGTAATACATCATAGCGTTCAATAACGTCTGGAGTCCAACCTATACGTTCTTTCTTACCAGCAACGGTTGCTATATTGTAAACATCACTTGGCTGATAGAATTCCTTCATGACAGCAATGCGACCGTCTTCGGCTGCTTGGTTGTGATAACGAATCTTTTCCTGTAACCCTGCATCACTATTGCCACCCCAACGAGAACCTTTATAGCCCGTTAATGTCATGAGAACATCACGTAAAACTGGCGATTCCTCAAGCTGTTTTGTATAAACCTCATCAAGCTCTGCCGCCTGAAAAGCTTGTCGAAATGTTTCAATCACACTCCGTAACTCAGTAATACCAGCCTCTCCTGCTGATGTAACACCAAGCTGACGTACTGTATCCGGGATATTACCATCAAGCATCTCTTGAAGTAGTTTCACCCGTGAAACTGTTGCTGAACCAAAGAATTCTTCTGCTCGCACCATAGAATCAGGACGCTTGTCTCCCATAAGTTCGCCACACCGAGCAAATGTCTCATCAGAAACGTCTGATTCGAGAAGCACTTCATAGCGATCAGCCAACCCAACAGCAAATCTCTGTTGATCAACAGCCATGCTATCAAGCATTGTAAAGACCATATCGGCTGAACCATGGTCAATAAGTGCAAGCGAGACGGTTGTGCGATCAACACTAGGGTTGTTCTTTATAATACGCTCAAGATCATCCTCATTTAGCCCTTTATGCCGAGCAATATAACTTACCACTTTTGTAATATCAATACTATTCCATCTATCTTCTTGCGGGCTATTTATTGCCATAAGTACGTCATCAACATCGCCATAATCTATCATATGACACAGCACACTATCTACATCAGCAATCTGCACCTCTTCTCTACGTAAAGCTAAGCCCCCCTCCCCTGCTTCAACCATTCGGTGTGCTAATTCATCGTTTAATTCTGTAAAGTTTTCCAGGCCAACCTGAGACACCCATTTGTGACCTGCCCGTGTCATGCGCTTTGTGATATCATCATAATCAACGCCGGGGAATTGTTTGAGCCGAAAAGGCACTGCAATTGAACCAATATCACATATCTGCTGCGCAATAGTGGGGTCGAGTTGACCAAAATACTTAAGGCCAACCAACAGCGTCACCTCATCTCCAGAGTCAAGCATTTTTTGTGCATCCTCTGTAGTCAAGTCAAGATGCGCAGTCGGCTTAGATTGCTCTCGACAGCTGATATAATCCTGAATCTCTTCAACTGTATAACTCTTTTGTGAAGATAGCTCAGTCGCGTCAATGCTACATTTTGCTAACGCCGCCGCAATTGGAGGTGCGTCTTTTTGCGTATTATCTTCCTTGTTTGTATCGGCAGGCATATTTGACTCGTGCAATAGCGTGCGTTTTCTTACTGTCTCTCTATTTGGCATGTGACAATAATAGGATAATTATAAACCAATGTCAATCAGCTGTATATGAACCATCTTATTGCTCTATAGACACAGCACTTACCTTAGCGATTGAAAATCTGAGACGCTCCGCACAAAGGCCGCTTTACCCGCCGTATATGCCTCTCTGTTGTGTCGATACTGCTGTGCCAGCTCATGTTTGAGTTTGGTATACTTCTCACGCAAGACGCAGCTACTCCGCAAGCGATCACGAAAGATAATCTTTGGCGACGGCATCGCCTCTGCCTGCTCGACATGGAGATGATATTTCTGGCGCAGTGGATCATCCACGTCGTATCCTTTGCCAAACTCCATTGTCAGTTCCGTCTCAGCATTAGTCATATTTTCGTAGCCAAGCGGGCGAAGCTTCTCTATCAGCCGCTGCTTCGCCCGACTGTCGAGCTTTTTCACAAGGAGTAGGCTATCTATGATTGGTTTGGCTGCCAAACCCGGCACCGCCGTGCTACCAATATGCTCGATGGCGCACACCTCATCACCCAGCGCATCACTTACCCGCGCTGCCTCAGCCATGAATAACTGTTGCCACCGTTCAGCATATGGCACTACCTCTATAGGAAAGAGCTGGCCAATTTCTTCTGGTGTCATGGTGTCAAATTTACTCATCATGGTTACCTCTCTATATGAACATGCTCACCTTCACGCAGTCGCACTGTTGGCACCGTAGGAAACGCCGTTGCGAGCGCATCGGCATCTGCAGCAGTACGCCGCTCCGCAGAATTATCGGCATTATAGTGGACAACAACATTCATTGGTAAGATGGCCGAACCAGTATCAATCCCTTGATGACTCAAAAAATGCTGTGCAAGATAGTTCGCTCCAGCCGATGAGCCAATATAAACTTTGCCACGCAGTAGTCGTTCTACCTCTGAGAAGTCATGAAGTTCTTGCAATAGTCGGGTTGTTCTACCACCGTGAACGTAGATAATATGAGCGCGTCGAACTTGCTCAACAAAATGGCTTTTGCTTGCCAATTCTCGTTTCGCTACAGGAAAATATTGATTATACCAGCCCGCCCAATCATCAAACTTCTGTCGCCATTCTTCATGCGGGCTAGCAAAGAACACATCAAGAATTCTAAGCTCATCTTGCCGTCCTGCAAAGAAATTTTGCAAATAGCTACCAAAGTTACCCGCCCAACGCTCTGCGCCACCGCAAAGGATATATGTCGTTTTTGTTAGCTTCACTTCCTATCGCCTTCCACCATCAACTGGTATTACGGTGCCCGTTATATACCTTGCTGCATCACTCGCAAGGAAGACGATAACTCGTGCAATGTCACGAGGATGAGCAATACGACCAAGAAGAATCTGCTTTTTAGCGTCTGCTATGACATCACTTGGGAGGTCTTTATTCATGTCCGTGTCCACCCAACCAGGAGCAACACCATTCACTCGTATATAGGGTGCATACTGCGTAGCAAGTGTCTTTGTTATTGATTGAACCGCCGCTTTGCTAGCAGCATAGTCTATATTGTCGGGATAAAAATCAAACATCCCGGCTGTCGATGCGACATTGATTATAGATCCTTGGCCAGCAGTTTCTTGTATCATACGCCCAAAGATCTTCCCCGACAAAAGAACACTATAGACATTTGTATCAAAAATCGTTCGATAATCCGCAAAAGTGTGCTCTTCATACGGTTTGTCAATAATGACTCCTGCGTTATTAACAACGATATCAAGCGACGAGAAAGTACATTTTATACGATCCGCTATAGCTTGCACCGCAGCTTCATCAGATACATCAGCCTGAATCGCGATAACCTTCACTTTGTAACGATTACTCATCTCATGAACTATCTTTTGTACACTATGCTGGGCAGATGATTTATAATTCATAACCACATTCGCCCCAGCATGAGCAAACTCTTCAGCAGTTGCACGCCCGATACCTCTTACAGCTCCCGTTATAAGTACTGTTTTGCCCGCCAATCCATCCATTGCTAATTGCTATGCTACCTCTCCCTTATTTCTATCAATGAAATCATTGCTGTATAGATACCGTAATAATACCATCGCGATTCTATCCTCGCGCATGTCACCTTTCAAGGCCATTTCGCGCACCTCATCATACGAGAACCACAGGTCTGTCTGAATCACTTCGCCGTCCTCAAGTTGCTGCCCATCATCACTTTTTATAAAATTCGTTGCAACAAATGTATATAAATCCCACTTCACCGTCGCACCAAGTGTCGAGGTATGAATATGCTGCGGATCGACAATCGTGTAGCCCGTCTCTTCTTGCACCTCATGCACAGCCTTCGTCGTCGCGGCTTGAATTATGTCAACATGCTGAGCGCGAGCGGCTTGGTAATCGGCACGTGAATCAAATACCTTACCCCCTGGCAGGCGATAATCATATCCATCCAGCTCATGACGAAATTCGCGGGTGAGCAAGATTTTACCACTGTTTTGATCATCAAGTATAATGCGCACGCCTGGCGCTCGCACCACCCTTTCCCAGCCCTTGTCATTATGTTGGACATCAAACATCATGCTCGCAAAAGCTGTGTGCCAGCCCATTTTTGCTTCGCTTTCCCGTTATGTGTTGTGTCCTTTTCTGTCAGGAGTCTTTCTTGCGTCATACCAATCCTCTACTAGGCAGAATATTACCGTTCCTCTATCATCTGCACCACACCCGTCTCGTTATACCTCTGGTAGGCAGTGAGAATTTGGCGTGTAGCGTCATTCGTATTGAGCTGCAATGCTTCGTCTAGCGAGAACCACTGGCCTGTCGCTACTTCCTCAGTATCAGTGTGTAGTGCCTCGCTTTGCCATTGCTTAAGGCAAAACACTACGGTAAAGGCTTGCGTGTCACCATCGGGATAATGATACACCCGTCCTGGGCCAGACTGCGTTGCAAAGAGCTCAAGGTCGCTGGCGTGCGCAGTGATTCCTGCTTCTTCACGCAGCTCATGTAGTGCCGCACTGGTATAACTATCGCCTTCCTCGACGTGGCCGCCCACTGTACTCCATCGATCAAAGGCTTTAGTGTAGACGAGCTTGACACGCCCTGTTTCATCAACAGGCAAGACATCAACAGTCGTCGTGAGTAATTTCTTATCCCCAACCTTCTGGCGCAACTGCCACACATACGAGCCAACGTACCCCATATTTACACTCCCTTCTCTGCCGCCAGCAGATGATCAATGGTACTTTCTATTATGATTTTAGCATATTCGTTGAGGATGAGGCGGCGGCCACGGTCGGTTGCTACCCATGTGTCCGCTCTCAAGACTGGGCTTGGCTCAGGGCTTGTGGTAAAGATCTCTACTGGCCACGGCGCAAACTTATACATATTCATCTCTGCACGGCGAACATTAAATTCGCTCGTCACCAATGTAATGCGTCGTGGACACCACAGCATCGCTTCCCAGCAGTCAATACTACGCTTCACATTGTCTGGGATGGATATTGATCGATCTTCGCTAATGATATCTCTTGCCGGGACACCATGGTCTTGAGCATACTCCGCCATGCGCCAAGCTTCGACTACAGGAGTATCTTTGCTGTAGGCAACTGCCCAGCGCGGTGAGACACCAGCAATCGTTATTTTGGGAGCAACACCAGCATGATACAGCTCCACTGCAGTAGCAATTCGCCGATTCTCTGCCGAGCCAAACACCAGTATGACATCCGACGGCCTTGGTGGGTTACCCTTCGCGAGTAACTCGTAGAGTGTGGCAGCTTCGCTATGATGAGCATGTTGAGCCAAATAATCAGCTAATTGTGCCGTAAACCGATGAAGCTTCGATATAGTATCATCAAAATCGTATACTGTATAATGATCAAAAACAGCTGTATCGATACCAGCGTGATGTGCAATCCGCTTCAGCTCCGTAAACAACCACGGCCGTGCGTCAAGATAATCCTGGTGCCGAGCTAACCGTGGCGATTCTTGGCGTATCATTGTGCGCAGTTCACTGGCCGATGGCAATTCCACACTACTCGTCCGCACGAGAGTCTCCTGCTTGCTGGAGAGTACTGGCGAGCAAAGCCCAGGTAGCGAGCATGGCGTAGTTGGTGATTGCACCAGTAGCGACCATGCGGTGGATGGTGGCAATTGGCAGCCACTGCGAAATGATTTGCTCGGTATCATCCGGCCGGTGTTGGTGGTTTACCCCAGCATATTCGCCGTAAACCACGTGGAGCTTCGCGCTGGTGCGACGATTGTCGGCATAGAGCCAACCACACGCTCGTACACCCGTCATGGCAATGCCCGACTCCTCAGCCAGCTCTCGCTGCGCCGCCGCGCACACATCCTCACCCGCCTCAATCTTCCCGCCCGGAAACTGATACAACACCTCATCCACCGGGTACGAATACTCTTGCTGCACCAAAATATTATCACCTCGGCGACACACTACGATTACCCCACCATGCCCGTGGTAGGGATAATGAACATATTGGATTGTCTTTCCATTTGGCAGCTCTACTGTATCTTCTGCGACGGTAAGCCGAGGATGCTCGAAGAGCATCCTCGACGATAGCATGCGCCATTTTTGCAGCTGATGTGATGACATGGTTGGTAAAATATGGATAATAGCTTTACCTATTTGACTCTTTCTTAATGAAATTATTTTTCTTAACCCTAGGGATACGACGACGAGACAACACTGTAACCAGCCACAAACAGCCACTACATAAAACAAATCCAATTGTCGCAGGGGCAATCACCGCCAGACCAGCTTCACCAGAAAAAGTTATACTCCATAGTAATTTACCGGCAGCCATTAACGCCATGACTATCACACCTAGCCAGATATTTCGCCACCACAATGCCATGGCTAAAGTAGTAAAAGACAATGGTATAAGCAATGTGAGGAAAATCTTACTTAATGTCCATTCACCCCGTAAATACTGCTGCTCAACTTGCAAAAACTGTTGCACCTGTAAATTCGTTTCATCGGGCGGGGCAAACCATCCCATGCTGGTCAAGGTCAAGAATATCACCATCATTATCCCTGCCCAGCTCCGCCGATAGGCAAACCAGCAAAACGGTATCAAGAACAACGGACGGATATACCAACTAAGCTGGTTGTGGTGCCGCTGCCACAGCCAATCCCAAAAACTCGGAGTAGTAAATGCCGCGGCGATGAATAGCATAATCAACCCAGCAAACAAGATGGCGATGAATGTGTCGTACTTTTTTATCACAGCCATCATACGATAAACTATACCACTATATTATAACTACTCAAAGTATTTCTTGAGTGTCACTGTATCCCCCACCCGGGCCTCACGCGTCGTCTTCAGGTTGGTGACGATGTAGCCGATTTCACCGGTGCCAAGCAGTGGGTCGGGCTGCATGGTTGGGCTGAGGTGCCCTACTTCCAGCGCAAGGCCGCGGGCTCCGGTAGCCATCATGGTAATGTCCGCACCTTTCGGTATCGTGCCGTCTACCACGCGCACATAGAGGATGACCCCCCGGTAGTCATCGTAGTAGCTATCAAAAATCAGGGCGCGCGTTGGTATGGCCGGCCTATCACTACCCTGCGCGGCCATACGCTCAGCCTGCACCGCTAGTGGCGACACTGGCGCTGGGATACGCTCGACGATAGCCCGGAGCACTTGCGGTACATTCTGCCCAGTCTTGGCTGAGATATGAATAATATCGCTCTCATCACAGCTGAGTAGATTAATCACCTGCTTGGAGACGCGTGGCACATCGGCTGCTGGCAGGTCAACCTTGTTGAGCACCGGGATGATCGTGAGGTCCTGCTCCATCGCGAGATACACATTAGCGAGCGTCTGCGCCTGGATCCCCTGGCTGGCATCCACCACCAGCACCGCGCCTTCGCAGGCCTGCAAGCTGCGCGATACTTCATAGCTGAAGTCAACATGGCCAGGGGTGTCGATCAGGTTGAGGTCGTAGGTGCCAAGCTGAGGCACGGTATCATCGCTTTGGTTTAGTTTCGATGCTGACCCGCTCGTTGCCTGCGCACTGGTAGGGTTTGTATTGTCCGCACTATACTCATACTTCATCCGCACCGGGGCGAGCTTGATCGTAATTCCTTTCTCGCGCTCCAGATCCATACTATCCAGCAATTGCTGCTTCATATCCCGCTTGGTAACGGTACCTGTCAGCTCCATCATGCGGTCAGCCAGGGTGCTTTTGCCGTGGTCGATATGGGCAATGATGCAGAAATTACGGATATGTTCCATACGCTAGCGTTTCCAGTTCCAGCCAAGGTTAATCCGTCCAAAGAAGATCTGCCGCAACCGATTAAGCACTGGCTCGGCCTCTTTAAGCCTCAGCCGCCGGCTGAACCATATATAAACCGCAAAGCTCACTATCGTGATCATAATAAATTTCGGGAAAGCAAGGAAGAAACTCTTATCGTTTGTGCCAAAGGGGATCATTACCACGCTCAGGTAAGCAGCTAAACCAGTTGGCACCGCAGCGATAACCATCTTGTAGATACTATTAACGAAGCTGCGGTCAAACAGCTTCGGCATACGCCGCCCCATGAAGAAGAAGAGGATAATCACCTCTACAACGGCAGTGATAGACTGCGCCCAAGCCAAGCCATAGCCTGGATTTTGGTTCTTCGACCAGAGATTTACCAGGATAATCGCCAGGATAATGTTAAACCCAATCGCAAAGAACGAGATATAAAGCGGCGTCTTGGTATCCTGCTGCGCGTAGAAGCTACGTGCTGCAATATGATAAATCGTGCGGAAAAATATCGTCAAAACAAGCACCCCAAGAAAACCCGATATCACTGCGTCACCCCGGTTATGAATAAAGCTCACCACATAACCCCGTGCAAAGTAGGTAATAACCGCCACTGGCAGCGCTAACCAAATAATCACTCGGATCATTGCCTGCAATTCCTTACGGAAGAGATCCTCGCGCCCCGCCCCAAGGTGTTCCGTCATTTGCGGGAAGGCTGCATTGCTAATTGCCACACCAATCAAATTCACTGGCATCAATGACAATGCCGACGCCTGTTGGTAAGCCCGCACCGTCCCATCAGCCATGCGCGAAGCGAGGTTTGTCTCCACAAGACCATTGAGATAATCGATCCCTTGGTCGAGTGAGCGCGTCCGTAGCAGACGCAGCACCTGGCGAAAGCTCTTGTTCTTGCGCTTGATCATAAAGCGATAGTCAAAGTCCAAGCCAAGCAGGCCAATCGAGCTAACAATCAACTGTAGCACCGAGCCTAGCACCACACCTAGTGCTACACCCATAATGCCGCCATCAAACACCTGCCAACCAAAGATATTAATACCGTTCGTAAAGAAGGTCGCACCGATGATAATACCAATGTTGTAGATCGTTGGTGCCAACGCATAGAAGGTAAAGCGCCCAATTGCCTGCTGCATACTAGCAATGACGGTAGAAATAGAGAAGAGGAATGGGTTGACCGCAATCACGCGCATCATACTCACTGCCAGGCTCCGCCCTGACTCGCTGAGCCCCGGCCCCACCACAACATTCACAAGCGGCTCAGCAAAGATCATAATCAAAATACTCGCCGCTAGGGTGGTGAGCGCTAAGAAATTGATCAAGCTCGAGCTCAAATCCCACGCCGACTGCTTGTTGCCTGACGCCAAGCGCTGGTTAAACACTGGTATAAAGGATACGCTCAGCGCCCCAGACACCAACACAAAGAACATGAAGTCGGGGATAGTAAAGGCTACGGTATAGGCATCAGCACCCACTTTGTAGGTGTCGTAGTACATACCATTAATAAGCCGCTCACGATACATCCCTAAAACGCTCGATAGTAACGTTGAGCCTGCTAGTAGGGCAGCAGCATTCTTGATGTTTAGTTTGCTATTTGCTTTGGCGACGACTGAGCGGACACGCCGACGATTTGCTCCATGTGCCACTGGTACCTCCCTGCTCCTAATGGAGCTTGGCCTCCGTTGGCAAAGTGGCATCTGCCATCGCAGCCTTAGCTTCGTCTTCTTCTAGTGTTTCGTGAACAAGCAGCTCATCTTTGAGTTTCTCAAGCGCTGGACGGTTGTGCGAGAGGATAATCTCAGCACGGCGAGAAGCCTCTTTGATAAGCGCCTCTACCTCGTGGTCAATCGCCTCAGCAGTCGCATCGCTATATGGCCGCTCGTGAGTGATCTTGTCAAACACCATACCACCATTATCTTCATGGAAGACCTGGTCGCGGAGCTTTACACCCATGCCCTGCTCAATCACCATATCACGGGCAATCTCCGTCGCTTTGCGTAGATCACTGCCCGCTCCCGTCGTAATGCCATCGTCGCCATAGATCAGCTTCTCGGCGATCCGCCCACCCATTGCTCGGGCCAGAATATCCTTAAACTCGTATACATTGGTGTAGCTTTTGTCTTCTGGGGGTAAGAACCATGTCACGCCGCCCGTACCACCACGCGGGATGATGGTCACCTTATGTACCGGATCGCTATCCGGCAAGACGTGCCCCACAATAGCATGACCCGCTTCGTGGTACGCTGTGAGTTCTTTCTCATGGTCGGTCATTACCTTGGCTTTGCGCTCGGGGCCAATTGCCACCTTCTCAAAGGCCTCGGTCAGGTCTTGGTTGGTGATCGTCTTCTTACCGCGGCGCGCTGCAATAATTGCTGCTTCGTTGGCCATGTTCGCGAGGTCGGCACCACTGCTACCGGCTGTCTTGGCAGCAAGCTTGTCAAGGTCGACCGATGCATCGGTTGGTTTGTTCTTGAAGTGCACCTTGAGGATTGCCTCACGATCCTTGCGCTCGGGCAGGCTAATCGTCGTATGGCGGTCAAAGCGGCCTGGGCGCAACAGTGCTGGGTCGAGTACATCGGCCCGGTTGGTTGCCGCTAGGATAATCACGTTTGTATCAGCCTCAAAGCCGTCCATCTCTACCAAAATCTGGTTCAGTGTCTGCTCGCGCTCGTCGTGGCCACCACCCATGCCAGAGCCACGTTTACGTCCCACGGCGTCAATCTCATCAATGAAGATAATGGCTGGCGCATTCTTCTTGGCCTTAGCAAAGAGGTCGCGTACCCGGCTTGCCCCCACACCAACAAACATCTCCACAAACTCTGAGCCACTAATGGAAAAGAACGGTACGTTAGCCTCACCTGCAACCGCTCGCGCCAACATCGTTTTACCGGTACCGGGGTTACCAACAAGGAGAATCCCTTTGGGAATCTTAGCGCCGAGGCTCTGATACTTCTTGGGGTGCTTGAGGAAGTCCACCACCTCTTGCAAATCTTGCTTGGCGTTTTCGTTGCCAGCAATGTCATCAAATACTACCCGCTCTTTATCAAGGCCATACAGCTTGGCCTTACTCTTGCCAAAGCCCATCGCTTGGCTATTCTGTCCCTGGGCTTGGCGCATCATAAACATAAAGAGAACGCCAAACAATACGACCGACAGGACAATTGGTGCGAGATTCCAAAACAATAGGCCCGTCTGTGACTCATTTTGCACCTTTACCTCTGTTTTGTCGTGCTTGAGTCCTTGGGTATAGATAGTGCCATTCTCTTTGAGACTACGCTCGGTCGGCTTGGACTGGCCTTTGGGTGTAACAGTCAGCTCATTACCTTGGATCTCGATCTTGGCAATTTTGCCATTATTTGCTCGATTCACCACGTCTGAGAGCGGCACATCCTTAAGGTTAGCCTGCGGCGAATTAATAGCCCAAAATGCCAGCACACCCAGTACCACAATCGCCCAAAACAGCCCTAGACGCAGGGCATTGGTCGCTTTCGACGGTTTTTTATTCATCAGGGAACTCACTCCTTTCGTTCGCTTGCATTCTCACACAGTAATCTGATCTATTGTACCACTTCTACAGTGAATTGCCGAGGGCTAAACTGCAAATACACGCCATCGCCCACCACGTGGCGGCTGCCTGGACGAGCAGTCTTGATGGCTAGTACCGCACGCTCAAGCCGCGGACGGGTTGGGCGCGGCGCACCTGCCCACATAATCATCGCACCCAATAGTTCCTGAGCGCTTGCTTCGTCAATCATAATCAACCCATGGCGCTGGGCCGCAAACTGCGGCAAGAGGTGTTGCACTTCATCATTAATGGTGTGGCGCAGCGCAAGTTGCCGATCCCGCAGCGCGGTAATCTGCGCCGCCTGCTCTGCCGTAAGGAGCCGCTGAATGGAGCGCCGCAGCCGATTGCGCGTGTAGCGGTCACTCGCATTCGTCTCATCTTCTACCCATTCCAGGCGATGAGCCAGTGCATAGGCGCGAATATCTGCCTTGCGCCAGCCCAGTAGTGGCCGCTCCACCCCAGGGCGACTCAGCACAGCAAGCCCACGCCAGCCCGTCCCACGCACCAGGTTAAGCGCCACTGTTTCTACTAAATCGTCCAAGTGATGTGCTGTTACCACTGGTGCTTGGTATTGCGCTGCTGTATCGAGCAAAAAATCATACCGAGCCTCTCGCGCTGTCGCTTCGCTCGCATTCGGCCCAAGCTTAAGCTGAGTAGACACAAAGGGTAGTCCATAGCGCGCCGCCAATGCCGCCACAAAGCGCGCATCTGCTGCCGATGCTTCGCCCCGGATTCCGTGATCGACATGCGCCACAATCAACGGCTCCGTCGCCTGCGCCGCCATCACATCCAAGAGCACCACACTATCCACACCACCAGACACTGCAACAAGATATGCCATGGCAATAGTATATTCATTTTGCCAAGAGGAGTAAATACTAGTTTTATTATGCGCAATATGCTAGGCGCAGACACAAAACAAGCCGCCCGGGAGGAGGAATGGCGGCTTGCATGATAGAGGAGGAGGTAGCGTGTGCTACTACAGGTAGTGTGCCCCGCCTTGCTTAAATGGAGCTGAAAGTGGACACTCTTTGCTATTTTAAATACACCGATGCAAGCCAGCGTGGCAGAGTCTTCACCAGTGAGCTTCTTGTAGGCTCTAGAGTCTCGCAAACTTCTTCGTAATATACTGCAAAGCAATAGGCCACACCCTATGCAATTTGCACCAGTAGCAGAGAATAAAAAACTAATCCGATGGTGTCGAGCTAAAAAAGCTCAAACTCCTAGATTATTAAGCAGCCAAAACTAAGAAGGCGAAAATACCTCAACTACAAAACAGATCTCTCTACTTACGGGATAATTTGCTTGCCGCAGTCCGCACTGCCTCACTCCACGTTAAGAAAACATGTGGAAGCTCTGCCAGCTGCTCAGCAGTGAGGTCGTGTTTGATAGCGAGCGTGACCTCTTGGATGAGCTCACTAGCCCGCGGAGCAACAATCGTCCCGCCGAGCAATACCCCTTGCTTGTCGCTAATCAGCTTGACGAACCCCTCACGGAAGTCACTTGTATTGCTGCGGGCAATCATCCCGAGCGGTACCAACACCTTATTAATCTTGAGATCGCGCTTGATACAGTCATCTTCATTAAAGCCCACACTAGCTACCTCTGGATAAATGAAGGTAGCACGCGGCACTAACTCGTAGTCGAGCGTCATTTGGGATTTAGGGTGAAGGATGTTGTGCGCTGTTAGCCGGCCTTCGCTCAAGACGGTGTGGGTTGGCACATCATTACCTAGCACATGGCCCGCCGCATAGATATGCCGCACGTTGGTTTGGAAGAATTGATTGACTTCAACACCACCATCGGGCGAATACGTCACCTCAGCATTATCAAGCCCAATATCAATGGTTGGCTCTGGCTTGGTTGCTACCAAAACACGCTCTACTTCCATAGTCCGCTCAATACCACCACGGATATATTGGACGATCACATTACCACTTGGACCACGCATGAGGGAGCGAATCGTCGTTTGCGTCAAGACCGACAGTGGTTGGTCGCGCTGCAAGAGGCTGCTCACTGCCTCACTTACCTCTTCGTCCTCAGTCGGCAAAATGCGCGATGACTGCTCTGCCACCGACACCGTACTACCAAAGGTCGCAAAGAAATGCGCTAGCTCAATCGCCGTCGTCGTCGCACCAATGATCAATAGGCTACGTGGCGGGCGGCTCAGCTTGAGGGCGGTGCGTGGTGTCAGCCAGTCAATCGTTTCGATACCCGCAATCGCTGGCTGGGTCACGTGTGCCCCTGTTGCGATCAAAATATGCCCTGCCGTTACTTCATGGTCACCAATCGTTACAGTGTGCTGGTCACGTAAGACACCTTTGCCGTAGAATGTATCAATTCCTTGTTGGTTATAATAGTGCTCGTTATCGCCCGCACCAGTCCGCTCTACCACGGTATTTTTCCAATGCTGGATAGCAGGGTAGTCAAAATCCACTCGCGATGTATCGAGCCCAAACTGGTGACTCTGTTGGATGCGGTTATAGAGCTGTGCCACACCCATTAGCGTCTTGATGGGGATATCCCCCCAATTGGGCGTTTCACCACCAAATGTATCTGCTTCAATCAGCCCCACCTTCTTATCTGCCCGGGCCGCCACCAACGCTGCAGTACTGCCAGCTGCACCACTACCCAGCACCAACAAATCATAATCGTAGCGTGGTCGTCGTATCATGTGGTGGTT
This sequence comes from Nanosynbacter sp., assembly GCA_015257665.1. GTDB lineage: Bacteria > Patescibacteriota > Saccharimonadia > Saccharimonadales > Saccharimonadaceae > Saccharimonas. Next base: position 50,320 of record JABZJS010000004.1, on the reverse strand, counting down.
CTCCTTAACTCCTGATTGGGCGTTTTCTCTATTATACCACTGGCCTGGGCAAAAAAGAACGCCAAAACACTCGCCCGAGCCCTAGCCTTCTTGCCAATTCTCTGCTATAATGCGTCATGTTTGGCACCGTAGCTCAGCCGGTTAGAGCGCAGGACTCATAAGCCTGAGGTCACTGGTTCGATCCCAGTCGGTGCTACCAGATATGATAGGCGGCGTACAATGAGTGCGCCGTTTTGTTTTTATCCAAGGCTATAGCCTATTTCTGATGTGCGATGATGAATAGTAATAGGAATATATTCAAAGCACCTCAGGCGCATCGCCCAAGGTGCTTTCGATCGTTTAGAGTTCTACCTCTGCTAGTTTGCTGTGGCGCGCGGCAATGAATGCCTGCAGCTCTGCCATACTACGCGACCGATTCCAGGTGGCGAGTATGGTTTCTTTCGTCTTTTTTCGCATATCTACCCTCTTTTTTGTGTTGTCATTATCGACCTACCTCGATCCTAGCATATATACGAACGAAATGCAAACAAATTGTTTCTTAATTTACTTTTTACCTTATTTATCCCCGTTATTTACTATTTATTCTAAGAAACTTTGTGTATCGTACTTTGTGCGCCACCTCTGAAGGTCTGTCATTACTTACATTACACCCTCTTTGTCTTTTAGTCTTCACGGTAGAGACAATAGCCGCTGACTGTATTAAAGGTGTGAACAGTACCTACCAGCTCATGCGCCAGTAATAAGTCTCCTCTCATTTGAACAAAAAACTGCACTCTATTAGACGTCAGTGGTAAAGGCACCAAGAATAGTTTTGAGATTGATACTAACCTCATTCCATCTCTACCCTCCCAAGACAATCCAAAGCAAAAACCCTACCGTGTGGTAGGGTCCTTACCTTGGTTGCGGGGGCAGGATTTGAACCTGCGACCTGTTGGTTATGAGCCAACCGAGCTAACCGGGCTGCTCCACCCCGCGTTACGATTCTTATTCTACCAGTGATGAATGCCGATTGTCAAGGATTTACCATCTGAATGTCAATATTTCCGCTCCCCCGCTTGTTATTTATCCTTTTGCTGAGCCTGCTCGGCTGCACCACCAAAGAGGAAGGTTACCCACTGCTCGAAGTTACTACTCTGTGTATCGGGGTTGGTAGGCTTATCGGTTGGCGGGTCGTGCGCCTCAGCACTATTCTTAGGTAGCACAATCACCTTCTCGCCAGGTGCCACCAAGCCAAGTTTCTCACGAGCAGCAAGCTCTTTATATTCGTCGCTCTCGCGGAAATTCTTTTGGTATTGCAGCGTTTGCGTCTCAAGCTCGGTGAGGACAAGCTGCCGCCGTTTCGTCTCTAGCTCGCGCTGCTGCGTATAGTTCTGCTGGAGACGTGCTACCGACTGCCAGGCGAGGTATGTCGCAATCACGAGCGCAAGCGCCAGCACAATAGTATTGAGCTGGAGATAATCATGCTTGATCTTGTAGATGATGTGGTGCTTGGTAGTGTCGCTGAACACAAACTTCATAGGCTTCTATTATACCGTAGACCGCGCAGTTGCTGCAAAAGCTGCGGGCCAGCAAAAAACACGCTGCGCACCACAATTTTGGTTAAAAATCGCTCATAGACTTGCCAGGTGTCGACCTCTGTGCTATAACCAATGCAAGATGACATACAAACAACCCCCTCAAGAGGCTGCTCAACAACGCAGCCTAGAATCTTCGACACCACCAAAAACGGTATTTGATGCTGTGACATATGCAGCAGTACGGGTAGGCCAACTAGCGATACAAGACAAGTTATTTGATGACAGCACTATTCCTCATTCGGCCGATCATGAACAAACCGAGCCTATACCCGCAATACATCCCAACACTCATACCACAGGCGACTCTACCTCTGAAACGCAGCCAAAGAGGCCTACATTTGATGATCTCCTTGCCCGACAACGCTCTGTTAATGCGCTTGAGCGCAAACGCACTCGTCATTCTACCCCCGAACTTATCAATGCTTGGCGAGAGCTCGATCACGCCATTGCCAACCATCTCTTTGGCATGTCACCACAAGAATATGAAAAGTGCCGCACTGAAGCGACGGAGCAATTCTATGCAATCGTTGCATATCGCCGAAAAGTACGTGATACTACTAAAGCCTCTCACCCTTCTCAAACCGTTGCTCAGCGCAGCAACAGGCCACGACGCAATGAGATTGACTCGCGCTCCGCTGCTGCTGGCGAAGGCGTCCGGAGCCTTAGTAAACTCGATTACTAGTAGCATATACACCAACAATACGGTATAATGTGGCAAGTGGATCTGGGGGCGTAGCTCAGTGGTCAGAGCAGCGGGCTCATAACCTGTTGGTCGCTGGTTCAAGTCCAGCCGCCCCCACCATTGCAAAGATTAGTCATAGCACGCCCATAGTGGCGTGTTTTGAGTATGCGCAAACGGTATTAATAGGACTATGAGTAACGCAGCTAACCGCATAGACTATATCGAGTTTCCAGCCCGAGATGCTACGAAGTTGGCTACAGTAAAAGCGCTTTTATCTTCAAGACCCAGCAGGTAATACCCTTGCAGCTTGGTTGGAGTAATCACCAGGAATCCTACGATTACATTAACAACATCATACTATTGCTTATTGCAAAACTTCATTGCATATAGTCGTTACCCTCTGCTATACTACAGCCATGAACGGCAAAAAATTATCCGACAAAATCATCGTCGCATGGCTGGCGGTGCTTACTATCGGCCTTCTATCACTTATCGGCTGGGCCGTAGCCTTGCAAAGCAGCTACCACAGTGCAGTCGACTCGCTTGGCAAACAAGTGTTTGACCTTCAAGTACAGCTTAATCAAAAGACTCAGCGGTAATCATCATGCCTACCCTCCATCACATCGCACTCTCGGTACGCAGCGCTGGCGCAAGCATCCAGTTCTACAAACGCCTTGGCTTCACTGAGGTAGTTGTGTGGCATGCACCAGATGGTACGTTGAGTATTCACCAGCTGATGAACTCCAGTGATGTAATCCTCGAGCTCTTTGCTTATGCCCACAATACACACCAACCACAAGCACAGCCAGCAATTGGCAATGATCTTGAGACGGTTGGCGTCAAGCATATTGGCCTTAGCGTTGATAATCTCGATGAGTTTCACGCAGTAGCCCTTAGCTGGGGCGAGCCAACCGATATTGTGATGGGGCGGACTGGCTTTCGCTACTGCTTCATCAAAGACCCAGACGGCAACTGGGTGGAAATTGTTGAAGACAAGCGCAACCTCGTACCAGGTATGGCAGTCGTGGATATGTCGTCGTCATAATATTTAGCCAGCAAAGGAGGAATATGTCTCATTCGGTCATGCTCACTCAACTCGCCAACAGTGGCTGGACCCAGTGCCCATCAATTGCTCGCGCCTTAGCTGAAGCTGGTATTCCTGTACCAACTGAAGATTATCTACGGAGCGCTTTTGACACATCGGTCTGGGATACGGTTGCGACGCTATCTAGCGATCTGTCACGACACTTCCAAAGCTGCCCTTTCGCTGAGGAGGCTATCTATGGCCCACTCCTAGTGCCGCACGCCCGTTTATTTGATGTGCGCCGATCTCAAAGCAGACATATCCGCAGCAGCCAACCTGAGATAACCAAGCCAGACTTCGTCGACGAGCGTCTTCCTCTTGGCGCTGACCATACTAACCTTGCAGCTCCTTGGACACTCTTTGTCACCATTATCTCTGATGCTGGCCTAGCAATGGGCAGTTACAACGATATAACCGCACAGCCCAGGAATATATACACCGTCAACAGCTCCGACACGCGCCAGCTGATGACCCGGCAACTATGGTGTGCGCTCGTCTTGCAAAATCTCCAAGCACCAGACTGCGAACAACGCAAGCGCTGGACGAGTACACTCTTTGCCGGTGAAGCATTGGTTGATGGCAGCACTGTCTCAGGGACAGTCTTGCATGGCCAAGTGCGCCAACGTCTCGGCAAAGCCACTCGTGATAGTTCGCCAATGCGCGTTCGTCCGGCACTGCATGTGGGGAGCGCTGCACCAATGCATAACATGTCATATAGCTAATTGCTAATACGCAGCTTATGCGCTCACACCTCCTCTCATACCTCTCTTGTTGCGAACGGCGCAAAACGAGAGAAAACCGCAGCTCACGCTGAGCGCCGCTCTCTAGCGCTCTGAGTGGTGCGAGAGCGTACTTCTCTATACAAACTTAGTTATCGTCACGCGGTATAGGTTTGCGGCTCACTTCATCTCATACTCTACTTGCTTTGTAGCCCTTTCTTGCACTAAGTTCAACAAAAAAAGACCCTTCTGTTACTGAAAGGTCTTTTTTTCTATATACAAGTGTCCGGGTTATTTGGTTGCTTTAGCAGCCTTCTTGGCGGGCTTTGCCGCGTCTTTCTTGGCAGCAAAGGGGAATTTGTTGCGTGAGTGCTCCTTCACATAGTAGCCCTCAGGCATGTCACACGGCTCACCCTTGCCGTTGTTTGGTGATTTGCAAAAATAGTAAATCGTCCGCTTTACGCCACCGCGCAATACCGCATCCTTTTGCGTGTGCAAGTAGTATGTAGTACCATTCGAACTAGTATATTCGTAAGCCATAGTGCTCCTCCTATTTGATCTTACAAAACCTAGCCTACATGCTCATAAAATGGATGTCAACACTTTGGTAACGATTTTTTACAGAGATAACGGCCAAGGGTAAGCAATTTTGTTTTTTGCTTATGGTTATTGTGTATGATAGATGTTGGTACGATTTTTGTACGATAAACAGGGGTCAAGCATAAATTTTATGGAGCACCCAGCGAACGCTTGCTCAAGACCATCATGCGTGTTGTACGTGTTGTAAATTATGTTGTAGTTTTTTATTTTTTGGCTACTTATTTCGCCGCTCGATACTGAACGCGCAGCATAATCCGCAAAATAATCATCCCCACAATACGCCCAAGAATGGCCGAGATAACTACGCCAGTGAGGAGAATCGTCCAGCCAGCAAAGTCGGGCGACCATAGTGGTGCACTAAAGTTGTAGTGGTAGAGGCTGGTGTCGGGCATTTTGGCAGTCTGAAGGCCAGCATTGGTGCTACTGAGCTTGCCGAGCTCCTCGTAGACACAGCGCACATAGTCAATCGACCAGCTATGGAACCGTGGCTTACACACTGCATCGGCCTTAGCATTGGCGGTTTGACCAGCACGATTGGTGGTGCTCATTGAGGCGTTAAGCGCAGCCTTGACGTCGCGATTGTACTGCTCTTGCAGGTAAATTGGGCCAGTATCTGTATTCATATGGGCAGAGGAATACTGCTGAAGGTCGGCGATGCGCTGGCGAATCTGCTCCATATTGCCTGCTTTATCGGCCGAGAGAACTGCTCGTCGCCGCTCAGTCATCCCCACATTATTGAGCCGCAAAAAGGTTGCAGACAGCACGAGCAGCACCATAAGCAGTAGCACCAAGTGCCACATCTTGATGCGCCGGAGCCGCTTCATCGACCGCTTGACTTGTTGTTTGTTCGCCATGCTATGTACCCGTATGCCCACTTATGCTTTGGCTCTAGTATAGCATAACCTCAATATTGAACCCAGTGGCGCAAAGTGAAGTAATTACACTCACTAGCTACCTCTGGTGGTTTTGTGCCAGAGGCGGTACAATGGAGGGTATGAATATCTACTTCTCTGGAATCGGCGGTGTGGGCCTGGGGCCATTGGCTGAGTTGGCGCACGATGCAGGGCACCGTGTGCTTGGCTCGGATAGCCACATTGGACTCGAGACACAAGAACTCGAGCGGCGTGGCATCTCCGTCTCACAAGACCAAACAGGCGAATACCTGGCCTATCGCCATCAACAAACCCCCATCGATTGGTTTATCTATACTGCAGCTTTACCACCCGATCACCCCGAGCTCGTCTTAGCACACCGACTTGGCATCTATACCGCTAAGCGCGACGAGCTCCTCACTTATCTCATCAACGAGAAAGACCTCCAGCTCATCGCCATCGCTGGTACCCACGGCAAGACGACAACAACTGGCCTGATGGTGTGGGCGCTGCGTCAGCTGGGCGAGCCAGTGAGTTACTCGGTGGGTACAACATTGAGCTTTGGTCCCAGTGGCCACTATGTGCCAGGCAGTCGCTACTTTGTGTATGAGTGTGATGAGTTTGACCGCAACTTTTTGCAATTCCACCCTTATCTCACGCTGCTGACCTCTGTTGACTACGACCACCCGGACACCTACCCTACCAAGCAGGATTACACCGATGCCTTCAGCCGCTTCCTCGAGCAGAGCGAATATACCATCATGTGGCAGCGCGATGCCGACGCAGGCGTTGTGCCACCACGGCGGCGGGCGCGTGTCTTGGAAGATGAAGATGTACAGCAATTTACCCTCGCAGGGGCCCACAACCGAGCAAACGCAACACTGGTGGCAACGGCGTGCAAGCAGCTCAGGCTTGGCTCACCCGAGCACATTCGAGCGGCTATCAATACCTTCCCGGGAGTGCAGCGACGCTTTGAGCGGCTTGGGACTGGGCTGTATAGCGATTATGGCCACCACCCGGTAGAAATCGCCGCGACATTGCAAATGGCACGAGAGTTGTCCGACCACGTTGTGCTGGTATATCAGCCACATCAAAACGTCCGTCAGCATGAGATCCGTCAGCAATACACCGACTGTATGGAGCGCGCCGAGCAAATCTATTGGCTGCCAACCTACCTCAGCCGCGAAGACCCAGCTCTATCCATCCTCACCCCGCAGCAACTTACTGAGCAGCTAACAAACCGTAGTAGCGTTCACTATGCCGAGCTCGATGATGCCTTGTGGCACGCCATCCAAACTGCCCGCGCTGAGGGCAAGCTTGTGCTCTGCATGGGAGCAGGCACGATTGATGGCTGGGTACGACAGCAGCTCGCGCAGGAAGGAGCACAGCAATCGTAGAGCGTTCACCAGCGAGCACAGCAATACTCTTTGACGTCGGCGGCGTCCTGATCGACAATTATGATTATGTAACCAATGATGTACGCCAAGCACTTGGTAGTCCAGATGGCTTCGACCAGCGTTGGCCGGCTGCAATTCATCGTTATGGTAGTGGTACGATTAATCGTGCTACATTCTGGCGTGAGCTTGGCTGCAACCACCCGACGAATGCGCAGCAAGATAGCATTGTCAAAGGTTTTCGCGAGACACTCACAATTCGCAATCAGGTAATGGAATACGCTGCCCACCTGGCGATACAAGGCTTACGCGTTGGTATCCTAAGCGACACCATCCCAGAGCATGCCGAAGTGTTACGGCAAAGTGGTGTGTACGACGAAGCTATCTTCGACCCCTGTTTGCTCTCCTACGAGACAGGCCACCGCAAGCCAGCACCCGCTACGTACATTCACGCGTTGGGACGTCTGGGCTTATGTCATTGTCCAGAATCCGTACTGTTTGTTGACGATCGGTTGAAGAATATCGCCACTGCCGCCGCAACAGGTATGCGCACCGTTCACGCTGTGCAGCGCGCCACTCAAGCTGAGACCGAAGCTACTATCATCAACGACATCGCTACGAAACTTCAGTTGTAATAATCAATAGATGCGCCGTGCTTAACCAGTCTGGAAGGTTATATTTCTACCGGTCATCTCCACTACCTCGCAGCTGACCGCGCTGCTGACGGCTGGCGAGCTTGGCGTTGTTGCGCTGAGCGACCTCCTCAAGACTTGAACCAAGCAGGTGTGCCACTGCCGTTACATACCACAAAATATCACCCAGCTCCTTAATGATTGCCTGCTTATCTGTCTCGGTTATTGTGCCCTGTTGGTCACGCAATAGCTTCTTGAACTTCTCGAGCACCTCGCCCGATTCACCGCCCAGACCTAGCACCATACCCATTAGTTGGGCATTAGCATCACCGTAGGCATAGTCACTGCTCAGGGTAGTGATTGCTTGCTGTGCGTAGTCGTCGATCTTCATATATCCTCCTTGTTATTGATCTAAAACGTCGTCAAACTCCTCAAAAAAGTATGGATCGCGAAAGAACACCCGCGCGACAATCTGCTCCACTGCTGGTGCAAGCGTGTACTGCGCCAGTTTGTGTGGGCGCGCCCAAATGAGCCGTTCGTGCGGAGTGATATCATCAGTCGCCCCATAAAACACATGAGCCAGTGTGGTTGAGAGAATCGCTTTATCTGCCCAAACACGAATATAGCATTCGCCCGCATGCTGCAGTACTAGGTCCACAGCACCAATTTTTTCCGCCGCTTCGCGCTGAGCTGCCGCTTGGATAGATTTGTCATCGATGTGGAGTTTGCCGTAAGGGAGCGTCCAAGTATCAATGTAGGGCTGCTTGGTACGCTGCTGCAGCAAGACGTCACCATTACTATTTTGCACCACTAGCATGGTTACGATCTTGGGCTGGGTCCGAACCAGCATAGTGTCTGTACTAACCCGATCGACATACGCCAAACCACGTGGTGCCAAGCTATAGCCACCTGGCACTTTTTGGACAAGCTGGTGCTGCAGCAGCACCTTGAGGTGATAGCTAAAGAGATTGGTATCCACCCGCGGTGGGCGCAGATCACGAAAGCGAGCCACTTTGCGATAGCACAACACACTGAGAATCCGCCTTTGAATATGGTGGTTAATCGTATTTTGCTCAAACATATTTGACTCAAATTATCCTATCTATCCATATTTACTATAGCACGCTATGGTAGTGATATGAATAACCTGCCATACAATAGTCACCACAATAATAACCAATATAATCACACGCCAACGGCTTGGCTGCCAGAACACAATTATCCACCACACATATCACGTGAACGAGATATCACACCATCACCTATCCAAAGCCAACTATGCCATATTGCACTGCAGAGTATGGAGATAAGCTGCGATTTGGCCGATGTAGTGCGCGTGCCACGCCAACCCAGTGGCGAGCGCGAGAATGACGCAGAGCATAGCTGGTCGCTTGCCGCCCTTGCGCCAGAATTACGCGCCTGTCTCTATCCGCAGTTGGATAATGATACGGTGCAGCAATTTGCAACTGTCCACGAGCTGCTCGAGATTGCCACTGGCGATGTCGCAACGTTCGACCTTACCCCTGTGCAGCTTTCCATCAAACAACAAAACGAGCAGCAAGCAGCCCACACATTATTACAGCGTCTTCCGCCCGTTATGCATCAGGGGCTAGAGCGCTATGAAGCACAAAACACACCCGAAGCACGCTTTGTACGAGCAGTCGATAAGATTCTTCCAGTAGCGATGGATATTGTTGGGCAAGGGGTGCGGGTAGTCGAAGAGGACTATGGCATTAAAAATCTTGCTGAACTGCAAGCAGCACACGACAAGCTCATCGAGAGCTTCACTCAGCGATTTGGCACAGAATTTCCTGAGCTTGCTGAGCTGTATGCAAACCTCGCTTATCATTTTGAGACATGCTATGCACAAGAAAAATCTGCCGACATGATGAGTTCTCACGTCCCTGAGCGCCCTAATCAGCTCAAAGAAGTTGAGCGTAAATTTTTAGTCAATCTTGATAAGATACCAGCAGATATTGACTCATATGATCATATCGACATCAGTCAGGGCTACCTCGCGCACAGCAGTGATGGATCGGAGACACGCGTCCGGCGTTTTGGTGATGGGCAACGTTTTGAGCTCACAGTAAAATCGGGTGGTACTGTCGTGCGAGATGAGCAAAATATCATTATAAATGAAGCAACCTTTGCTTCGCTATGGCCACTCACCAAGGGCAAGCGCATCGAAAAAACACGCTACTATGTACCTTACACCGACCCTGATAGCAACGAGCATACAATCGAACTTGATATCTACCACGGTAACCTTGAGGGGAAGCTCGTCACTGCTGAAGTTGAGTTTCGTGGCCGCGAGACCGAGGCGACACTACGTGCTGAAACATTCTGCCCTCCCGAGTGGTGCAGTACAGATATTAGTTATGATCAACGCTACAAAAATAACGCACTAGCGAGCCAGCAACACGGCATGCTAGAGCTCAGTCAGGTGAGTATGTAATCTTGCTACGAAGCGGTACTACTGGCCATTACCGGTCGTCGCTCGCACGCAGCCAATCGCTTTCCCCTCACTCATCCAGCGCTGTTCGTAGGCGGTGAGCGTCTTGTATTCATCAGGCAGTGACGACTCGTGGAGATCGAAAGATAATTCACGAATCGACCACTGACAGGCAACGAGCCGCTCCAGGCTCCAACAAAAGAAATCACGATCATCATGCTTGAGCAAAAGCGAGCCACCAGGCCGCAACAGCTGCTCGTACTGGCGCAAAAATGTTGGGTGGGTAAGACGCCGGCCAGCACTGCGCCGCTTAGGGAATGGATCAGGAAAAGTCACCCACAACTGCTTGAGTGAGTGAGCAGCAAAGAGCTCGCCAATCTGATCGGCCCGAGCCCGCACAAACAACACATTGGTGATGCCACGCTCGAGCGCCGTGTATGCACCTTTTTGCAAGCGATCACCCTTAACGTCCAGTGCCACAAACATCTCATCCGGGTACTGCGCCGCTAGCTCCACACTAAACATCCCGGTACCAGCGCCAACCTCGAGCACTGTCGCACTCTGCCGCACCTCTGGTGTTGCCTGGCACCATTCGTCGTACTCGTAGCAGTTGGTGGCGTTATGGAACTTAGCAAAGCGATATTTCTTGCGTTTGCGAGTGATGATAAATTGCTGAGGGTCAAGATACGTCATGAGTCTATTATACCTGAATCACATGGCCTCTTTCGCGGGTGACCCCACGCTCCACGTTATTTGGGTGAGGTATGAGAATTCACTATTTGTCTAGCATGTTTTTCACTCGAGTAAAGAGAATCTCTCTAAAAAATGTTGTAATACTTACATCACTAGGTAAGCTTCTAACTTTTTCTCAGGTTATTATGCCCTACCTGAGCCGCTCCACTACCCCATCAGATAGCACCCGTACCAAGCGTGATGGTGGCGTATCAGTCGGCACAGTGCCGCCATCATAATAGTAATCGACACCATCACCAAAGTAAGCACGAGCCTCGGCAATAGTGCGAGCGGGCAGCTGCCCCTCGAGGTTGGCACTGGGAGCGATCAACGGGCCAGTCTGACGCAAGACCGCCTGGAGCCACGGCAGCTGCGGCTGGCGATAGGCCAGCATATCATTAGCGCGGCGTAACCACTGCGGGGCATGGGGCGAATCGAGCAAGATACTCGTGGGCTGAGAGGTATCAAGCGACGGTAAGGTGGGTACATCGGCATAGGTTTGGCTGGCATCAGCCACAAGGATGATGGATGATTTATTGCTATCACGCCGCTTAAGTCGATACACCCGCGCTACTGCCGCTTCGTTATCTGCTCGGGCAACAATGCCATACAGTGTATCAGTCCGGAGTACTGCCACGCCACCACGCTGCAAGGTAAGCACAAGCTGGTTTAATTCATCATTCACATCTGTTATACTACCATATTATGAAGCCAATTACCTCACCTGAGATCACTGCACTAGAGATTATCATTATTATTATCGTGGCGATTGCACTGTATTGGGTGGGGCCACGCGTAGTGATGTGGCTGACACGGCATGCCTTCGTTACCACATATCAGCGTACGCTGCCTAAGAAGGATCTCGAGAAGCGGCACAAGACGCTGGGCGGGCTCTTTGCTAATGTATGGCGCATTATTGTCGTGGTGATTGCGGGCTATGCTATCTTTACTCATTTTTTCAATAGTGCAGCTCTTGCACCACTGTTTGCGAGCGCAGGGATTATTGGTGTTGCCTTCGGGTTTGGCGCGCAGTCGCTCGTTAAGGATTTTCTCTCAGGGGTATTTATTATTAGCGAAAACCAGTATCGGGTAGGAGATATTATCGAGATCGATGGCTTTGGCGGGACGGTCGAGCGGATCGGCGTGCGCTCCACAGTGATCCGCGATGTCGAGGGCAATGTCCACTTCTTCCCTAATGGTGTGGTGCAGCATGTCATCAACAAGACGATGGGCTATAGCAAAGTATACTTCACCATTACCGTTGCACCTGACACCAACATTAGTACCGCCAGCGATATCATCAATCGGATTGGTGAGGAAATTTCTGGCGAGGAAAAATGGCAGCGCAAAGTGATCGAGCCACCACATTTCGACATTCTTGGCGACTTCAATGCGTCGTCGATTAGCCTTGTCGTCTCTGGCAAGACCCAACCATCCGACCAGTGGGCCCTCACGGCCGAGATGCGGCGACGGATCCTGCGTGAGTTTGAAAAAGAGCACATCGAGCTCGGCGCAGCCTCGCCAGGCAAGCACAAATAACCTCTATTGCGTATGCATTGCTCCCGCCACAACCAAAATTCATTCTGCGTAGCGGATATCCTGCTGAGCTAGTATGCTTTAATGAAGCTCTGATCTCAAGGTATATGACTTCTGTTAAGACGTATCGCGTATTTACCGGTATAGTATAATACGCTCATGAATCAGCAATTTCCTTCTTATCCTAATCGATCACAGCTGGCGGCCCTACCCCAGACTCAGCCTGCGCCACCACCATATTATCCACAGCAGTTAGTACAAACACAGCCACAGCAGCCATCAGAGCCAACGCTCCAGGATAGCCTCACCCAGCCAGCTGAGCAATCACCCGTCCGGCAGCCGGCTCCTCTTGTTATACAGCCAGCGCCACAGCCTGCACCAGCAGCGATGGACGCCAACTACAGCAGTGTTTTCGACGGCACACCACTCGTTATGGCAACACCCGTCTTGCACTACCACAACCGCACCATCTTGGGCCAAGTCCCTTGTATTCTCGAATGGACGACGACCAACCGCATCCGCGCCGTTGATTTTAACCCCCAAACAAACCAAATAGTTGGCGTGACGCTCGATGTTGATCCACAGCAGATTACCAAAGCAGCAGCCGAAGCAAGTTTTATCATTATGTGGGTCAATGGCCAACGCATCCAGTTCGACTTTGCCGAAGTAAGCACTCAGCTGCTGATTGGTCTTGGTACCGCGGTGTCGCCTGGTACTGGCGGTGTTCTCTATGATCACACCATCGAGCGTGCCCTTGACAACGACTACGACTGGTGGTGGGCTGCTATCCAAATCTATGCATCCTTCGCCAAGATCATCGATGGCCTCGAGCGCGACAGTATTATCATCGACAAAAGCATCAATATGGCTCTCATCATGGGCTTTGGGATACCAGTATTAGTGATCGTTATCGCCTTTATCGCAGCAGCGATTACGTAATTATTTTAAAGATAAATCATTTGACCAATCTCCTCTGATGCGTCATAATGGGGAGCTATGAAGCGCACTTTTCTTGCTGTTGTTATGATTGCTACTGCTGCACTTGGCTCTCCGGCCTATGCCGAGCCTGCTGCACCACTCAGCAACGATCAACTCACTCAAATAAAACAAAACTGTGTCCGCGTCAAGTCTACCCTGCGACGCATCCACGCCAACGATGGGCTTGTCCGGGTCAACCAAGGACAGCAGTACGAGGTGATTGCCACCCGTCTGATGGCACCACTTAATAGCCGCATCGCTCTCAACCGACTCGATGGTGTGGAGCTTGCCAAGACGACGGTAGAATACAATACCCAGCTTACCGCTTTCCGCAGCGAATACCGCCAGTACGAAGAGAAGTTATCTGAGCTGCTACGTATCGACTGCACCGACCAACCGGTCGAGTTCTACTACCGCATCAAGCCCGTGCGCGAACATCGCAAACGAGTCGCTGATGTCGCTTTGCGACTCAACCAGCTACTGAGCCAATATGGCTCACAGTTCGACGTATTTTATAGTAAGCAATTCCCTGCCAAGAAGGAGGTGCCGAGTGCCCAGCAGCCAGCCCAACCAGCCCAATAAACTCGACTTTGAGCACCAGCTAAGCACCATGCGCGAGCACCGTTTTTTGGTGATGATCTGTGGGGTGATCGCTATTGCGGGCGTCATGGTGTGGATCGCTATGGATATGTACAACACCAGTGGCGCAGCGCAGGTCGACCTCAGTCGGCCTGGCTTCCAGGAGGTACGCAAGCAAGCCGCTCGCGATGCCGAGCCCGAGACATACAAAACCGAAGGCAGCGTCACGAAGGAGTCGCTCGACGAATTCAAAAAGATGTACCAGCAGCGCCGCAGCAAAATCGCCGATGGCACCTTTGACCCAAATGTCCTGAGTGATGAATCACTCCAGCTCTTCTCCACCAATAGCGACACCGAGAATCAGCAGCAAACACAAACGCCAGCCGAGCAGCAATAGCACCTCACGCTGGCAGCGCACCTAGAACTCGCTTAAGTAATAAGCGAGTTCTATTTTTCTACTAATCTACTTTTACCTCTGTGGCTCAGCTTTATTTATGCTTACAAAAGAGAAAATAACAAAATAAGAGATTGAGCTAACATTCAAAAGAAAAATCTTAAGCTGCAGATAGCTAGAACTACTCAGCGCAAGCCGACATAGTTTGACATTTTTGACTCTTTAGTGATATAATATAGCTAGTATGACTCGCTCAAAATCTGAAGCTACACCAGATGGCTCAGTCAAAAAACCATCAGGGCATCTATCGCGCCGCGAGGCGTTAGCAGCGGCTGGCTTAGGAGCACTGAGTGCTCTACTCAGCGGCGACACCCCTCAGCCTTCTGCAGAACAGTGCCAAGACCACGAGAATGATTCATTCCAGCCGGTCGTTGTCCGACTCGGCGTTGTGGCTCTTAATGCGGCTGGCTTCGAGCCTGGCAAGACCAACGAAGAAATATACGAAGAAGTGCGCGTCCACACTGGCCGCATCACTCACACAACTCGCGATGCATATCAGTTTCACATAACCGAGTTTGTCTGCAACACTGCGCCAGACAGCACTCGCACCAAGGAAGACGGCACGACCGAATACTATTACTCCAACGACCAAATCAAAAAAATTGCCGAAGAATACCGTGAGCAGCTAGACGTGCAGGATGGTGAGCATTCACTCATGCTGATGGCCGTTAACACAGCAGGTGTGGAGAATGATGTACTCGGCCTTGCCTTCCAGAGCACCGACGAAGACAAAGCCAAGGGCGGCAACGGCCCGATGGTGCTTGTGCTGAGCAACAAGACTGGTGGCAACGTATACAGTCATGAGGTTGGACACGTACTCTCGAGAGATGAGAAAAACAGCGACCCCAGCAAGGAAAAGCAGTTCGGCAAAGGCATGGGGCATGAGATGGTGATGGACTGCCTCATTACTGATGCCGAGGGCAATATAACGCAGTACTGTGCTGTCGATACTATCCAGCAGCTGCTTGCTATGGGCTGTGGCCTCAGCAAGCGCGATAAGTCTGACGCTGTGAATGAATACGCCTCCCCCGTCACTGTTATGGGTAATTCTATGGTTTACACCGATGCAGATACAAAAGTGAGCCAAGTAACGAATGAGGTTACCACAACAGAGGAGCACAAACCAATCTACTCGCCCGCCGAGCTTACCTTCCTCGATTCGCGCCACCAAGTCGAGTGTACCACGTCGACCGATGGACGCTACCCGCTCTCGTATGACTTTCGCAAACGTTTCGCTCTAGCATACTCACTGCCCGCTGACCACGCGCTCAAGACGATCCTCCCCAAGGCCGATACGCTGGTCTTTGCACCAATCATCGAGTATATCGATAAAGATACGCCATTTGACTCAACTGATCCAGATGCAGCCCAGCGCCGCATTGGTGTCTTTGCCACGTGGGACAATGGCCGCGGTACGGCGCTGCTAGATGTAAGCCTCTTTAACAAAATCGACTACAGCGGCGAGAAAGAGAACGTCATTTATGCCGACGAACAACTCGGCTTTGTTGCTGTCTCGGGCTACGACAAGACCGATGGTGAGTACGTGCGGACCGTTAGCCTCAGCTCGCAAGAAGGTACCACTCTGCTAGATGAGGCGCGGACGCGCACTGCCGAGCGCAACCAGCTCCTCCTCAAGCCTAAGCAATCAAACGAGCGGTAGGCTAGATCTACAGCCTATCTATTGCCCCATACTTATTTTTTGCACACTATTACGATGAACATTCTGCTCAGATATTCATTGCTCCTCTCACTGATTAGACGCCCATTACCACCTCCACCTTATGATCTTCATCATATCTCCACCAGCCGCTCGTGGTTGCGTCTTATATGATGAAGCGTGATCGATTGTGCTCATCATTTTGCGCTCAGCCCGAGAGACTCATCCTCGGCAGTCAGCAATGTATAGTACAAAAATCTGAGAATATAGGTGTGATGACAGTACCAAAACACTTCACCCACCCAAAGTACAATTTTTTGCGTTTGTACCACACTATGCTATACTAACCAAGTTATGAATATGAAACCTGTCCTCAAACGTTATATTTCTGAATTTGTCTATGGTGCAGTCGATGGTACCGTCACAACCTTTGCTGTAGTAGCAGCCAGTGCTGGTGCGGGTATCTCGAGTGCAATTATCTTGGTGCTAGGCGCAGCTAACCTTATTGCCGATGGCTTCTCGATGGGTGCTAGCGCCTACCTCGCGGCCAGTGCTGAGCACGATGAGTCGGCGCGGAGTACAAGCAAACGCGCCTCACCAAAAATCATCGGCTTCATGACCTTTGCTGCCTTCGTTGTCGTTGGTAGTGTGCCTGTTATCCCCTATCTTGCCCATGTGCTGGCACGCGGCTCAAGCGCGGCTCACCCTCTGCTATTTTATATCAGCTCGGGAGCGACGGCACTCACTTTTGTAGCAATTGGCTATATCAAGGGCAAAGTTGGTGGTGAGAATCCAATTGTCGCTGCCTTGCAGACCTTCGCCCTTGGTGCTATCGCTGCTGTCCTTGCCTATGGCGCTGGCACAGTGCTCGCTGGGTGGCTTGGCGTGCAATTGTAGAGTGGCCAAGAGCCTTATTACCTTGAATCTCCGTTATGTGGCTATTCTCTACCCTGACTTCCTTACTTTTCATAAAAATGAATATACCTATCAGCTATTCATTGCTTGCATAGGAAGCTATGTGCAGGTCATAGGTTAGAAAAGCTGCTATTGTCACGCACTATCTAGCGCTAATGTCTCCACGTATCTCATGACTCACTCTTTGGTAGCTGATCGATCAGCTCCAGTAGCTTCTCCCAATCAGCTCGCCGGGTGTGGTCAATATCGACATCTACTGCATGGTCGCGAATCGCCCAGAGGAGCGGCTCCGTTTCTGGCGTGATCCATGGCTGCATCTCAAGCGGATAGGCCAACTGGTCAGACATAAGCACCCCATCGCCATAGTCACTCACCAGTGTGTCGATCGTATACTCTCGGCGAAGCATCCGCGCCCACGTGTGACATAGCGCGATAGCCTCTGCTCGCGTGAGAGCTAACTCACTCATACAAGCCCATCCTTCCGTAGTCCATTCAGTGCAGCAGCAAAACGCGGGTCACCCTGCAGCTCCTGGGTAATGACACTCAGTGGTTGCCCCTGCGCCATGCGCCGCACAATTTCACCCCGCATCTGGCGCAGGCTGCCAGCAAAGCGCGACTGCCGCGTGTAGTGCCGGCTGGTGCCGAGCTGACCCTTGCCCGCCGCCTTCAGCTCGGCACCGTAGTCCATCAGCGCCCAGAACCACTGGCGGGGCTGCTCTTTATCCATCGTCTGCTCCACCAGCGCCAGCACATCCCTATCTGCCACGCGCTCCTGCCCAGCAAAAAAGTGATTAAAATACACCGTGCGGATATTGGTCTCTACAAAGGCGGTTGGGACCTGGTACACATAGTTCATGATGGCTCCAGCGGTATTGACACCAACACCAGGCAGCGCCATAAGGTCGGCCTGCGTCGCAATAGGTGCACCAGCAGCAATCGCCTGTGCCGCGCTGTGTAGATATTTGGCCCGGCGATTATACCCCAAACCCTGCCAGGCCTGCAGAACCGCCGATAGCTGGGCAGCTGCCAAGGTCTCGATAGTCGGGAAGCGGGTGGTAAACTCGGCAAACTTAGGTAGCACCCGCGCTACCTGCGTCTGCTGCAGCATCAGCTCACTGACCAGCACATAGTACAGCATTGGCTGGCTGCGCCACGGCATAGGGCGGTAGAGCTGCTTGGCTTTGTGCCATATCATGGCCTGAAATTGCGCTGTGTCCATAGAGTATAGTATACTAAAAGGATGAAACTATCTCGACTTATTCTCACAATCGCTATTGTCATTATTGCCGCATGGCTGCTTGGTGCAGCACTAAAGCTGGCCGCATGGATCATCAACGGACTACTCTCGCTCGCAGCAATCGTCGTCATTATCTGGCTTATTATGATGTTTATCGAGAGCCGTAAGCAGAAATAATTTTCTGAGCTGCGCCGCTCTGTTATATTAGCTTATCGTGACAACTTAGCCAAGGACGGCTGGAGCTGTTCATTTTGTAAAATCTCCTCTTCTTCGTCTTCGCTATGCTCTTGTGCGAGGTGATACAGTATGTAAGAGCTGCGCGTCATTTTCCTTTAGCCCTATGTAAAAAGTTTGGTTTTTATCCCACTTCCATAGGGTGTTTTCTTGTAAAGTGAGAGTAATATAGGGTACTAGTATAGCAATACATCACTTGATGTATACGCACACTCTACCTCTGTTACTATGTTTTCACTCGTCGACCGTACCTAGCTCATGCGCTATACTAAGAACAATGGATGATGAACTATATCTTGATGAAGTCGTGGAGGTGGTAGCGATTTTTCGGCGTGGGCACCAGCCATGTCAGCCAGTCAAATTTCGGCGCGGCAATGGCCAGGAAGTGACGATCAGGCGAATCGGCCTGGGCTTCGAGCATCAGCGCGGTGCACGTACGGTGCATATCTTCGATGTGACAGATGAGCAGGCTGATTACCGCCTCGAGTTTGACAGTATCACACTGGTATGGCGGCTCACACGAGAGGCCGATCATGTCTCATAGCAATATCAATCCCGCCCCACCACTGATGATGCATATCGATCTTAATAGCTGCTTTGCCACGATCGAGCAGCAATCTCGGCCATTGCTCCGCCACCGGCCAGTTGTTATTGTTAATCGGCGTAACCAGCATGCGACTATCGTCACTGCAAGCTACGAAGCCAAAGCACGTGGTGTCCATACTGGCATGCGCCTGCCTGCGGCGCGGCTACTTTGCCCCGATATTGTTCCGCTAGAAAGCGATCCACCCAAGTATCGCTATGTCTACCACCGACTTGCAACCATCCTCAGCGACTACTCGCCCAGTGCCACCATGAAAAGCATTGATGAAGGGGTGATCGACCTAAGCCAAAGCCCACCTGACATCCGAGCACGCGGCGCACTGGCGATTGGCCAGGAGATCAAGCAGCGCCTCCGTAGCGAGGTTGGCGACTACATGCGCTGCAATGTTGGCATTGGCACCAACCGCTGGCTAGCTAAGATTGCTGCCGGTATCAATAAGCCTGACGGCCTGACTTGCATCACTGCAGATAATCTCCATGCAGTACTCGCTATGCTATCGCTCGAAGACCTCACTGGTATTGCCACTGGCTACAGCAAGCGCCTCCACCAGGTTGGTATCCAGACACCACTCGACTTTCTGGCTGCAGACGAAGCAACGCTCGAGCACATGGTGTTTCATGGCAAGCCAGGACGCGATTGGTATAAGCGGCTGCGCGGTTGGGAGGTAGATAGTGATGAGCGCCCGCTTAAGACAGTCGGGCGACAGTTCGTCCTTGATCAGCCAAACCTCAATTACGATCAAGTCTTGCGCCGCTTCCACGTTCTATGCGAAGACATCGCGGCTGCGCTCCGGCAGCAATACGTGCGTGCCCGTGGTGTGCGCCTCTATGCCAAAAGTTATCAAACAGGCCGCTGGCACAACCACGAGCGCCGCGAGCATCCACTATGTGATGGCACCACGCTCTTTCATATCGTCAAGCGACTCACCCAGTCGATGCCGCTGCCCGCCTATGAGATTGGCATGTCGTGTTATCTTCTCACAAGCGAGACAGACGCACAGCTCGCACTCTTCGACGACCCATCAGCTCACCACGCTCTCACTGCCGCAATCGACGAGATCAACCAATTCTACGGCCCACACACCGTCCAGCCAGCCGATACTCTCGGCATTGCCACGCAGATGAAGCGCAAAATACCATTTGGTAGCGTGCGGTATTTATGAGCACTCATCGTGCACTATTGCCATCAGCTCATCGTGCACGACACCATTAGACACAAGCGCACCACAAAATGGCTGCGCATAATTAAGCGGCTGGCCCGATATACTCGTCATCTTACCACCAGCCTCCTCAACAATAACGTGCACTGCTGCCATATCATACGCATTCACCTTCTCGGCATAATACCCAACGAAGCGCCCCTCAGCCACACGAACACTCTTGGCCACTGCACCACTAATGCTTGCTGTGCTCACCTTGCGTTCAATCAGCTCATCATAATACTTATGGCGACGGATATTTGCATAGCTACACGACGCAGCAAAGATCCCCTCTGTAAGCGTCTGGTGATTCACCTGCAGCCGCGTACCATTGCAAAAGGCACCATGGCCACGCACTGCCCAGTAGAGCCGATCTGTCATTGGTTCATAGCCAACACCAACGGTTGGCACGCCATCAACTACCAGTGCGAGCGAAAACATTGCTGTGGGTACACCCCAGGTAAAGGCCTTCGTGCCGTCGACTGGGTCGCACAGCCACTTCCGCCCGAGGCCATAGCCCGTCGTGCTCTCCTCTTCGCCAATGACGCCATCGTCCGGGAAGGTCTCGTGGAGGCGTTGGATCACCAGCGAGTTGATTGTTGTATCGGCAATTGTCACTGGCGTGCCATCCGCCTTGGTCTGGCGCTGTTGGTCGCCATCAAAATAGCGGCGCATAATATCGCCTGCCTCGCGAGCAATCCGCTGCGCGGTATGAAGTTCTTGTTCGTACATGCTCATCAGTATATACCGTTGGCTCTTGTGAGTGCAATGCTTAGGCGCTTCATTGCCATAGCCAAGGGATAAAGTCACTTGATCTCTTACTAACAGAGCCAAAATATACCGAGTAAAAAAGAAATCACTCTCCCTTGCTATTACTATACACTCGGTGTATAGTAAATAATATCATTACTATTATTAGCTAAAGGAGGATATAGCAATGGCGAAAAAACTTCTGAAAATTCTGGGTATCATCATAGCAATACTCTTAGTGTGCTTTGTGCTGTTTGTGCTTTATATGAACTATCTCAACCAAAGTATCACTGGCGATGACGGTGTGGCAAAGGGTTACGCTGCGAAATTGAGCCCTAGTGGCACATTAGAGCAGCGTTATACTAAGCCTGGCCCCTACCACGTTGCGCACCACACTCATCACAGCGATAACGCAGCCATCAAAGAGTATCATATCTACACCCCACAGCGCACCGCTCCGGGCCAAACCTTCCCACTTGTATTGATGGTCAATGGAACCGCCACACCTGCATCTACTTATGCGCCAATCTTCGAGCATTTGGCCAGCTGGGGTTTTGTTGTCATTGGCAATGAGGATGGCTGGACAGGCACTGGCGCAACGACATCGACCATGCTTGATACTGCACTAGAGCTCAACACTGCCGAGAGCAGCCCTATCAAGGGATTTGTCAATACGAGCAAGATCGGCATCACCGGGCATTCCCAAGGCGGAGCCGGTGCTATCAATGCCGCGACAAAATATAGCAATAGTAACCGCTATACCTCTCTCTACACTGCTAGCGCTGTTGGCCATGGCACCGCAAACGGCAACAACTGGCACTACGACACCAGCAAGCTCAAGACAGCCACCTACATGATGGCTGGCACTGGCCCAAGCGACAACCTCGCCATTAGCCCACTGGGCGACTTACAGCAGAATTTCCGCGCTCTTAATACAGACAAACCAAGCGTCATCGCGCGGCGCAAGACCGTTGGTCACAAAGATGTCCTCGAATATGGCGATGCCTACATGACCGCCTGGTTCCTCTGGACGCTGAGCGACAATACTGAAGCAAAAGCGGTCTTCGCTGGTGACAACGCCGAGCTTCGGCACAACAACGACTGGCAGGACGTAGAGACAAAGCACATACAATAAAACTCACGCTACGCTAGCCAAGAAACAGCTAGCGTAGCTTTTATTATTGCTTACTTAATCTTCCTGACGTAGTGCTTGCAAAAGCCTCTCTTCTTCACCTGGTGCAAATACCGTCATCGTCCCACCAATCACATCAACAGGCGTCGTCTCGCTGATATTCGGGATAATCCCATCAGTTTCTGACAAATCATAGGTTGCATTATCATCAAACACAGTGAAGCGCGTTATTGGGTCTCCAGGCTTCCAATAGCTATCCTCAACACGATGAAGTGCCCACTTGATTGCAGCCACACCGAAGAGGCGAACTTTTTCTTTTACCCCCCCTAAAAGGTCAAGGTGTTCTTCAGGTTTTTGCGGTAAAGTGTCGTGTATTCTTGTCATAATTACCTATATTATACCATAGCTACCGCTCTATTGCGTCGCACACCGCCGCCACATACCGCGGATCATCTACCGCATGCCCAGCGCCTTCTACCACTGTGCCATGGACGGTGGGGATATGTTGCACGGCAGTATCAAAGACAAGTTTCATCTCTGGCCACTTAATAAATTCCTCGGAGCCAACGAAAATCTGCACAGGGCAGGCGATACGCTGCGCAGCCGCTACCAAGCTCACCTGCTTGGCATATTCGAGCCGCCGCTTACCGATCACGCGCCAATCGCGCTGAGACCAATACTGCACACACTCTGCAAATGATGGTGACAGCGAGAAGAGCCACAGCTCACTTGGTGCTTGCTCACACGCCGCTAAGAATGCAATACACGCCCCAAATGAGAAACCAGCCAGGATGGTCTCAGCTGGATCATACTGCTGATACCGCTCTTGTAGCGTCTGCAACCACTGTTTTTGCATAGTGCGATGCCATTGAATTGGTACAAATTCCACCGCGTAGCCCATCGCTCGCCAGCGGTTCATAAGTGTATCGTAATCGCGGTCGGCGCACCCTTCTTGGAAACCCGGCACAAAGAGAATTGTCTTGTTCATACAGCTATGATGCCACATTTCTGGTGGTAGCACAATGGTTTCCTAGCTTACTTTCAGGACCATCTCCCTCCTACCTACTATTTTGTCTGGTGAACTGTCAGAAATTGCTATTACGTCATAGTTAAGCTTTTCAGTTCTTACACTAGGAAGCGATTTTTGAGCGTACATATGTATCTTTACTATAGGGAGCCCTATAGTTACTGACACCAGTCAAATATTCTCAACCAGTACCACGGCAAGAAACAACCTATCACTTCACCCTCTTCTCCGCTATACTAGATATATGACAACACTAACAAAATTCGCCCACTCTTGCTTTACTATTACAATTGACGGCCAGAGCTTGGTCGTCGACCCAGGTGTATACACCGACGATTTTGCTATGCCGCAGCAGGTAGTGGCAGTTCTCATTACCCATGCGCATCCCGACCATTGTAGCCCTGCGCTCATCAAGCGTATTATACAGGCATTTCCTGAAACAGAGATTATAAGTGTTCATGATATTATTGTAGATAGTACAACGATATCTTTGCCAGAAGGCACGCTCTCTGTCTGCCATGCAATAGCCGCGGTGCCTGGTGACACACACCAGGTCGGGCCATTCACGCTTGAGTTTTTTGGTGGTGAGCATGCTGTGGTAAGCTCAGACATTCCGCGCCTCCACAACCTTGCTGTGCTAATCAACAATCGTATCTACTACCCTGGTGATTCCTTCGCTTTGCCTCAGCGTTCCATCGATGTCCTCGCCCTGCCTGTAGCTGCACCATGGCTCAAGTTCTCCGAGATACGTAGTTTCTTGCAGGCCGTCGCGCCACGCCTGGCTTTTCCTGTTCATGACGCCATCTTGAGTGACGCTGGCAAGGGATTGGTTGATACACTTTGCACAGCAGCGGCAACTGAGGTTGGAGTGAAGTATCAGCGGATAGAAACGATAGAGCTATCGTAACTAGCTAGTCTCTATTTTATTCTTATTACACGCGCAACACACTTATGATTTTCGTGACTTTGCAAGGTCTCGCAGCACCCGCTCACTCCACTCCTGCCAGTGCTGGAAGCTGCTCTGCTTTGATAGATCCAGGAACTCGCCAGTACTCCATTCCACCAGCCGCATGCCAAGCTCCTGAATGAGATAAGCAAACACTTCCGTTGGCTCCCTGCTACCTCTGACGCAGAGCCCCACGGTGATGAGTTGTTCCCTGTGTTTGCTCAAGCTAAATTCAATCAGCCACTCCCTCTTCTGCATAACAAGCCACGACGGATTGCTTGTATCTAAATGTGCATCACATGTTTTGGCAACCTTTTCTAGCTCGGCAATCATCTGCTGACGCTCGAGCGGCACGCAGTCTTCCTCCGTCAGGTCGCTAACCGACTGGACATGACGTTTTGTTTTGATTGCGGTGAGATCCCAGCTCATAGAGTCATTGCCTCCTTGTGTACTTTTATTTCATTTGCACCAGATTCGTAATGATAGCGAGCCATCGCTCGTTTGTTTATAACCCCAACTCCTTCAGTTGCCCAGGTTCTACCTGCGCGGGTGAGTCCATCATGACGTCGACACCGCTGCCGTTTTTGGGGAAGGCGAGGGTTTCGCGGACGTTATGCTCGCCGATTAGCTCCATCAGGATACGGTCAATGCCAAAGGCACAGCCCGCGTGTGGCGGCGCACCGTAGGTAAAGGCCCGCAGCATAGCGCCAAACTTTTCTTCCACATATTGCCGGCTATAGCCGAGCAATCCAAATACTTCATACAGTACGGCTGGATTATGGTTACGCACACCGCCGCTGCAGATTTCGTAGCCGTTCATCACCATATCGAACTGGTCGGCCAGGATGGCTAGCTTCTCATCATCCGACTGGGCGGCTTGCAGCGTGCTGAGCCCACCCTTTGGCATACTAAAGGGATTGTGACCAAAGTCGAGCCTGCGCGCATGCTCATCCCACTCGTAGAATGGGAAATCGATAATCCAGGCCAGCGCCACCACCTGCGGGTCCTTTAGGCCAAAGTGCTCGGCAAACTCACTGCGCAGCCGCCCTAGCACTGCATTGACCACTGGGCGCGTATCAGCTCCAAAGAAGACTGCATCGCCGTCCTTAGCCCCCGTCTTGGCTTGGATAGCAGCCAGCTCTTCTTCGGTCAAGAACTTAGCAATTGGGCTCTTGGCTGCGCCATCTTGGTAGGTAATGTAAGCAAGACCACCTGCGCCCTCGGCTTTGGCAATGTGGGTAAAGCCATCGATCTGCTTGCGACTGAGCGACGCGCCGTTTGTGACGCAGATTGCCTTGATACATTCAGCGTTTTTGAACACGCCAAATTCGGTGTCGGCAAACACGTCCGTTAGCTCAACCAGCTCCATACCAAAGCGCAGGTCTGGCTTGTCGCTACCATAGGTTTCCATGGCGGTTTGGTACGGGATGCGCGGGATAGGCTGGCCATCGCCAGCTGGGAGGTTGCTGAGGTCTAGCAGTGTTTTGCCAGCAAAATCCGTCACCAGCTGCTGCATCAGTGGCTCCATCATCTGGCGGACTTGCTCGCCATCCTCCACAAAGCTCATCTCGAGATCCAGCTGGTAAAACTCACCATACAGGCGATCGGCGCGCGGGTCTTCGTCGCGGAAGCAAGCAGCCAGCTGGTAGTAGCGCGGCACGCCACCAACCATCAGCAGCTGCTTAAACTGCTGCGGTGCTTGTGGCAGAGCGTAGAATTTACCCTCTTGCAAGCGGCTGGGGATCAGGAAGTCGCGCGCACCCTCGGGGCTGGAATTAGCCAAAATCGGCGTTTGGATTTCGATGAAATCATGCTCGTCCATATACTGGCGCATGCGGCGGTACATATCGGCGCGGCGACGCAGCATCGTTTGCAGCTTGGGGCGGCGCAGGTCCAGGTAGCGGTAGGCAAAGCGCAGGTCTTCATTCGCTTGGTTAGTCTCGCTAAAGGGCTGGATAGGCAGCGTCTCGGCTTTGTTGAGCACCTCTAGCTCACTGACGGCTAGCTCGATGCTACCACTGGCAATATTAGGGTTGGCCAGACCCTCACCACGCTGGCGGACCTCGCCACGGGCTCGCAGGACATACTCGTCGCGGGCATGCTCCGCCAGGGCAAAGGCCGCAGCTTGCTCAGGGCTGACGACCAGCTGCACCAGGCCAGTATGGTCGCGCAGGTCGATGAAAATCAGGCCACCATGGTCGCGCCGTGCATGTACCCAGCCGGCCACAGTGATGGTTTGACCGGTGTAATCCGGCGTTTGGTTGGCAAGTATTCGTTGTGTCATATCTGTTAGATTATACCACAATTTCAGGCATCATTCTGCTCGCCCATGGGGAGGGCGCGTGGTTGCGTAGGTTCGGGCAAGGCCACTGGCTGGCTATACACCTCGTCATCATCCGCTGTGGGAGCATGGCCAAGCAAGGCTTCGATACAATCGTCCAACGTCACCATCCCCACTGTCTCACGATACGTATTGACGACAATGAAGACCTGTTGGCGCGTCTTAATAAATGCACCCAAGGCTTGCTCGAGTGACTGTGCCCCGTCGATGTAGTACACATTTGGGTCCATCACCGTTTGCACCTGAGCCGACACTGCCTCCTTAAGCGACATAAAGTCGCGGGTGTGTAGCACGCCAATAATATGATCAATGTCGCCATCCACCACTGGGAAGCGGCTATGCCCGGTGCGGTGCAATTCATCGAGTAACAGCGGCCCCACCATGGCATCTTGCTCGACTGTCTTGATAGCATTGCGCGGCACCATGACTGTTTCGACTGTCTTACGCGCAAAAGTCAAGCTCCCCAGCGCTTGCTCACGCTCGACTGGTGGCAAGACTGATGGCCGAGCATGACGCACCAGATGTTCAAGCTCAGCTCGCGACCCCAGGCGAAGATTCGTCTCTACTGGCGGCACAAACGAACGGACAATGCGCACCACTCGCGGGAACCGCCCGGCAAAACTAACGAAGCTCGGCTCGACTGCATTATAGAAGCGCTGGGCAATCGCATGCACCCAGCCAATCCGCCCCACACCACCATAGAGCAGTGCCACCGCGAGCGCAACCAGCACACCACCACCAAAGTCAAATGCCCCAATGCTTGCCATCACCATCAGTACCAGCAATAGCGCCACCACGCAGCGCTGAAGCGAAACGAGATCATCGTAGACGGCAATGCGCCGCAACTGGTGGATTGCTGTGCGATTATTCTGCTGGCGACGCCGCTCGAGCTCGTATTGGCTCACTGGCGGTATATCGGGCCATGCACTACCAGCCAGGATGAGGGCAATCACAAAGATAGCAAAGATGATGATCATGAGCATTTCCATGCCATCATTGTAGCGCACTCCCCTGATCGGCTCAATGCTTTGGCCTGTGCAGCACCTCTGTCAGCTTGATTCGGTCTCTCGGGCACGATATAATATGCAAGAATAAGGAGGAATGTTTCGTTTATGACAAAAAAATCATGGCTGATCTTTGCAGTGCTTTGCCTCGCAATCTTAGGTGGGCTCGTGTGGCTGTCGCGCCAAGGTGAGTCGATCAATCTGTCGGGTGTCGACCCATTGCAGGTACAAAGCGCCAGTAACCAAAATGGCGACATCGCCGACCATACCCACGGGAGCAAATCACCCAAGGTAACAATCATCGAATATGGAGATTTCCAGTGCCCCGGCTGTTCGCAGGCCTCGCCTGCACTCAAGGCAGTCACTGAGAAATACAAGGATCACGTGCAGCTCATCTTCCGCAACAACCCTCTCTCGTCCATCCACCCCAATGCACTCGCGGCAGCAGCGGCAGTTGAGTCGGCTGGCTTCCAGGGTAAATATTGGGAGATGCACGACAAAGTCTACACCGAACAAAATTCGTGGCAGTCACTCGATGGCACAGAACGCACCAACTACTTCGTCACCACTGCACAGGGGCTTGGCCTTGATGTCAACCGCTTCAAGACCGACCTCGCCGAGGCCGACCGCTCAGGTGCCCGGATTAAGAAAAAGATCGCCTTCGATAAATCCCTAGCTGGCGCTCAAAATGCCGCCAGCGCCACACCAGCTATTCTCGTCAATGGCAAGAATGTAACCAATCAATA
This sequence comes from Nanosynbacter sp., assembly GCA_015257665.1. GTDB lineage: Bacteria > Patescibacteriota > Saccharimonadia > Saccharimonadales > Saccharimonadaceae > Saccharimonas. Next base: position 22,238 of record JABZJS010000004.1, on the reverse strand, counting down.
CGTCAAGGACGGCAAGCTCACCACCTCAGGCAGTTCAGATGCGCGCCAAGTGTGGGCCGACGCTGACGCCTTTGGCAAGCTCGTCATCGAGCCGACCCTCAAAGAAAAGGGTGTCTCCTTGCCACAATAATTTTTACTCCAGTAAGCCAAAAACCACCTCATATCAGAGGTGGTTTTATTATCAGTATTAGGTATTCTTGGTCGTATCTTGCGTGGTTTATTGGGTGGTACCTTGCTGGGTTTGCGTGGTGGTATTTGCTCCATTTGACGGTGCGCCTGGCTGGTTACCACTGCCCGTCGACTGCCCTGCTTGGCCTGGTGGCGACATGTTCCCCTGGCTGGTTTGACTACCCATCATACCATGGCCACCAGGGCCACTTTGGCTCGATGTGCTGCGGCTATTGACCTGCATACCACCAAGAAATCCGAGCGCTGCCGCCACGATCACACCCCCGATCACCGCCGCGATCAAACCAGAGTTGGCCGTACCTTTGGCCTGTACTTGTGTGGACGATGGGGATGTCGGCGACGCACTACGCTTCTCCGTTGCAAAGCCATCTTCTATTTTCATGTATACTCCTTTCGTTATTATGGTTCGAGTATAGGGAGTAGGCGTTAAAAGAAGCTTAAAGTGAAATCTTGCTAGACCCATCGCATTGCCGCGCGCTTTTCTCGCGCTCAGCTCACACTCTTTTTGCATAAACTTCGTCCGAGTGTGCTATCTAATAGGATGCAAGAAAAGAATGCTGTTCTTGACGCAGTATATTACTTCGTACATACTCAGTAGTATGAGTATGGTGACAACGCGTATAAAATTAGATGAAAATATTAAGCGCCAAGCCCAGGAAGTCGCAAAAAGCGCTGGCCTAACGTTGAGCGCGTTAATTAACAGCTACCTCACGCAAGTCGTTGCAACTCGCCATATTGAGCCGTATACCCCTGAGCTAACGACACCGCAACTCGAAGCACTGCTTACTGAAATTGAGCCATCGCTAGCAACTGGTAATAACTTGAGTAAGCCGTTTAACTCTGCCGAAGAATTTTTAGCTGATCTCAAAAAGTAATACAACCCATATACTCTTGCTACCAGCTAGTCTAAGTCCAGTTTGATACGCGCCTTTGCTTATTTATCAAGCATCCGCTCTTTATTTCTACAGAACGTTATCTACTACATACTCTGCCTGCCAGCAAGGCGCAAGCTCACCGTAAAGGTCGTGCCACTACCAGGCGTACTGTCGACAGTAATTTTGCCGCCATGTTCGGTGATGATCTGCTGGGCAATCGCAAGCCCAAGGCCATAGCCCTGGCCTAGGCCACCAGTGCGAGCTTGGTCGGCTCGGTAGAAGCGCTGGAATATCTGACGCTGCGTGGCGGCGTCCATCCCGATGCCTTGGTCAATGATCTGCACCCTAGCCCAGCGATTGGTACTCTCAGCAGTGACAGTAATGGTGGTATGCTCCGGGCTGTATTTGATGGCATTGTCGAGCAAAATGGTAAGGAGCTGAACAAGACGCTGCTGATGAGCCCGCACCACCAAAGGTGGCGTGGTATCGTCAATGGCAATCGACTTCGCTTGGGCAGGTGCCACCACTAAGTTCATCGCTTCACTCACCACAGTTTGTAAAGCAACTGGCTGCAGCTGCACCACCGAGCGGTCGTGCCGAAGCAAGCCAAGCATTGTATTGGCTAGCGTTTGCAGCCGCGTCGCATCGGTCACATTCGCTTCTATGACGGCGCGAGCCTCAGCGAGGGTGAGCTTAGGATTGCGCAGCGCCACTTCGTTCGCGGTGCGTAGCGCGGTCAGCGGCGTGCGCAGCTCATGACTGGCATCACTAACGAACTGCGTCTGGGCGTGCATGTTGGCGCGGATCGGCCGCAGGGTGTGCTCCGCGAGAAGATAGCTCACTACACTGCCAATTGCCAGCGCCGCGAGATTCACGAGCACCAGCTGAGCGATCAGCTCTTGCCGCGCCTCAGCCGCTCGCCGCTCAAGGAAGCGATTGACGGTATGATCGGTAAAATGAAATTCTTGCTCTCTGCCAGCCTCACTCGGTGGGCGCTGCCGCTCCAATTGCGCAGCCGACGTCTGATAAAATACCAGGCTAAACCCAAGGCTCATTACCATGATAATCGCAAGGTAGGTACCAGCCAGCCGGAGCGTTGTGGTGCGAAAGCTCATTGGTGCTGCCTCATGCTGGGTCGTCCTTGATGATGTAGCCAAAGCCCCGCACTGTCTCGATAATCGGGCGACTATCTGGGAATGGCTTCTCGAGTTTGCCCCGGAGATAGTTGATAAAAACCTCAACATTATTTGGCAAGATATCAGCGTCGAAGTCCCAAACGTGAGTCATAATGTTATTTTTGCTGAGGATTTGATTCTTGTTGCGCAGGAGGTGCTCGAAGATGGCAAACTCTTTGGCTGAGAGCGCAATAGGCTGGCCAGCTCGCGTCACGGTCTGCTTAACGGTATCGAGCTCGATATCAGCCACGCGCAGCACGGTCCCGAGCGCCTCTTGGGGACGTCGTAGCAGGGCACGCACGCGAGCCGCTAGCACATCGAAGGAAAAAGGCTTGGGTAAATAGTCGTCTGCGCCGTGGTCAAGCCCCGCCACAATATCCTGCGTCTGGTCCTTAGCTGTGAGCATCAGCACTGGTGTGTGGTTGCCCGTGCTGCGAAGCTTCTGCACCACTTCGAAGCCATTCATCACTGGCATCATTACATCAAGAATAATCGCATCATACTCATCGGCCCATGCAGCATTGTAACCATCCTCACCATCAAAGGCGACATCGACGGCGTAACCTTCTTGCTCTAACCCCTGTTTTATCGACTCGGCAATGCGCCGCTCATCATCAACGACTAGTAGTTTCATATCCTCATTATACCGTGTTATTCATCATTATAAATCTTTATTGCACTGCCCTAAACTTCTCTTTTCAGATATCCGATGGCGTGCTAAAATGAATATTTCCCAAGAATGTTCAAGTTTATCATTACATATTGCGTAAGCCGTGTCAGTCACATTATCTCACCCTCTTAGTGTCATAGTGGCGATGCTTATCCTTCGTATTGCGGGCTAGTACCCCAGTGCTGCTTCGGGCCATAGACGGCGCATCATCTGTTGGCCGCGGCGGCTGACGATGATCCACCAATCACCAGTCGTCATCTTGACCGTAATAAGTCCTTTATTCTTGAGGTGAGTGAGTTGCGCTATAAGCTTTGGGCGGCTCATGCGCAGACTCTGCTCTAGGCCAATCACATCATCTTCGTCATGCTCGTTGATCTGCTGCAAAACGAGAGCTTCATCTGTGGTGAGAGTTGGTTGCTGTGCCATTGTCGTATACTCCTTGTTTATGGTTGTATCTGTAGTATGCACGACGTGGCTTAGGGCAGTCTTAAAAACACCATCATATAGCGAGAGTGCCTGTTACGGCTCTCGCAGCTCCCTCCTTGCTGGCTCTACTCTTTTCTTGATAGGGTGGCGGAGCACGGTTCTCATTTTTTCTGGAGTGGTTTTTCTTGGGTCACTTAGATAAATTTCGTGATGGAAGCGCTGCGCGTTAATGTCAATGTCGTATCCATGCATGAGAGCGGTACTATGCATTGCGGCAACAGTTACAGGCTCATCATCATATACACCAATATGCATACACTGAACACAAAGACCCTCATCGTATGTGAAAAATTCCACTGGCGAGAAGTCCCGTTTCTTCTTTGCCGTAACCGTGGCAACACCCCAGTCGAAATCCTCTTTCGTGACAAAGTCGGGTAGGCGAATCAGAGAGATGAAGTGCATATCTTGCTTGCGTGTATAATCCATATAGCTTTGGCCGTTACCCTGCCACCAGAAACCCTCAAGCGGCGGGACGACATAATCAAAAACCCAGCAATCGTATGCGAGCTCTTCTTGCTCATCTTGAGGGTATACGCTATGCCATACAAGAGTTCGATAGACTCTTTATATTCGCCGCCAGCCTGATTCGGGTCACCAATGCCGCGCACAGCAAGGTAGTTCATCTTCGGAACGGTTACAATACTTGGCGTCGTCCCAGGCTGATACAATGCTCTGTATTCTTTTTTAAAATCAAATATCACGCGTCTTCCCCTCCTTGGCACGTAATAATTTCTCGATTAATCCACTCTAATTCCGCCACAAGCAACACCTGCTCAAGATGAAAGAGCCGCTGAGCAATCGGCGTATTATGCTGACTCCGTGTTGCTGTATGGTGCATAACCGCAAGGTCAGCTTCAAGATTCTCTTTGCGCTGTAGCAGCGCAGCCACAAGTTCATCATCATCAAGCGAAAAACTCGTCGCCAGCGCTGTCATAAGATGCGTATTTGCTGGTTTGCGCTGGCATATCAGCTCATATGTCGCTTGCTTGAGCACCTCTTTGCCTCGGGTGGTTATCTGGTACTCTTTTTTCTCTTTGCCGATGCTTGCTTTACTGATGGCTAATCCCTTCTTCTCCAATTTATCAAGAATATAATATAGCGAAGAAAATCCAACCTCTGACCACTGGCGCATGCCACGCTCCGCGATGATCTGCTCAATACGGTAGCCGTGTTGTGACCCTTCAGTAAGGATACCAAGGATAAGATGTTCATTGAGTGAAATCGTCATAATTACCAATGTTCTTTATTCTAGTACTAGAATATATGCTTGTCAATACTGATTTATGGAGTGTGCTTTGAGAGCTGACGACTCTTCGCCTGAATACACACGGCTATCACTCTCAGTATTGACTCTCGCAGCGATGAAAAAGCTATGAGAGCTATGAGATAACGCTTGGTTTGAAAATATTCTAGGCAGCTTGCACGACATCAACGGCCCTTGTTCATTCCTCTTATGCTATACTAATCATATGAATCCGCTTGCGATGATTGCCTACCAAACCAAAGACTATCCGCGTCTGCCCGATGGAAGGATCGACTACACTGGCCAACCCATCTGCTTTGTCTTCAACTGTGTGGTGTGCTATGGTGATGAGATTTTACTAGCGCGGCGTAGCCAGCAAGAAGCTGAGCAGCCGCGTATGCTCAATGGCGTCTCTGGCTTCATCGACCGAACCGATACGAGCATTACGGTACTGGCCGGGCAAGAATTGGCCGAGGAACTAGGCATTGACTCGCGAGATACAACTATCGTGGCGTCGCAGCAGCCCCTGATGCAGATTGACGCAGCGCATAGCCGCCAGTGGTATGTGTATCCGGTGCTCGTTGAATGTGCGCAGCGCATAACGCCTCAGCTTAATGCCGAAAATAGCGCAGCGACGTGGTATCCACTCACCGAGATCGATGCTCTTCCGCTGCTACCGTTTTATCATGAGACGCTCCGCGCTGGCCTGGCAATGCGCCACAAGTAGGCTTTGCGTTAATTGAAGAAATAATAAAGAGCCAGCCCAAAGACTGGCTCTCTATCTCTGTTGCGATACGATCTAAACTGCCTGCGAGAGATCGTACACGGTGTATTGCGTGCCACCGTAGTCAACCTTGGTGCCAGCACTCGCCGCCCAGGTAGCGATAGCAGAGTTGCCGCCCGGCCCACCATGATGATGGGTGGTTTGCGATTGGGTTGATGAGGATTGTGCAGTCGATGGAGCCGACGAGTTCGTTCCTGCCTGCGTCGACTGCTGCCCACCATGCCCACCTGGCCCATGCTGACTCACTACGTAGTAGCGCACACTGCCCTGACGTACCAGCTGCTTGAACTGCTCGAGCGTGAGCGTACTGTCGCTGCCGTTAAAGCCACCGACTGCCATCACCGCCTTGCCTGTGGAGAGCTGGATTGGTGCCGATTCATTGGCGCTGTTGACTGCCGCAAGCCATGTTGCATTCTGCTGGTGTGACACAAGGTACGAGACAAGAGCGGCTTCTGCCTGGGCTGATTCGTTATTCGTGCCGCTCATTGCCGTCGCACCCGGACCCGCTGTAGGAATGCTTCCACTATGCGCTGTCGCTATTGTGCTCAAGCTAAAGGCTACTGGTGCAGCCATACCAGCCAGCACAGCCATAGCAAGAGCCGTCCGCATATACCACCGAGGGAGTGTTATTAGTGGCACAAGCGTCATCACAGCCGCTGCTCCACCAGTGATAATGACAAGCCATGTAAGCCACGGCCAGGTATTGCTATAGCCAAGCATAATGACACCAATGATCGTCGTGAGCAGTATTGTCAGTGGCATAAGCCAGGCCAGCTTCGTGCGCCGCGTGTAAGCTTGCCACAGATACGGCGCGCCAATCCCTACCAGGGCAGCAACACTCGGTGCCATCGCCACGACGTAGTATGGATGGATCGTCCCACTTGTCATACTAAAGATAATGATATGAATGAGCAGCCAGCCCAGCCACAGCAGCACACCAACACGCTCTTTGTTGTGCCGTGGTGCGCGGCGCAGCAGCCATAGTACGAGCCCGCCACCGATCACGGCTACCACAAGCAACCAGGCAATATTAGGGCCAAAACTTTCGTTAAAGATACGCAGCACCCCTGTCTCGCCGCCAAAACCAACACCTCCTGGGCCACCACCACCATGGCCACCCATACCACCACCGGCTGGTGGCGTCATGGATGCTGCCTGCGTCGCCGTATGACCAGCCGACTGCGCGGCAGATTGGGTTGCGGTTGCCGCCGCTTGGCCTATCTGCGCTACCCCACCACCTGGCGCTTTGCCAGGGCCACCGCTATTACCCAGCAAGCGCCCAAAGCCATTGTAGCCAAAAATCAAACTCCAAATGTTATTATCATTGGTACTGCCCACCCACGGGCGATGAGCCGCTGGAGTAAGCCACACAAGCACGCTCCACCAAAAGGTCGAGACAGCCGTTACCACGCCAGCCACGCCAAGATGCCAGAGGCGTGTCACGAGCTTTGGCCGGGCGCACACTAGATAGAGCAGTGCCATCACTGGTAGTACCAGTATCCCCTGCAGCATTTTTGTATTAAAGGCCAGGCCAGTAAAGAGCCCTGCAAGGCTCAGCCACAGCACTGGCTTCTTATTTTCAAAGGCGCGGAGGAAGGCGTAGGCACTGGCCGTCAAGAAGAGTGTCAAGAAACTATCGGGGTTATTAAAGCGAAACATCAAGGCAGCTGCTGGCGTCAGCGCCATCACCACACCAGCGATGAGCCCTGCCTTGGCACCATACCACCGCTTAACTGCTGCATAGATAAGCATAACTGTCGCGACCCCCGCAAGCGCATGCGGCATGAGCATGCTCCACGACGAGAAGCCAAGGAGCCGACCACTCAGCCCCATAATCATCATACTGATAGGCGGTTTATCGACACTAACGAAGTTCGCTGCATCAAGGCTGCCAAACAGCCAGGCCGTCCAGTCGGTACTCGCTGCTTGAGCAGCGGCAGCATAGTAGCTATTGGCTATGCCATTGATGGTTAAGTTCCAGAGGTAGAGCACACTCGTTAGTAGCAAAAGTCCAGCCACAGCTGCTAGCTCACCAAAGCCCGCCTTGCCATATTCGCGCCGCACCCGCGAGAGGCCCTTGAGATCATCTGTTGCGGTCTTGATGATATGAACACGCGAGTCGGTGTCTTCGACCCACTCAACTGGCTCCTCGTGGATGGTATAACCAGCGTACTCTGCCTTGACGAGCAGCTCGGTGTCGAAGAACCAGCCAGTATCCTTGATGCGAGGCAGAATCTTGCGTGCCGCATCGCGCCGAATCGCCTTGAAACCGCACTGAGCATCAACAAATTTTGTCTTCATCGTCCGGCGAATAATCCAGTTGTAACAGCGCGAGATAGTGTCACGCTTGAAGCCGCGGGTCGTACGCGACTGCTTCATCAGGCGCGAGCCCGTCGCCACAGCTGCCTCACCCATAATCAGCGGGGTGATCATTGGGACGAAGCTGTCTAAGTTGGTAGAGAGGTCGATATCCATATAGGCCAGAATATCGGCCGAGCTCTGTAGCCAAGCTTGCTTGAGAGCTCGGCCACGGCCTTTCTCGGCAAGCTGAATGAGCTGCACCTCGGGGTAGCGTACCGCCAATTGGCGCGCCGCTTCCGCTGTGCCGTCCGTGCTACCATTGTCGGCAATAATGATGCGCCAGCGATGCGGCACATGCTGTGATAAATACGCGTGCAATGTGCTCACCGAGTGCGCAATAACATGCGCCTCATTAAGCACTGGCAGCACAATATCGATACTAAGCGTCCGCGGATTAAGCGCACGCAGCACCGGCGCAGCAGGTGTCTCTACCACTGCGGCTGATTGGGTCATGGTTGCTGTTTTCATGTGTGGTATTGTGCAGGAGGGAGATGAAAGATAGCTTAAAGAGACCCCTGCAGAAGGCGACGTGCGCGTACCAGCCCATTTATTATTTCTCGCTGTCTTATTCTTCCTCTAGGAAATTATGAAGGCTAGTATGCTACCTAACTAATATTGAGAAAGTAGCCCAAACCATCTAGCCTACCACCGAGTGAATGACTAGTGAAGCTCTTGGTACCTACATGAACCACCGCCAACTTTCTTGATCGTCTTGGTGTAGAAGGTGTAGGCGTCGTAGAATTGGTTCAGCCCATCCTATACAAAAAACATTCCCACCCGATGCAATCGCAAGATTCGACTCAATATCTTTCATCGCTTCCCAGATATTTTATCAATATCCGTTCCGCGATAACCAAAGACTGAGGTGTCAGGATGCGAGGGAGGAGAGGGGTTTGAGTTCAAGAGCAGAAAAGTTTATCTCTTTACTACTAGCCTCATTCTGTATAGCCGAAATTGTTTCACCTTTATATTGCCTTATCCCCTCAAAATATACAAGCGAGCTTAAGGCTAGATATTGCTCAGCCTTTAATGGCTGATTTGTATTAATAGCGTTCATCTGACACCCCTTCCTTTCTAAAGCATTCATTGGCTTGTTTTTCATCTAATAGACGCGTACCTTCTACCTGTATATTACACACTATGTCTGCGTCCATCTTCGTATCATGTATGCTGTAATGTATAATACGGTAGCCAACTTTTTGCTGATTGATATATCTAATAAGACTCATGAGATAGTACCGATCCCGGTTATCGACAGCTAATTGATTTGTATTACGATTAACACTTATTATGTAGTGTATGTCTTTTCCGTAAGATGCTGTCGCTTCTTCGTATGTTTTAGGTGTACCGCTCAGCGACTGTGCTGTATTGTCTGCAAGACTGACAGTGATGTCGGTCTGCGCCCACGAGTTATTTATGATATGATCCTTTATTAGCTTATCATTCTGAGAGCGGGACCATATTACGCCTGGATAGTTATCTTGATTGCCATTCGATGAGGTGTTTACAGAAAATCGTATCTGAGGATCTCGTATAGGGTAAGCATTGGCAGCTAGTACTCCCTCTACGCCGAGGCCACTGCTCTTCCGCTCTGGTTTCTCAACGATGAATTCCTCATTATATTTGTTTTGTAAATAAGTTTTCATTGTTGCTTGAGCTTGATTCGCCTCAATATCGGCCTTGAGATAGAATCCACCAACAAGGAGAAACATAACAGCTGTTGGAATAATGATGACATAGAGAATACCACGGAGAAGAATGGTATGAAAGCTTAGTTTGGTGTTATTATTTAGTTCCTTCTTGGACATATTCTCTTCTCCCAACAACCCCTATTTTTGGCTACGCGACTATCAATAGCATAATTATAGAACTCTCTAGCTATTCTTTTGAAGGTTGTAATTTTTATAGGCAAGTGCACTTAGTGCAAGATATTGCTCTATTGTTATGCTCATATTTACAGACTCTCCTTTTCTTGAAACATTGTGACTAATGTTTCTTGTGGTGTGGATTTTAATGCCATGATTGTTATATTCAAATCAAATTTCTTACCTCCAGCTGTTTGTGCCTGGTAGCGAATAGTAGTGTCAACGGTATCTGGTAGATCCTTTGCAAGCTCTTTAAGATTATCGACGATGTGCATTTTTTCCTGATATTCTCGTGTTTGGTGTGTTTTTTGAATAGTGATATCATATGGAATTTGCTGCTTATATTGTGCTGCTGCTTGTGTAAAACGTGGTATTACACCGTCAACTTGTATATCTTTCGTTTGTAGCGTCATAGACGATTGGATGGTTACACTATACACTACATCTTTACTAAAGATACGCTGAATAATAGGTTTGAGTCGATCAGTCTCTTTTTTTGACCATACAGCACCAGCATAGCCATCATGCTTCCCTGAGGATGACAGCATAACAATGAAGCGGATGTCTGTGTGATTCTTCGGGTAGGCTGTTGCTTCAAACCATCCTTCTACACCAAGCCCGCTTCCATTCTTTTCTGGTCGTTCGACGATAAATTCTTCACCATATTTACTATGTAGATATGTTTTCATTGCTGCTTGAGCTTGGCTAGCTTCAGCACATAATTTGAGATAGAATCCGCCAACAAAGAGAAGCATGATGACTGTTGGTACACCAATTACATAGAGAATACTACGGAGAAGAATGGTACGGAAGCTTAGCCTATTATTCTCGTCTGGTTCTTTCTTGTGCATGTTTTCTACCCTTCCCCTACTTTCTACTCTGTGACTATTCTAGCACGAATATAGAACTTCTGATTTTCCCTTTTATGCGCTATATCAGTCTAGACGCCACATCGATAAACAATCTCCATCCCACTCCTCATTCCTTATCAATCACCTCAATCATTAGTTTTTCTTCTGTTTTACCATGCTCACTCGACAGCCGAGGCTCTGTATCGTGGCACTTTGGTGGTGTGTTGATATCCTTTCTATCGTCTGCTCGTTCTCCTGCGTATTGTCGGCGTGAATGAGCAATCACTGCCTGCTGCACGGCATCGCTCCCAGAGCTTGTTAGTAGTAGCGTCTCACCAGAAAGAGGCTCCTGGGTGTGCACAGCTGCAAGACAAGCATAGTACTGATGGGCTGGCAAACGACTGATCTCCCCTGCCTCAATAAAGGGTCGAAACAGTGGTAGCAGGCGTTGCTCATCTTGTGGGCTGCCGGTTCGAAAGCAAATGATCGTACCAACATTTGCAAGGATAATATTTACCGTCTGTTGGTCGCGTTGTTGTGCAGTCGATAGTTCTGCCATAATCATAAATACACCGTATTTGCGACTTTCTGACAGCATTTGCACAAAAGACGTGGTAGCAAAATTCTGAAATTCATCAACATAAATATAAAACGGACGACGCTGTACTTGTGGTATGCGTGCTCGGCGCAAACTCGCCAATTGAAGTTTTGCAAGGATCGTCACACCAAAGAGCTCTGCAGTATCTTCACCGAGTCGTCCTTTCGAAACATTGCATATGAGAACTTTGCCAGAGTTGATAATATTATCAAAATCTATCGTCGACTTTGGTTGCTCAAGAATGCGCTTAGCTGAAGCGGAGAATAAGAAACGACCAATTTTTGCTGTAATCCCCGCTGTCATCTTTACCTTCTGCATGCCACCAGCTTTACCAAATTCTTGCTCCCAAAAGCTGGCTAAATTCTTATCTGCAAGCGTCTTGATGACACGTCGTCGATACTGAGTATTGTTCAGTAGATCAAACACGGTAAAGAGTGTTGCATCCTTCTGCGTGAGTGCAGTCTGCACTGCATTACGCAAGACATATTCAATACGATGACCTCCGGCGTCATCATCACTAAAAAGCTTACGAAACACCGAAACAACTGACTCAGTAATAAGATCCTTTTCTCGAAGCAAAGCAGTCCCCTCGAGCCCTGGTGGTATCTCGAGAAGGTTAAGACCAAGTGGATAATCCAGATCATCTGGATTAAAATAGACAACATCCTTTATGCGTTTTGGTGGAATGTAGCGCAGCATCGTTTCTGCCATATCACCATGCGGATCAATAATTGCAAGCCCCTTACCTTGTTCCATATCCTGCACAATCTGATATTGCAACATGGTTGTTTTGCCACTACCTGTTCCTCCAACGATATACTGGTGACGAGCACGTTCCGCCTCAGTAAGGCCAATTAGTGTCTCAATGCCATGATGACGATTGAGGCCAATTACAACCGAAAAATTTGGATGGTCTTTGAGAGAAATTGGTGCTGGTAGTGTGTGGCTCAATGATACGATACGGTTGTCTACCCAACTACTGTCATGCAGCACAAAGTGGTAGAGGCTTGCGAGCTCAGTTGAAGCAAGTGTGAGCGTATTCCACGGCATAAACGATGGCAATCGGTTGACTGCATTATACCGCCGTATTGTTGCCAGAATAGGTATATTGTATGTTGCTTTAAGTAGCTGATGTGGTGGCGCACTATAGCCAGCCATAGCGGTTTTCAACACTTCGGCATGGCGTTTTGCATCAGGGCTTGTCACTAAGATGCGCAAATTGGCACGAAAGAGTGGCTTGGTAATTTTCTGGTAAATACTTTGCATCATTGCAAGCTCAAAGGTACCACGTACCCATGGCTGGTCGCGGTCAATCCGCGGCTGGGAGTGTTGCACCGCATGGTGATGGCTCGTTGTAAGATGGCTTGTAATATCGCTCACTATACTTGCACCTATACCAGTTATCATTTTAAGCAGCGCCATTAGCTTCCCTCCGCCGCTCAATCTGTCGTGATAATTGTCCTGCAGAATATTTTCATTATGAACCAGTCTCTCTGCCGCTCGCTCCGCCCCGCGTACCCGAGTTGGCGAGAAAACAAGCTGAAAGGTAATCTCCTCGTCATCGCTCAGACCAGTCATTGCATGGATCACGTAGCTCAGTGGATCTCTTTGTTGGGATGCTGTGAGAAGTGTCAGTGGTAGCATACAGTGGCCAGTCTCGCGAAATTCAACCACCATCGTTGGCTTCGTGATGCTTCGCGTGATCTTGCGTACCTTTGCTTCAGGGAGATGTGTCATGATAGCTTTCTGCAGGGCTTGCATTTTTGCATGTTCAACCTGCACAAGATAGCGAACACCGCTCTGGCGCGTCGCAACAATCTCACAACTCAGTACTGACACGCGGCGCACTATACGCTCACCATATGACCGAGCTGCTGCAAATCCATGAATGACGGTAAAGAATTGTTCAACTGCTTCCGGTGTTTTTGTTGCTGTGGCTGGTGGCGTTATTTCGAGCCACACAAGCGATCGACGCATCAGATAGCGGCGGTTGTTGATATACCACAGGATGATAACAAGACACCACACCACTCCTCCCCCGATGAGTGCACAAACACCTAGCGTGGCATACCATACGATGTCATGTGCGATGGAAGTTGTGGTGTCCATAATGATGCTCCTGTCTTAGTGTGAATAAAATGAGCAGATTGGGCTGCATCTTTTGGGAACGTGCGCCGGGAGACAACATTAAGCGTTGGTGCATTCATCTCAGAAATTGTCCATTCACCTGTTCCATCATCGACGTTAATGACGTAAGCAACGTGACCATAGCCGCCCTCATCCGTTTGGTAGACTGCACCAACTGCTGGCGTCTGATCAACAACATACCCATCGCGCCTCGCATAATCGTCCCAGGTGTTAGCATTGCCCCATGTTGTTGGGATGGGGCTGCCAGCCCACTTGCGCATTGCATACGCCCACCAGGTACAGTTCCCCCATGCATAGGTATTGTCTGGCATTGCCTCGCCACGATAAAAACCTTGTTTTTCGGCTGCATGTGCGCTTGGTGCATGCGCAAGAAAAGATACTGTTGGCGTGCCCAAAGAAAGTACGCTGATGATTGGCAGAAGAAATAGCATTGCAATCGTCACGATGCTGAGGAGAATCAACCGCCGCACTCGAAAGCCAACACCAAGACGAAGTACCTGCATAATCACACCAATCATGTGTCATATACCTCTGCCGGGTCAGTCGTAATACACGGATGCTCATGCTCAGCTGCGACAATTCTGACAGCAACATGTTGTTGATCAGCAATCAGCAGTGCATCACCTCGCTCACACGTTAATAAAAAGCTATGCTCATATTCACTTAATCCAAACTCGTCAACCACACCCTTGATTGTTGTTGTATCTTGGCGCATCAAGATCCGCATTGCACTTTGCGACGCAATAGCACGCCCGTATTCATTATGGAGAAAGTCGTTCGCTTGCTGCGAAATTATCGAGACGCCCAGGTAGTATTTGCGAGCACGCCGCACCAGTCCAGCGACAAATCGTGCTGACTCTTCATGTTGTAGCAGAAGCCAGCCTTCATCAATCACCAGCAAATGCTTTGCAGGGTGCGCCATCACACGGTGATTAACAAAATGAGCAATGATCAGCATCATGATCTGACGAAGATTCTCTGGCATATCCTTGATATCAAACACTACTAAACGGTTATCAAGGGTAACATTCGTGGGTTCATTAAATACGTGGGCCAGCGAACCAGAGACATACTTCTCAAGCTTCTCGCACAATTTTGTTTGGCGACGCTTGCGCAGCTCTGCATAAAGGTCTGCAAGCAGTGGCGGTTGCTGCTTTGCCTTTTTATAAATTCCAACAAGTGCCTTATCAACCGCTGCTTTTTCGCGAGCCGACAAACCCTCGACCATCAGACTAATAATCTCCATCACATCTTGCATATGCTCGGCACTGCCGTCGGTGTCGCGATACGTTGTTGCTGTATCAAATGGATTGATCTTTTGCTTACTTCGTGTCGACAGCTTTATATATGTGCCATGACATGACTCCGTCAATCGCTGGTATTCTCGCTCAGGGTCAATCACAATTACTCGCGTTCCCTGCATCAACTGGCGAATAATTTCCACCTTCGTTGTGTAGCTTTTACCCGCACCAGATTGAGCAAACGTAATCGAATTTGCATTCGGTAAGCAAAATCGGTCAACAATAACCAACGAATTATTTGACGCATTCACTCCATACAAAATACCCGTCTCGTGGACTAATTCTGACGACATAAACGGAAACGTCAGAGCTGCGCTTGAGCTATCGAGGTTCCGTCTTTGCGCCAGCTGGTCATCACCACGGGGCATAATAGCCTGCAGCGCTTCAAGCTGTTGGTAGCGAGCCACTTTTGCATAAAACAGCTGCGCTGATAGATTTGCTTCGAGAAGCCGTGTTGTTTTGTCCAGTTCCGCTTTACTGTCAGCTCGGACACACACATACACCGCAAGCTGAAACAATTTCTCTTGCCCACGCTGAATTTTATCGCGCAGCTCAATCGCCGACTCAAGCGGATCACTAATTTCGGAGCCAACAATTTTGCCATCGCGCACCATCGCTCGACGCATCGACTCAAGCTCGGTAATCTTGCGCTGCAGCTTCGGTAAGGCGACATGCGCATTAACCTCGTGGAGGTGGTAGCTCATATCGCTATCGTGCTGAAACGTTATCAGGCTATCCATCCAGCCTGAGCTAGCAACGAATGGATAACCAACAATAGCAAGCGTGCGCATATAAACACCATCAACACATACATAGTCAGCCTGTTCTTATAATCCAGCATACGTTATGACATCAATCATATCTTGTTCACCAAAGAGAATGTCTCGTTCGTGTTGCTGCGCAGTACGCTTCTTTGGCTGGAGCTGCGCCTGTGCTTGGAGCCAACCGACCAGTTTTGTAAAACGCTTCGTCATGACACTTTCTCCTTTTGCACAAGCGTCTGATGAATCATACGAAGCGCTTGCTCGGTCAGTGGCTGCGTTTTTGCCTGTATCGGGCTATAAAAGCTATAAAATAATTCAAGCACTGCCAAACTATCAAGCGGATATGTTCGCATACCCAGGCGCGCCATGCCTTTTGCAAGGATATCAGCCCGAAGCAAGAGTTGCTCACGAATAAATGAGTCATCTACCTTCTCAGTTGGCTGATATGGAATAACGATATAAAAGCGACGTGTCATAATGGTGTTATTCGCAATCAGAGAACGGATGAATACTCGGTAGCGTTGCAACTGCTCTTGATACATTGGTACTGTCTCAGTCTGCTGCTGCGCATGTAATTCAGCAAGATAGGCATTCATTGTGATCTTGCGGGTCCGCACGAGGATCTGAATTGGCCAGCTGATCGAGTTGAGAAAACTCTCATATGTATCAATAATCACATCTTGTTCTTCTTCACTCCGCAGCTCAAAGTTTACGGCCGATACCGATACAATCATTCGATACCGTCTGCCCGGTAATTCCAACACTCCATCCTGCACGCCTTGTATTGCAATTTGCTGGCGAGCACTCGCTTTCTTAGTTGACTTGTGTAATCCGAACATGAACACCTCCTTTCTTGTCAGTCGCTATACGTATGTGAGCCGCGGGGTCATCAATCACAGCACGAGCTTTGGCTCTCGCCGACGCATCAAGATGAACTGGCTGGTGGCGACTCACTGTACCAGGTGATGTGTGTACTGGCGTATGCGCTTGGTCATCTTTGTCTTTATCTCTCTGGCGATACGCTGTCGTATTTTTATCCGCAACATAATGCATTGGACGCTGGTTATAGCGAACAATTATACCAACCCAGTAAGCGAGAACGACTCCCCTAATCCGTATTGACAATATACTACCAACCACCAACACAGCCGCTATGATGCCATATTTGTACCACGCTTCACCCATCATTGGCGGCAACACGACAAACACCCCAGCTCCACATGATAGGGCACTCGCTAAAATAAGGATTTGCATAAAACCAAGGCAACCGATAATTCGATCCTCTACCGTAGTAACTTGAGCTGGTACAACTGATACTCTCATCATTTTCTCCCTTTTTCTTGTGGCGATACATGCTGATGTGATGGCGTATCACGCTGCACTCGTTTCGTCGTGCGCATAGATGGTGGTGTGTGAAGTGGCTGATAGACTGGTTGTGCTTTTATCGATGGTACAGTTACTTGTGTCATCTTTGGCCGTAATGCAGTACGTATCCGCGTCTTTGCCATAAAGGTTTTCTGTCTCACCCGCGCCATTGTTCGCTGCGCAAGCATTGAATGAGGCCCAGCCACATAGTTAATACCATTGATAAACTGTCCGCCAAGCTGCTTCATCGAGCGAGTACCCATACCAACATAGCTCAGTTGCAGCATCACCCCCTGCACTTTGAGCAACATCACAATCGTCGCAATTCCAGTGACAATTGCCATTAGGACACCACTCCCTTGTGGCGCTTGAGCAAGGCCGACTAGCAGCGACGAGGCTAACTGCAAAATAACAACATGAATAAAAATAACGAATATCGTTGTCAGGTATGTTTTGAGGGCAGTTTCAGCAAAATCACGAAACCCTGGCACGAGCCAGAGCAAACTCACTAATGGCGATAGGACCGTACCAATGTAGAGCGTCACAAGTCGCATGACGTAATAAATAAGGAGCACGACTGCACAAACAACAAAAACGATCATAATACAGAGCGCTGCAATACCCTGGCCAGCAGTCTTCTCTACGATACCAGTTAACGTGCGCCAAACTGGTGTCACGCCGGACACTTGTCCAATCGCCGTTATAAGGACATTCGATAAGCTAATTACGCTATCAATAAGAAAGATTGAGCTATTCATGAGCAAGAAAATCAATCCAACTTGCGGCAATATCTGCTTTGTATCAACCTCTTCCAATCCAAAGCTTTGCGCGCTCATTATCTGGAGTCCAAGTAAGCCAAGGACAAGAACTAATAAACTATTAGCAATGCCCGTCATGACAAGCCACAGATTGAAGACACTCTTATTTGTTGCCATCAGCGGTGTTGTAGTGGTAAAGAACTCAAGCGCATGCAGCACTGGGGCAGCGAGCGTATTAAGAATGGTCGAGCATAGTCCTGTTATCGTTGCGATAACTGTCTCAAGGAGCCCATTTTGCTGTGACTTTGTTTGTATAGTCTCAAGGTGCGGCAATGTTGCATGCTCAGCAGCCTGTGGTGAACCATACGCCTGTGTCAGGACAGCAACCAGTGTCGTCGCTGCAAGCACAAGCACGATCCCAAGGATTGCTTTCTTGACGAGCTCTTTTGCGTACTCCAGCTGGTCTGGCTTGCCGCGGCTCATCATATATTGATAGCCAGCATACACAATAAACAACACGCATATCAGCGAGGCAACAGCAGTAAGGATATGCATTGCTGGCGTTACAAAGTCACGCACCGTCTTGAGCGCACTTGCTGTATCAGCAAAGAAGAATAAACTAGTGCTTCTCATCACTCTAGCCTCCAAACGACTGATGCGCCAACGATGTGACAAGGTTAGTCAAGACATACGCGGCAATAACAACCACCAAGCCGACCGCCGACCAGGTGATAGTGCGTTTTGCCCGATCAAGCTGTTCTGGATTACCCGAGCTCGTAATATACGTGAGGCCACCAATAACAAAAAATCCAGTCGCAATTAAGCCAGCTAATCCTGCCACGACCTGGATAATGTTTCTGATAAAATTCTCGATATTACTCACCCCGACTGGTGCTGCATACACCGTACTACCCATCACAATTGATACTCCTACAGCAACCCCAGCTGCAATGCAATAACTACTTTTTTGTGTCATAATTACCTCCCTTGACAGAAATAAAACTATCTTGTGTGTTTCTGCCATGCTTTACGGTAGCAAGCAATAGAACAGGTGACAAGACGGCACTTTTAGGGAAGGTACCATACTCTATGTGCGTTAGTTTCTTGATAGTGCAGCACGATATCAGAGGTTATCCGTCAATACATGCATTAGGCAATTATCCCATTGAAACAAGTGATTGCTAAATAACTTATTTCGAAATCCGGTAAACTTACGCGTACGGTGCGGCGAAATGGATAAGTCCATTAACATCGCCGCGTTTTTGTTTTAGCAAACAATACGCCAGTGTAACTCAAAGGATAGAGCGCGTGACTGGCTTTCGCGTCGATGTCGGTTCGAGTCCGACCGCTGGCACCACTACTAACTAGTGGCATTGCTATAAAAACGTAAGAGACCCTTCAGGGTCTCCGCGCGATTGGCTGTCTATATCTTAGCACAGTCAGTTTTGTAGTGTCCATAAATTCACTTGCAAAATATAATTATTTAATTATATGATACAGTTCGATAAGCCGTCTAGACCCACAACAAGGGTTTATCCCTATTGCTTTTAGCAAATGGCTGCCCATTTTCGGGATAAAAAATGAGCCTCGCTGTGAGTCTAGACAATACAATTATAACATATGGCATGTGTAATATAATGTACCTGGTCAGATTGTCGATGTGTTGTATAATGAGCATATGAAGGCGACAGAACAAACAAAGTCACTAATAAAATATTTAGTATTTAGCATGAATCTACCTACAATTACAAGTATTACAAAGATGCTTTATCTTATTGATTTGGCATCAGTAGCTTCTACTGGAAAACAGACCACAGGTTTTGAATTTATTCGATATTACTACGGTCCATACGACAAAGATATACGTATAATAATAGATGATATGACAGCAAAAAAAGAATTAGATGCTGACGTTAGGTACTTATCTAATGGGGAGCCATTTTTAGCCTATAAAATGCCTAGTGGAACTGCTAGCTTCACTTACGAAGGTGCTAATGAACAGATTGTGATAGACTTGGTGAATAGTTTGGGTAATTTATCCCCGAAAAGCCTTACTGAAATTGCATATAAAACAAAACCAATGACCAGACTAGGTGCTACCCTTGGCGGTAACGAACACCTAAATGAAAGGCTTGTCTTAACGGAGGTGTAATGAATATACCATCTGGTATATATAGTTCTTTTAGTGATAAGGATTTAGTGGAAAGCCTTGTTGAAAAGAAAAATATATACAACGACGTTCATTCAGTAAATACCAATAATACATCTCAGCAAAAATCAAAATTTAAATTGTGTATTAGTTTATCAGAAACAGTCGACCAAATTATTGATGGAAAAATTTTTGGAATCTCTTGCTCATATTTAAACTGGCATGATAAAGTTAATCATATCAAAGTCTACCAAAATGATTACACAACTTGTCGGTCTCGACGATTAAATTCTGGACAGAGTGTATATCTTCCAAACGACATGGAGGTACTGTCATATGAAGAAATAAGAGTAAAGATAGAGGATCAATCAAATGGATTTAAGTGTAAAGCAACATTGTCGAATAATAAATATAAGAAAATTAGAACAATGTTTAAAAATCATCTACGTTTTTGCGAGAACACAAGCGATAGCGTAAACGCAATTAAGTCCCTGATCAGTGAAACGCCAGATCTTAAGCCATTGAAATCTTACGGCGTCCAGATTAAAGAATAGCGTTGGAAATACTTGCTTAGATGGGATAATTGCCACGCATTACATAATTGTTCAATTATTCCAATATATTAGATCATGTTTTGTGTTATTCTTGCAGCATTATTGAGCAACGTAAGTACAATAAGCGCCATCATTGGCATGCCATTATGATTGAACTCTTTGATGTATTTCTCTATTCCCTTCCGACTTCTCTGACGAAGCAAACACAGACAACGGCAAGGAGCACTCGCTATCGCGAATTACTTGATGTATTGCAGCACCAACAGTCGTCTAAAGACTAATACGCGAGCATCTTCTGCCGTCGATCATACATTTTTTGCGACCGACAAATCGCTTCGCTGTGATCATGAAAATAACACTCAATATCATTAGCAACACCTAATAGTTTAATCCCCATCTCTGTTAGCCGATATTCAACTTGTGGCGGATTAGTCGAGTGTAACACACGCTGGACTATGCCACCGCGTTCTAGCTGCTTGAGGCGCTCCGTCAACACTTTCTGCGTTATCTTTGGCAGCATACGAGATAAGGTTGAGTAGCGCTTTGTCGTCGTGCCAAGTGATTGAAGAATTGGCAATGTCCATTTCCGAAAGAGAAGGCTTGTGATTAAATCAAGTGTTGCGTCATCTACCGTCCTTGTCATAATGTGCTCCCATTACATTATTGATCTATCTAGGCAAAAGCCTCTCTGAGAATTATGGTATATCATAGCCCTCTCTAGAACTAAATTAGCACGATGTCGCAAGTACGTCAACTTTATTTTAGGCCTCACAAATCTACATCCACACTTCACTGAGTATATATTCAACAATATTGAATAGCTATTACCGTTGTCTGGTAATACAAATAAATTCCAATACTAAGAATAGGTTATCACCTTGTATGCGGCTTATATTGTTACCAGGTGTTTTTTGTTCAAGCAGAAGAACATAGATCAGGAGGTACCAGTTGCCATAATAATATCTGTTGAGCATTCGTCGAAAATCCCTGTCCCTATATACCCGAATTGTTCATCAGTGCCGCCCAAAAATACCATCGAGCTACCAATACGACTGACGCCATTGGCCTTTGTCAGTTCAATGGATTGTTCTCACGACATCATCAAGCCAACGCTTCAAATCCAAGACAGGATCAACAAACCCCGACCACCTCTACTCGTGAGAGACTATAATGGAACTTCTATCCGAGATAAACCCACCTTTGCTGTTTTAAATCTCTGGATTTTTTAAGTTAGTGGACCCAATAGCTAGTACCATTTATAATAGACTCATGGATAATCTAAAAAACGTAGTAATCTTCGACTTTGATGGCGTCATTGCAATCAGCGATGACGCACGATTCAGAATCCTTAAAGAACAGGCTTTACGATACAACGTAGTAATATCAGATTCTTTATATAAAGAAACTATCGGGCAAACAACTGTCAACTTCTTCCAAAAGCACTTCCCTCACCTAAATCCAGACACTACTCATAGTATAATTGAGAATTACACAAAGATATACAGAGGTAATATCCTACAATACAGTAAAGAGGTAGATCCTGTGACAAGCTTTATCAAAAAACATAGCACTGACTACGTCTTTGCAATTGCATCAACTAATACCATTGTCAATATTCGTGCGGTTCTCAAAAAATTTGGTATTATCAATCACTTCTCCTGTATTGTTACTCGAGAAGATGTACTCAAAAAGAAGCCAAATCCGTCCGCATATTTGAAGGTGATTGATAAATTAAGTGTGCATAAGTCACAATGTATTGCTATTGAAGATTCATCGATTGGTGCTCGGGCTGCCGTCAATGCAGGAATACCAGTGCTTGGATTATTAAATGGTTCGAATACCGCTCATGATTTCGGCAGTCTATCTTTAGCAGGTATCGTATCTACAGAAGCAGAACTTGCTGATGCGATACAATCTACCCTAGTCGCTCCATACTAAAAGCTTGGTATTCTCCTCATCCTCGGTTTTTAAACAACAGATTATTAAATATATCCCAACGACTTTTCACACATAAGAGGTTATAACTTGAAAGCACCTTTCAGTTTTTCCTAACCTTAAAAACAAACTGCAACAAACCATCCCAAGCTCTAGCCGGGCGTTAG
>JABZJS010000028.1 GCA_015257665.1 Nanosynbacter sp. | reverse complement strand
ACATTTCCCTTACCTTTGACCAGTCGAGCGCGGGCAGTAGCGCTTTTGCGCCGGCCAAGACCATAGTCGTATGTCGCTTGTGCCATTTATTGTACCTCTACTTTCTCTGGTTGCTGTGCGGTGTGGGCGTGCTCTTCGCCAGCAAAGACGCGGAGACGAGCTAGGCGGTCTGCTGCAAGCTTGTTTTTGGGTAGCATGCCCTTCACAGCAGCAGTAATGATGCGCTCTGGTGCGTTTTCGCGCA
The DNA here is from genome assembly GCA_015257665.1 of Nanosynbacter sp. Lineage (GTDB taxonomy): Bacteria > Patescibacteriota > Saccharimonadia > Saccharimonadales > Saccharimonadaceae > Saccharimonas. Next base: position 3,068 of record JABZJS010000028.1, on the reverse strand, counting down.
CTTCCTTGAGCTGAGCGTCTTTGATACCACCAGGGAAACCACTGTGATGGTAGTAGATCTTGTCCGTCTCTTTCTTGCCAGTCACAACAGCCTTAGCCGCGTTGATGACAACAACGCAATCGCCTCCATCGACATGCGGCGTGTAAGTTGGCTTGTATTTGCCGACCAAGTACTGCGCAATGGTTGTCGCAGTGCGGCCAAGTGGTGCTTGGCTCGCGTCGATCAAAATCCAGCGCCGGCTAACATCGGCTGGCTTCTGCGAGAATGTTTTGTGAGCCATAACTACTTCGCCTCCTTTGCGGTTGCCTCGGGCTTGGGTATTGGCTTGAGCTCGTCAACAAACTCAATCACTGCCATCTGCGCACCATCGCCACGGCGCAGACGTGTCCGATACACACGCACGTGACCACTTGATCGATGGCTGAGTTGCGGGGCAATCTGGTCAACCAATTTGATTGCTGCAGCTTGTGTGCTGAGCCCAGCAATGACAGCGCGGCGATGAGCGAGGTCACCCTTCTTAGCTTTGGTAATGAGCTTTTCGATGTAGCGCACCAACTCCTTGGCCTTTGGTAGCGTCGTTTCGATTCGCTCTTCAACAACCAAGCTGGTTGCTAGGCCTTTGAGCAGGGCTCGACGTTGATCGCGTTCGCGGCCGAGCTTGCGCCCTTTGTATCCGTGTCGATGCATTTAGAGCTCCAATTCTGCTAGTTTATCTTTTACTTCGTCGAGGGCTTTGCTGCCAAAGCCTTTGAGCTCGCGCAGGTCCTGCTCTGTCAAAGTGACGAGGTCATGAACAGTGCGAATCTCGTTGTTGATGAGCGCGTTTGCGGTGCGGGCACTAAGGCCGAGGTCTTCGATCGAGGTGTTCAGCTCGTTATCTTCCTCAGCAGTCTGAGTGCCAAGTGCTGGTGCCGATACAACAGTTGTACTACCAGCAAGAGCGGTATACTGATTGACCAAAATCGCCGCAGCTTGCTCGAAGGCATCGCGTGGCGTCAAGCTACCGTCAGTCTCGACGGTCATCTCAAGCCGCTCTAGGTTGGTTTCTTGACCAACACGAGTTGGATCGACCTTGAAGCGCACACGCGTCACAGGGCTAAACTGCGCGTCCATGGCGATCATGTCGCTGTGCAACCGGTTGGCACTCGACTCTTCAATCGGGTAGTACCCCCGACCAGCCTCGGCCACCAGATCAAGAACGACATTAGCTTGTGGGTCGTCAATTGTGCAGATAACGTGCTCAGGGTTAACAACCTCAACCTCAGCATTAGCTGCAATATCCCCAGCGGTTACTGGGCCAGCACCCTGTTTCTCAAGCCGCAGCTCGACTGGCTCATCACTATGCACAATCAAGTCGACACCTTTGAGGTTAAGCATGATGTCAGTGACATCTTCTTTGACGCCAGGCACGGTGGTGAACTCATGTGTCGCACCCTGCATTCGGAAGGCCGTAAAGGCTCCGCCGCGGATACTGCTCAGCAATACCCGACGCAAGCTGTTGCCCAGCGTGTTGCCGTAGCTGGCGTGCAGTGGCTCAATGACAAACGTGCTGCTGTGCGGCCCATTGTCATCGATGCGCGCCAACGCTGGATCGTGAATTAATTTAGACATGTACAAAATTCTCCTTACCCTTGTTAGCGTGAGTAGTACTCAACAATCAGTTGCTCGTTGATACCAGCCTCAGCTTCTTCGCGCTTTGGCTCGCCCGATACTTCGATCTTGAGTTTTTTGATATCGCTCTTAAGCCAACTCAGTGGTGGTTGGGAGGTGTTGCCGTAGATGTCGTCAATTGCAGTAAAGTAGCCAGACTTTGCACTCTTTGGCCGAACGGTAATAACATCCCCTGCCTTGAGGCGAATTGATGGAATGTCGACGCGGCGACCATTAAGCTCAAAGTGACCGTGACTCACCAGCTGCCGGGCCTGGCGACGACTTGTCGCAAAGCCAGCACGGTACACAGCGTTGTCGAGCCGGAGCTCGAGGAAGCGGAGCAGGTTCTCGCCGCTTAGGCCTGGTTTGCGAGTTGCTTCGTTCATAAGCTTAGCAAACTGCTTCTCCAACAGGCCATACATGCGGCGCACCTTCTGCTTTTCGCGTAGCTGGGTTGCGTACATGCTTGGTTTGCTCTGACGGCCATGAGCGTGCTCGCCCGGAATACCGCTTTTGCGTGCCAAAATCTTGTGTGCCTTAGGGTGAAGTGCCACGCCTTCGCGGCGGCTCTGCTTCACGATTGGGCTTCTATCTCGTGCCATTTACGCCCTCCTTGCCTTTCGTGGGCGAACGCCACCGTGTGGCACACCCGTTACATCTTTGATGCTATTGACGGCAATGTCGAAGCCGGCCATTGCGCGGATTGCCGCATCACGGCCGAGTCCAACACCCTTGACAAATACGTCAACAGTGCGGATGCCGTAGCTACTCTTGGCAGCTTCTGCGGCTTTTTCTGCAGCAATCTGTGCTGCATAGGCTGTGCCCTTCTTACTTCCACGAAAACCACATGCACCAGCGCTGGCAGCGGTCAAGACGTTACCTTTGCTATCTGCAAATGTGACAATAGTGTTGTTAAAGGTTGCCTGTACATGCAGCTGACCAGATGGGACTGATCGGCGCTGCTTTTTCTTGGTGGATTTTGCTTGTGCCATATCTCGTCCTTTCTCCTACGTCTTACTTGCTGCCTTTGGCTGTGCTCCGCCGACGGCGATCGCCTTACCCTTGCGAGTTCGTGCGTTCGTTCGAGTGCGCTGACCGCGTGTTGGCAAGCCATTTTTGTGCCTGAGACCGCGGTATGCACCAATGTCTTTGAGGCGTTTGATATTGTTGGTCACCAGGCGTTGCAGATCGCCTTCGGTGACATAATCTTTGTCGATAATGTCGCGAAGTTTCTGCTCCTCAGCCTCGGTGAGATCTTTCACCCGAGTGGTCGGCTCAATTTTTGCCGCCGCAAGGATGTCTCGAGCAAGCGTGCGCCCAATACCATGGATGTAGGTAAGAGCAATGTGCACTTGCTTGTCTGATGGGATAACTACCCCAGCAATTCGAGCCATGCTTAACCCTGCCTTTGCTTATTC
>JABZJS010000027.1 GCA_015257665.1 Nanosynbacter sp. | reverse complement strand
ATATTGTACAAGACACAGCATAACCTGTATAATGGTACTATGCATGAAAATTCTCAATACGCAGTAGGAATAGATGTTGGGACGACGACGATTCGATGCGTGGTGGGGCATATGAATCCAGAGACAGGCACGCCGACGATTGTTGGCGTAGGGCAGGCACCGAACAGTGGTATGCGCAAGGGTATGGTGGTTAATCTTAGTGGCCCGGCCCGCACGATCGACGAAGCGCTGGGCGAGGCCGAGCGGATGAGCGGCTATGAAGTCAACAGTGCGACGGTGAGTGTCAATGGTGCGCACATTACCAGCACTCGTGCCACTGGGATGATTGCCGTGGGCACGATCGATCACGAGATTAATGATGATGATGTGGCGCGCATCGAAGAAGTTGCGACAACAGGCAAAGTACAGGCCAACCGTGAGATCCTCGAGGTCGTGCCGCATAGCTATACACTTGATGGCCAAGCGGGTATCAAAGACCCGCTGGGTATGACGGGCACGCGGCTGGAGATTGATGCCAATGTCGTCTCGGCTTTAGCGCCCTATGTGGCGAATTTGCAAAAAGCGGTGGAGATGGCAACCGTCCACCCGCATGCCATTACACCAGCGGTGCTGGGGGCGGCTAAGGCAGTGCTGAATGAGCGGCAGATCGAAAGCGGTGTGGCAGTGGTCGACCTTGGTGGGGCAACGACCAGTGTGGCAGTCTTCGAAGAGGGGGACTTGCAGTACGTTGGCGTTATCCCAATGGGCAGTGTGAATGTCACGAACGACCTCGCTATTGGCCTCAAGACCGACCCCGATGTGGCGGAATTGGTTAAGGTTAAGCACGCTGCGGCCGGCATCAAGGCAAGCGATGCGGTAGCCAAGGTGCGGCGCGATAAGGAATCGTATGAGTTTGCGACGGAGGAGATTGACGAGATTGTTGATGCTCGGCTGGAGGAGATCTTCGAGGCAGTACAGAAGGAGCTCAAGAAGGCAGGCCGCGCTGGCAAGCTGCCCAGTGGCGTGGTGCTGACTGGTGGCATGGCTCAGATGCGTGGCATGGCGAGCTATGCCAGGGAACAGCTGGGCGTAGCCGCTCGGGTAGGCCGACCAACTGGCTTTACGAGCGGGGTGGCCGACCAGATAGAAAAGCCGCAGTTCGCCACTGCAGTCGGCCTGATGCTCGCCGATAGCGAAGGTGATCGGCAGTCCACCCAGGCCTATACCAACAGTGGTACAGTACACGCCAAAGGTGCAATTAGCTGGCTACGTCGGCTGCTGGGAGGGCTCAAGGCCTAGAATCATACCGATGAGGATGATATACTAAATGGTAATGGTAAAGTTGATAGTTGCACAAGGGGAGAAACGTGAATGCCGGAAGTAAAACCAAGCGAGATCCAAACCTTTGCTAGTATCAAAGTCGTTGGCGTCGGAGGCGCTGGCGGGTCTGCTGTTAATCGAATGAAAGACGCTGGCTTGGCTGGCGTGCAGTTCATTGCAATGAACACCGATGCTCAGGCGCTGCATAATTCGCAAGCTGATATTAAAATTCATCTTGGGCACAACACCACCAATGGTCTTGGTGCTGGTGCTGACCCCAGTGTAGGTGAGGCTGCGGCACGTGAGTCGCTCGACGAGATCCGTCAGGCGCTCGAGGGGGCAGATATGATCTTCGTGACGATTGGTGCTGGTGGTGGTACAGGCTCGGGGGCTGGCCACGTGGTAGCAGAAGTAGCACGTGATCTCGGTATTCTCTGTGTGGGCGTAGCCACCAAGCCGTTTACCTTTGAAGGCGAGAAGCGGCGCATCAATGCCGAGTGGGCTATCAAGCAGTTGGGGCGGCAAGTCGATACGCTCATTACTATCCCCAACGATCGCTTACTTGACACGATTGATCGCCGGACGCCACTACTTGAGACCTTTAAGATTGCCGATGATGTGCTGCGCCAGGGTGTGCAGGGGATATCGGAGTTGATTACCGAGCATGGGCTGATTAACTTGGACTTTGCGGACGTTAAGGCGATTATGAGCAGTGCTGGTAGTGCATTGATGGGGATCGGCCGGGCGAGTGGCGAAGACCGAGCGCAGATGGCTGCCCAGCAGGCGATTGATTCACCACTGATTGAGGTGTCGATCAACGGTGCCAAAGGTGTACTCTTTAATGTGACGGGTGGCTACGATATGAGCATGGCCGAGATTCAAGAAGCGGCTGAGATTATCACTGGTGCGGTGTCGTCCGATGCCAACATTATCTTTGGTGCGACGCTCAAGCCCGAGCTGGAGGATGAGTTGATTATTACCGTTATCGCGACTGGCTTTGATAGTGATTCGTTCTTTGATGACGACGAACCAAGCGATACCGAAGATGACGAAGAGTCGGCCGAGACAGTGGACGAAGCGGTCGATAGTGTCGATATGGCCATCGACCCCGAGGCGGCTGCTCACTTTGCCCAGGAGAATGAGACGAATATTTGGGATCAATCGATGGATGACGATGAGGATGACACCCCGGCCTTCTTGCGCCGCCGCCGCAAAAAGGAGGCGGACGCGTGACAACCCATCGCGACAAGATTGGCAACAGCCGCGTGTTAGAATCGCGTGAGTCGGCTGATGGCGTGACGATCCGCCGCCGCCGCGAGACCCCTGATGGCCATCGCTTTACCACCTATGAGCGGATCGAATACCCGACGATCGCGGTGCTCAAGCGAACGGGCTCGCGCGAGCTCTTTGACCGGGCTAAGCTGCGTGCCTCGGTGCGCCGCTCGGTCGGTAAGTTCTTCAAATCCGAGCTAGAGCTCGAGGCAATTATTGATGCAGTAGAGGATCGGATCCATGATGCGGGCGAGAATGAGATTGAGTCACGCGTGATTGGCGGCTTCGTGCTCGATGAGCTCGCCGCGCGCAATGAGGTGGCGTATGTGCGCTTTGCGAGCGTGTTTTATAAATTTAAGACGCTGGATGACTTCGTCAAGATATTAGAGCAGCGTCGGAGTGCGAAGCAGCAAGAAAAACAGAGGTAGAACTTATGCGCGTCCTCATCATCTACCGGACAGAGAGCGACTATGCGCGCCGCGTCTTCGACTATCTGCGCGACTTTAGTCGGCGTACAGGTCATGCCATTGAGGAATTTGACCCAGATACACATGAAGGGCAATCACTCTGCCGCACGTACGACATTGTGGAGTACCCCACCATCCTTGCTTTGGCGGATAACGGTCAGGTGCTGGGTATGTGGCGCGGTTTGCCACTGCCAACCATTGACGAAGTGGGGTACTATGCCCGCTAAAACGCCTAAAGTACACACCACGACTACCGTAGTGGTAAATGACACAGGCCACACACCATGGCTCCGCCGCCCTGGCACAGTGGCGTTGCTGGCAGCGGCTTTGGGCAGCGGCCTGGGGCTCGTGGCATCCTTTGTTCTTTCGCTTGAGGTACTGCATTTGGCGCAGCACCCAGGTGGGGCACTTAATTGTGATGTCAATGCCGTGCTGAGCTGTTCTACAGTAGCGCAGCATTGGTCGGCGACGGTGTTTGGCTTCCCCAACAGTTTCGTTGGTATGATGACCGTGCCAGTGATGATAACGGTGATGGTAGCACTGCTGGCTGGGGCACGTCTGCCGCGCTGGTTTGTGCGGAGTGCCTG
>JABZJS010000001.1 GCA_015257665.1 Nanosynbacter sp. | reverse complement strand
GAGACCTCATCCTTACCATGGATGCGCTCTACCAACTGAGCTATCGCGGCATTACTTGGTATTCTACCATACGAGGTACGTACCAGCAAGCCTTACTGCCTTGGTTCTTGATACGCTCGTTTTGTCGGCGCACTCACCCTTACTCTTCGCTGCTTCGCTATAGAGCGTGTGAGGTTCTACCAGTGGTCAGCCTACCTCATATAACATCTATAACTTGGCTTTTTGCGCCATACTCAATGTCACAATTGGGGAGATGATGATACGTGTGTATATAATTCTCCCAAAATCCATTGACAAATGGGGGCATTCGTGGCTACAATACATATTGTCTATCGTTATAGCAATCTCTTGTCGATAGAGTGTTTGTACGATAAAGTTTCGTGTTAGAATAAGGATAACCATTAAATAAAGAGGAGTCTATGGCAATGGCTGGTTTTATACAGTGTATGGAAGTAATTGACAGGTATCGGTGGTGGATCGGGGGAGTGATATTCCTCATGGTCGTCCTGAGTTGGTGGCTCCGTGTAGTGAGTGCCCGCAAGAATAAAACCTACACTGCAGCCCTCCGCAAGAAATACGCAGTCTTAGTCATTGCCGAGGACGAAGACCCAGAAGTCTTCGAGAGCTGCCTCGCGAGCATCAAAGAGCATAGTAAGCCAACGCAGCTACTCGTCTCAATCAACAATGCTTCTCGTGTTCATCAATCTCTTCGAGCAATTGCCAAAGAATATGCGACAACAGTGGTCGAGCAGCCTGAGATGATGAACTACGACGCGCAGCTTGCCTCGCTGATCGAAAAAGTGCGGCGTGTGAGTCTTGTGATTGTCACAACCCCACGTGCGCGCTGGACAATATCGACAATTAACCTCCTTTTACCCTTTGCTGAGCCAGCGATTGGGATGGTCAGTGGTCGCCAACAGTACACTGGTGGGGCGACACTCTCTCAGCGGATCGGCAGTTGGCTCCTTGACATGCAGCAGCGTGTTGTTTTGCCAATGCAAAGCCGTCCTGGCCACGCCTATGCCATCACAAGCGACACCTTTGCTATTCGGCTTGAGCTGCTCAAACACGTTACCCAGGGCAGTGCAGAAGCACAGCCATGTGCTGCGCATCATCCATCAAGTATCGCGCTGTCTCTGCCTTCACAACACCATGCAGCCTACCAGCATAGTGCTCTCACGCAGATCAACCACCCGGCAGAGCTCTACCGGATTGCAAGCAGCTATACCCAGCTGAGTCGCGCCGCCTATTGGCAACTCTGGCATCAGCACGCACGTATCTGGCAAGCAGGTCTACTTGTCTGGCTTACACACATTGGCTTTTGCTTTGCGAGTTTGCTTTATCTTGGGGCGCTGATCGTGCTGAGTAGCACGCTCGTCAACAACTTATACAGCACTCTGACTGGAACAGCGACTACTGCAACGCTCTGGAGCAGTGTAACGATCCTTGGGCTCGTGCTTGGCTGGCTTATATGGCAAGCCGTGCGCAATATTCCACACCTTAAGCATCACCCACGCGACCTATGGCTCCTGCCACTCTATCTTCCTATCGCTGGTAGCCTCGCGCTCACGAGCAAACTATGGGCGCTCGTTACCCTTACTCACCATCACGCACCCGCTCCATCGAGCGCACTTCGTCAATATGCAACTGGTCTTGCGGCAATTGTCCTGCTGCTTATTACAGTGCCACTCGCATATGTTGTGGCAATGATCCCAGCTCAGCAACCACAAGAAGCTCCGCACCGCCCTGCGCAAACTGCTCCACAGCCGCAGCAGCAACGTGATAATCGCGGCAATACAGACAAGAAGCAAGCTAACCGCCCAGCGACTACCTCTCGTCAATCGCAAGCGCAGCACACTCCAGCTCATTCTGAGAAGAAGGAGCAGGCTACCACACCAGAGCAAAAGCCAATTATGCTGACTGCCCAAGATGGCGACTCACAGTCGCTTTTGGCACGGCGTTTCATCAAGAGCCATCACCAAGCTCAGCAGCTTAACCCTGCGCAGACTGCATATGCCGAGAATCGCTTGGTAGCCTTAATGGGGCAGCGTGATGACATTGACAGTGGCGAGACCTTCACGGTGAGCAGTTCGCAGCTTGCTACGGTTGTTGCCGAGGCCCAAGCGCTCAGTGCTGACGAGCAGGCCAACTGGGCAGCCTATGCTGCTACTGAATAGCAAATAATCATCGCCACTAGCATTACACCATGGGCTATGCTATAATCAACCAAGATGTTTTATAAAATCTAACGAGTAAAGAAATGGCAAAGAAGAACAATACCAAGCGAAAGATTATTGCTCTCGTGAGCGACCTTACTAAACACCGTACCTACGTAACACGTAAAAACACGATGAACACTCCAGATAAGCTTGTTCTGCGTAAGTATGACCCGATCGCTCGCCGGCATGCTACCTACACTGAGACGAAGAAGTCACTCGGCCGCAATGAAGTCAAGCCGCGCAAAGGCTAGTCTTATCGCAATAATAATCAAAAACAGCATTCACTCACGAATGCTGTTTTTTTGTGCCAGCAATCAATTGTGAGAGTTAGTATAGCACCGATGCGGTTCTATAATCGATTGTTTCCGTTTTACTACCTGTAGTCTCTGTTTTTCTGCGTCAGTTTTTACTCACTATTTTATTGGGGTGACGTTCCTAAAGGAGACTATCGCTAGACATGGCAAATTCTTAATCATTCGCGTAGACGGCCGCGTTTTGAGCAGCATTAGCTCTTACTGTGTTTTTAAGGAAAGCAGAAGAGAGAAGGGGTATGAAAAACTATTGCTCAGGTTTCAGTGCTCAAGACTATCTATGGCGATACCCCTGGTGGATGGTAGTGTGGCGCTCAGCTTGCGCAGCGGCAAGCTGCTCGGCAAACACGTCGAATGTCGCTGCTAGCCAGAGACCATCAGACACCATCCGGTCAAGCAGCTCCATCGTCGGCGTTGCCATAGCAGCATAGATATAGAGGACGCTACTTGAGATCTCAATACTGAGATCATCAAAATGTGATACTATCACCGATGCTACATCAGGTGTGAGGTAGCGTTCTATCTCGACTGCCCGCCCAAGCTCACCATACACCGTATATTTCTGCATAAATTCATCTGGCTGCGGCCCAAACATCCCCAGTCGGAGTGGTTGCAACTTGTAGCTGGGGTAGCTAGCAATCTTGCCCTGCCGGCCAATAAACATATACGGTACATCACGGCGCGTGTACATATCTACCGCGGCTATCAGCCATCGCTGCGGCGAAGGCTTGGGACTATTGGCAATGCGCACCATATCTCGCCGCGACACCAGCGTGACATTATAGCCACGAATATTACCCACGCTATAGTACCTATCGCGGTGGGTCGTCGACATAGTGTAGCCGCGGATTGGGTGGTAGTCATCGTCCCGCGGGTTGATCGTCCCAAAATAAATCAAGCCAGCTTGCTCGGCAAACTGCTGCACTATCTTGCGCGCAGCCGAACGCTCCGCAAAAGCTGCTGGCGAAACCTGCCGCACGGCGCGCGTAACGCGGTGGGTAATGGCATCATGGGCTGACATAACCTATAGTATATCACTCCTTTAGGTAAAAAATACCTCCGTCAGGGAGGTTGAATCATACTGTGGCAGGGGCATGAGGAATCGAACCTCAATCTACGGTTTTGGAGACCGTTATACTAGCCGTTGTACTATGCCCCTCTGTTACTATCTATTAGTATATCAAATCTATAGCCAAACCGGAAGAATTTTCTATTGCAAAGTAACTATTGATTCGTTTATGCTAAAAATCCCTCACGCCACGCGGAGTCTGCTATAATAAAATACATGCAACCAACGCCTCCAGTTCGGCCCTTTGCAATACTCATGGTTGGCTTGCCCGGTAGCGGCAAGACATTTTTTGCCGCTCAGTTTGCCAAGGCCTTTGGCTCACCCTTTATTGATATTAACGAGCTCTCGGGCTACTGCCAAGACGATGCAGCCGCGGCAGTAGTAGGGAAGACATTTTTGCAAGAGATTGCTAAAACCAAGCAACCCTTCATATACGAAGGCGATAGCAACACCCGGGCTCGCCGAAGTGAGTTCGTCCGCTGGGCACGTAGTGAAGGGTATCGGCCAGTGATTATTTGGGTCCAAACGGATGTAACAACAGCCCGAAGCCGAAGTGTTAAGAACCAGCGGCTCTCACGTGAGGCATTCGATTACTACGTACGACGCTTTAGCGAGCCAAACGCGGGCGAGCTCTATTTTGTCATCAGCGGCAAGCACCCGTATTCATCACAGTCCCATGCTGCCCTGACCTTCTTAAAGCAAATCGATCAACAAACCGAGGACGAAGCTCTGCCGAGCAAAGTACCAGCCACAGCTCCACCAGTAACAAAGCAGCGTGCTCAAGTGCCACCACCAACACCAACCAGCCACCCAATACGCGCTATGTCGAGCGCCCCACGGCGAGGACAAATTCGTTCGGCACGCTACATTGTGCAATAAAATAACATCTTGGCTAAAAGGAGGGAGGCTTTTATCTATGTCTTCTACGCTCCACGACGATGAGTTTGGCGATATTGTTATTAAGCGCAGCGCCAAGGCGCGTTCCATCACAATGCGTCTTACGCCAAATGGCCAGCTCTGCGTCAATACCCCGCGGCACGCACCACTCTTTCTCATCCGTCACAGCATTGCCACCCATCGTCAAGCACTCCGCCAGCTCCTACACCAGCACGCTGCACATGTTTATCAAGACGGAGAGACAATTGGTAAACATCACTCGATCGCTATCATCCGCACACAGATGGTTGATCAGCCTACTGTGCGCATCGCGAGGCAAAAGCTGCTCGTCTCTCTCCCACCAGCACACACCATAGACGAGCCAGCCGTTCAGTGCGCTATCCGACAAGAAGTTGCAACCATCTTGCGCCGCGAAGCCAAAGCCTACTTGCCACAGCGTCTCCACGAGCTTGCTGCACGCACTAACTCAACCTACCAGCGTATTCGCTTCAGCCATGCGAGCACTCGATGGGGGAGCTGCAGCAGCACAGGTACAATTAGCCTTAATATTGCACTCATGAAACTCCCCAATGAGCTGATTGATTACGTCTTGATTCACGAGCTTTGTCACACTCACCACATGAATCACTCGTCAGCCTTTTGGGGGCTGGTAGAGCGGCATGATCCTCACTACCGATCACATCGGCAGCGGCTTAAACACGAAACACCAATGATATAGCATAAGCAAATATCACACAAAACGCTTGTGCCTACCGTCATACTCCAGGTATACTAGAAGCGTGTCGCCATACGCTACCAATAGCCAAACTAGTACTGTTGTGCGAGTCAGCAGCGTTGTCTTTCCGCTTCTACTTTTCGCGTATAGCAAACTCCTCGGTCTTGATGCAATGCAGCGCATTCCCGGGGCAGGTGAATGGTCTTTCTATGTAGCAGCCAGCACTTGGCTTGCTCTTGGTCTCTACACCTGTTTCCGTCCGTCGCAGACGAATAAGCAGCGAGCGTGGCAGCTCGTCTTGTATCATGGTCTCGCTGCGAGCTATCTGCTCAGTATCTCTGGCGTAGCAGTGCCGTTCACCTGTGCGTGGTCGTTGTTTATGCTGGCGGCTTTTGCCTATGCTGGCTTTTCTGGGTGGCTGCTCAGTGCACTCGTGCTTTTTATTACAGCAGCACTTGATGCATTTTGGCTGACGCCACAAAGTATTGTTGATATTACCACAACAACGTTGATGGCCTTTATGCTTGGTGTGGTCATTGTTGCCCTCGCATATCGCCACAATCTCTACCGCTCGGCATTACACACCAGTCGCGAGGCAATGACCCTACAGCACGATCGGCTCCTGACGATCATCAACAACCTGGCGACTGCTATTATCGCAACCGACCAGCAGGGTATTATCCAACTCTACAATGCTGCAACGCTCGATTTGCTCGATACCAACACAAGCCCCCACGGCAAACCACTCGATACTGTCCTCACGCTGCGCGATGCCGCCAAGCAGCCAGTTTACCTCACCCAGCTACTCCACGCTGCGGTCGTTACACAAACGCGCGATGATGTGTGGATGGAAGTATCAGGTGAGATGCTCCGCCTTAGTATCGTATTTTCTCCAATACGTGCGCTCAATACAATGAGTGATTCAAGCGATGGCTACGTCCTCATCCTGCGCGACATTACGAAAGAGAAATCGCTTGAAGAAGAGCGCGATGAGTTTATTAGTGTGGTAAGCCATGAGCTTCGCACTCCTTTGACCGCAGCCGAGGGGGCACTCAGCAATATCCAGCTCATGCTCCACCGGCGCGATATGCCGCAGCACACACTCAAAAATCATCTTGATGCAGCCCACGAGCAAGTCGTCTTCTTAGCAAAGATGGTTAATGACCTGAGCACCCTTGCACAAACTGAACGTGGTGCCGCTGATATGCCAGAGCTGCTTAATGTTCGCACGCTTATGGATGACCTTTACCGTCAGTATCGTTCCCAAGCTGCCAAAAAGCAGCTCGCTCTCACGCTCGAGACATCGCCGCGGCTGGGCCATGTCGTCGCAAGCTCATTATATGTACGCGAGCTTATCCAAAATCTCCTCTCTAATGCCCTCAAATACACCAAAGAAGGAGAGATCCATCTCAGTGCACGCAAGAAGGGTAATCGCATTATCATCGCTGTGCGCGACACTGGTATTGGCATTAGCAAGAGCGACCAAGCACACATCCTCGAACGCTTCTGGCGCAGCGAAGACTACCGCACTCGCGAAACTGGCGGCACTGGCCTTGGTCTCTACATTGCTGCCAAGCTCGCTTGCAAGCTCGGCACGCGCATCGAGTTTACTAGTCAGCTTAACCATGGCTCGACCTTCTTCTTTGCACTGCCAGCTGCGCAGCAGACGACACACGACAAACATACAAGCCCGCAGTAAAATGCCCCCTTCGGAGAATAAATAAGCATGTGTATACCCAAATCTGTCATGAGTAATAGCAGAAGTACAATGCAAAACCATGTTTCACCCTTGACAACCCTCGCTATAGCGCGCTACACTAGGGCTTGACAGCCTGCAAAGACAGGCTATTAAATTTGGGGAGTATGCTGTGGCGAAACCAAGCAAAAAATCATCAACCAACCGCGTGACGCGCATCACCGCGCAAGACACCACGCCCACCAAAACCAAAACGTCAAAAGAAAAGACAGCCTCTGTGGCACCAGCCAAAACTGAGGCCAAAAAACTAAAAGCAACTAAGCCAAAGCGTCAGCGCCGTGGCCCATTCTCAGCGATTCGCAATTACTTTGCTGGAGCCTGGTATGAGCTCCGTATGGTGCGCTGGCCCGATCGTGCAACGACATGGAAAATGTCTGGTGCACTACTTGGCTTTATTGCAGTGTTTAGTGCAACGCTTTTGCTGCTCGATGCTGCATTTAAATATCTATTTCAAATTATCCTGGGGAGGTAGACAATGACAAAAAAACGCTACGACAGCACACGGCAATGGTACGCTATCCACACCTACAGTGGCTATGAAGAAAAGGTAGCCGATAGTATCCGCCAGCGCATTCAGGCCGTTGATATGGCCGACAAAATCTTTGATGCAATCGTCCCTAAGGAGAAGCAAATCCAGATCAAAAATGGCAAGCGCAAAGTCGTTGAAGTTAAGATCTTCCAAGGCTATGTCTTGGTCGAGATGAAGCTCACCGACGAGACATGGTACATTGTACGCAATACGCCTGGTGTGACGGGCTTTGTGGGGAGCGGCACCGAGCCAACCCCTGTAAGCGAGGCTGAAATTAAGAAAATCAAGAAGCGCATGGGCGTGGAAGACCCCAAGCATCAGATTGACTTTAGCGAAGGGGAAGTGGTCAGCATCATTGATGGGCCATTCAAAGACTTTGATGGCACCGTGAGTGAGATCGACACCACCAAGGGCAAGCTCAAGGTGATGGTGAGTATGTTTGGCCGCGACACGCCAGTTGAGCTTGATGCGCTGCAGGTCAAGAAGGTGTAAGCCTCGCACGCAGTTTGCATTTGTATAGGCGATCCACTATAATAGCAACGTTACGCACTCAATACCAGTAGTAATTGAGTAAAAGGAAATATAATGGCAAAAAAAGTTATCGGCAACCTGAAGCTTCGTATTCCAGCTGGTCGTGCCACCGCCGGACCACCCGTTGGTAGCACACTTGGTCAGTGGGGCTTGAATATGATGGACTTCATCAACCCATTCAACGACGCCACCAAGGCAGATATGGGTAAGGATGTTATCGTCCATATCCAAGTGTTTGAGGACCGCACTTTTGCATGGCGCAGCCTTGGCCAGCCCGTTGATGATATGATCCGTGCTGCGATCGGTATCAAGAAGGGTAGTAGCAAGCCACACAGCGATAAGGTTGGAACGATCACCCGAGCCCAGCTTGAGGAGATTGCACAGGCAAAAATGGAGCAGCTCAACGCCATCAGTCTCGAAGGAGCCGTTAAAACGGTGGCGGGTACTGCTCGCAGCATGGGTGTGGAAGTTACTGACTAATCCACTCAGCGCACATCAAAATACCTCTGCATGCAGAGGTATTTTTGGTATAAATTGACATATTTTGCAATAGTAGTTTACAATAACAATATGCGTAAACTCCTCCTCGACAAAATCTCTATACCAATCCTTATCCTTGGTGTGTTCGTCGTTGCTGCGATTGGCTGGTGGCTATATTATATGACGATCGGCAGCTTCACAACGACGATCTTCTATGGGCGCTTTGATCACAATGCAATTCGCCATATGGATGTGAGCTATCAGTCAGGATATGCGATAGACGGCTGGGATGGCAATAATGGTATGGTTATTGGTACCATCACCGACAAAGCGACGCGCGATCGCTTGCTGACTATTCAGCCCTTTACTGATTGTCCACACGGGTGTTCGGGGTGGTATCATTACGGAGACAACCTCCCTCACCCTGAGTCGGTATTTCGAGACACCGCTATCCTTGGCAATCATACTATTCCACCAAAGAAGTTTCGTGATCAAGCTCGAGCAGCCATCAGCAGTGACAACCGCTGCGTGGCACGCTATTCGTCGAGCCATCGCACCAACGATGTATTTTGTTTTTCACCAAGCAGCGGGGCATTTGTCTATGAGTTTGCTGAAATGAGTGGAATGTAAATAAATAGCATGCTAGTGCCAGTAAGAAAGAGAGCAATACTGCGCCACTTTCAAATTAAGAAAATATTATAGCACAAGAGGAAAGATCATGAGTACATCATCCACCCACGTCCGCCAACCACAAAATATACCAGTGTACCGCACCAAGCAGATGGTACGGCTATGGCTAATCTTTGTCATTGTTGCGCTGATATCAGAGGTGATATCATATATAGTCAATTACCCTACAACTCACTACACACGCATAGATCCAGTTTGGGCAGCTACCATAATCTTCGGCGTAGATGCAGCCTGCTTTGCAGCTGGTGTGCTATGGCTTGGCCGTGGTAGTAGGCCTATTTCGCGCATCATCTATGGCTCAGCAGCGTTCTTGATGGGCGCATATGCCTTCCAAATTGGACATAAATTCATTCCTGCCTCAGCGGCCATAGCATTGGGCTTCCTCATTGCAGTGCTTGCCACTATTCCTCGCTTTCATGTGCGACATTACAAGCAGGTAGAGATAACTATGAGTGTATTGATTATCGTTGGCGCACTTGGGCTAGCATGGGCGTTTCGTATTGTTAGTATGTAGTACTGCATTATCACGTAAAACTCCTTCACTACCAACTCTAGCTAATAAGGCCTTCTTTGCGGAAGTGAAATACAACTACTAGATGGAGGCTAAGTCTGGACGACCTTCTAGCCTTTTGCGCGCCATGATCATTCTATGCATCTCACTGCCGCTTTTGCACTCGGTAATCTTTTTAAGAAAAGCTAGGTATTCTGGGTCGTCAGTTTCGGGCGAAAAACGCTCTATGGGTGGCTCCTGCATTTTGCGATATTCAAGAAGCACATCGAAAGCATCATTCAAGTCAGCGAGGTCACCATGATGATCTTGGGTATCGTTTGCTTTGGCTGGTGCTATAGTTTCTCGAATCGCGCTCGTCACCTTCTGACAATCTACCCCTCAAGTGCCATAACACCCAGCAACTGTTCTCGCATTTTCTTCATGCCAATTTGCAATTCTGTATCTTCTAGATTTACTGGTGGCTTATCGGTGAATGGTGGTATCTCGCTCATAATAACTTTTATTATAAAACGGTCAATCAATACTTACAATGTACTCGCGAGCATTTTGCTTATAGTGGTGACTAGAGTAAAGCAACGGGAGGCGTGTTGGCGGTATGTGATGGACATCGTTGACCTTGCGGTAGTGCCGACGGGGCGCGGCTCTTCACAGGCGGAGGATCCTGGCAGTTCGCTAGACGTGGCCGGCAGAGCGGACACTGAGCAAGGTAACCGGGCGAGCGCCTCGGCAGAAGCCGCAAGTGCGATCCATCCAGCCCGAGCAGCACAGGACACGCAGCAGCACACGGCCACCCAACCGCGGCGGATCAACCGCTACCTGCGTCCGCAGCTGGTGGAAGAGATGGTGGCGCTGCACCAGGCGGGGCAGACGGTGGCGCAGATCGCCGCACGCTTCGGCTTCCACCGCACCACCGTGGCCAGGCACCTCAAGCAGGCAGGGGAGACGCTGCGCACCGACCCAGCCGACCCTGCCTTCCAAGAGCGGGTGCGGCAGGCCTACGCCGAGATCGGGACGGTTAAGCACACTGCTCAGCGGTTAGGAGTCAGCAAGGATACGGTGCGGAAGGTCGTGCGGGGTGAGTGAGCCGACACCGAATATGGTATATAGATCAGCGCGAGCCATCTACCGAAGTATCTGGAAGATCGGAAACGACCGTATAGTGTCATTAGTCAGATAAAACAGATACTTCTACAGGAGCTTTCAAGTGCTGTTAATCGATGCGATCAACGCCGAAATAAATTCCTACCCATCCCTCTCCGGATATCCATGCCCCCGCCAATACCGATAGACAAAGGCCCCACTATCCGGATCGAGACACAAGAAATCTCTGCGTATATTGAACGTGCATGTGGCATGTGGCGCAGAGACTGCATGATCGACCAAAGACGATGCCACCGAGCGAGCTGGCGTTGGCAGGTGGATTGGCCAGTTGGGGCCATAGAGTGACGCCGTACTCTTGATCTCACGCAAGAAGGATTCCATGCCGCCAGGCGCTTCTGCGCCAAGTGCAGAGAATTTATTCCACGGCATGCATCGCTGTGGATTATTTTTGCGCGCGCAGTCTGAAAATATCGTATCTACCGTTTGCGACACTATTTCCTTTCGTTTCGCGGCATTATCAATTCTCCCTATAATCGAGCCATCGTAGTCGCTATGAAAAAGCGAGGTCCTAGCATAACCAGTGTCATAAATAACTATTGTATTCTGAGTGACAACTGGCATGACACGACGTGCAAATATTTCTCGCATGGAATCATGTGGCCGCAGCGCCGGTAAGCCGTAGGCAATGAAACCGTACCATATAGTGAGGCAACCGATGAGGATGGTTGCAACTATAATAATGCGAAACCAAGGGTGAGACGAGGAATGCGAAGAAACCATACCTAACTATGATAATAACACGTTCTTGCATTCATGTCGACACTTCGTACTAGCTCACCACCTCTGCAACATAACTAAAGCATGTAAAGCATAAAGTTTGCACAAAAATAAGGTAGGGCCTATTTCTCCCGTTAACATACTCCACCCCAGAGTTATTGTTCACTTTAGCTGTGAAAATCGGTGAATGATTTGGAGTGGTTGTCATCGATTTTTGTTGGCTCTCTGGACACATTCTGGTCACTGGTAGGTCGCTTCCCGTAGAGAGCATAGAATCAGCTATCCATCCTGAGCCGTACCCATCCACTTTGTACCAGTAGTTACTGGTGCCGTACGGGCCTTTGACGTAGCTACATGATTGAATCACCAGACGCTGAGCCAGTTAGCCGTCTCCCGTCCTGGCGGACTGTTTGTGGCTGAATCGTGATCTGATTGTGGGTAGCGATACACCTCGCTATGCAGGCCACATCCTGCTGCCAGGGGGGCAGCCAGAGCATCCTTGCGGGCTACCGGGCACATCCAAGGTTGGGTTCTAGAACACCTACCTTCCAGCAAAGTAGGCGACACCTACATCGCTGACGCAGCGGCAGACAAAGCAATAGACACCGGCGAACCGGCGTCCAAAGGAGTGATCGAGGTGCCTGCGCCGCTACGCCGCCTGCAACCTACTCTCAACAACTGCTACCCGGCCGGCGAGGTCCTCATGCTGCGTGGTGAGTAGCCGTAGTGCGCCTTGAGCTTGAAGGGCGTCTTCCCGTTGAGTTTTGATGTCTTTGCTGAGTGTGTCGATCCGCTTGGTCACTTCCTGATGATTGCGGTCGATCTTCTTGTCTAGTTCTGTGAATCGGTTGTCAATCTCATTGAACTGAGCACCAATGGCGTCGAAACTCTCTTCCATGCTGCTGCGCACATCTTTTATCTCGTGTTCCAGCTTATCCATGCGACCTTCTAAGCCGTTCATGCGACCTTCTAAACTGTCCATACGACCTTCTATCTTATCGAGTCGTTCATCAACTTTGTCCAGTCGACCATTGATCCTCTTCTCAACAGCGCTGAGGTTAGTGGTTAATAATTCTTGTATGCGTTGAAAGTCTTTTTCAGTCATACTTCTATTTAAGCATGGTGGGCTGGGATGTGTAAAGGTTAGATGGCCGATAGTGGGTGCAGCATGTTTGGTAATATTCTGCAATATTGCTATACTGATTAATAGATATGACAGCAGCAGAAATAACGCAACGCCAGCAGTTAATTCGGGCAATTATCGGCTCACACGAGCTTGAAGGTGTGGCGGTTACGAATGCTACCAAGCGCTTACTTGAGGCCTTTGCGCGAGGAGACGTCTCGGCTGATGAGTTGGTAGCGCAGGCGCAGGCTAGCCTCAACGAGAAAGGTCGGCAAGCACGTTAACGGGTATGGCGTACGAGCGATCCAGCAACTGGTGTCATGCGCAATCGACATGGCATTCGAGACATGGCTACTTTGGCGCGAATCGAGCAAAACTATGCAACGCTGATGGCAACGAGGATAATGCAAGAGTGGCGGCCGAAGGCTGGGTCACCGAAGCGCAAACCAAGGCTGGTGCGTGCCAGATCGTCCAGCAGCGCAGGCGTGGCTACACACGCAACATCTTGGCGGTCGAAGCGGAAGGCCTCGATGACGGCATCGCGCAGGGCCTCAGCATTCGCTTGCACGGTCTGCCGGATGATGGCTTTCCTGCCCTGAAATCCAGCAAAAACAAGTAAAAACCCACGTCATGGGACTTCCATGACGTGGGTTTGAGTGCGAGAGCAATGGTCGCCCTCTCCCTACCCCACTCAAAACAATGGGAAGCGTGTTGGTGGTATGTGATGGGTGTCGTTGACCTTGCAGTAGTGCCGACGGGGCGCGGCTCTTCACTGGAGGAGGATCCTGGCAGCTCGCTAGACGTGGCCGGCAGAGCGGACACTGAGCAAGGCAATCGGGCGAGCGCCCCTGCAAATACCGCCAACGCGGACAGCGTGGAGGAGCCTGGGCAGGAGGACGATGCAGACTCCCCGGCTGCCAGGACGGTCGCAGACAAGCAGGAACGAGATGAAGACCCAGGCGTTCTATCAAGCTCTGCCGCTATGGCTGGCTCAGAAACGTCTGGGCAGAATGGAGAGCCAGGCACACCAGCCCACGCCGCCACAGCAGCGCAGCCCGCCGCAGGTTCAACGACGCCCACCTCTCATCAGCCGGCCGACGGCTCAGCAGTGCGGACATCCGCGCCAGCTACCAAGTCTTCCACCACTCCACCACGGCGGATCAACCGCTACCTGCGTCCGCAACTGGTGGAAGAGATGGTGACGCTGCACCAGGCGGGGCAGACGGTGGCGCAGATCGCCGCACGCTTCGGCTTCCATCGCACCACGGTAGCCAGGCACCTCAAGCAAGCAGGAGAGACGCTCCGCACCAACCCAGCCAACCCTGCCTTCCAAGAGCGGGTGCGGGAGGCCTACGCCAAGCTGGGCACAGTAAAACACACTGCGCAGCGGTTGGGTGTCAGTAGGGATACGGTACGGAAGGTTGTGCGGGGTGAGTGATTGGAGACTAAACGTAGGTGCATATAGTCAAGTGCCATACGACTAACCTTCAATTCTCACCACCGATACCGATACACAAAAGCTCCACCTTCTACATCAAGACAAAAGTAATCTATCCAGCCATAGAACATGCACTGTGAATGCGGTGCAGATATTGCTTGGTCGATCAAGGATGAAGCCTCGAAGCGAGCCGGTGTCGGCAAATGAATTGGCCAGCCGGGACCATATAAGAAGGCGGTGCTCATGATATCCCCTTTGAAGGCTTCTTTGGTGCTGCCAGGGACCAGCCCTTTTCCTATAGCGGAGAAAGTGCTCCATGGTGTACAGTCTTGTTCAGAGCAGTTCTTGTGTATGATTTGTGACACTATCTCCTTACGTTTCTGTGCGTCATTAATTCGCCCCACTACTGCTCCATCGTAGTCTTTCTGAATCGATAGCTGTCGAACATAGCCAGTGTCGTAGACAATCGTTGCATTATCGGTCGCAACCCGCTTCACTCGCTGCCGAAAGATGGTAGTGATGTGATGCTCTGGCCGCATGCCAAGCAGGCCGTAGACGATGCCGTAGTGCCAGAAGACGAAGCAGGCAGTGGCAACAGTAACGAATTTGGCTAGGCGACGCCAGGGTGGAGACAAAACTAGAATCGATAATGTCATTCTACACTAATATTATCACATTTATTTCTTCTATGTCGATGATTGTTGATCGTTTGCTAGCGTTTGCAACGCTGTTTACTGGTAGCATCCGGCAGAATAGACGTTGAACTCTTGAGCCTCTCCGCGGGCTGCGGCGTCCTTTTCTGCCGTATACGGGTAGTCGAAGTCATAATAGTCATAGACGAGAAAACAGTGTTCGGATGTGCGGTAGAATGCGAAAGCACCTACAGACACATAGACATTTTTGTCGTTCCAGATCGAAGTAAATTTATCGACCTGCCTAACGGCACCGACGGGCATATTGTAGCCAAAATCCTTAAGCCACTGACGTTTGCTGAAGAATGACCAGTCTACACTCACATCCACGCCGGGATTTCCGTCTTCTTTGTAGTAATGACTGAGAAGGGAGTCTGTAACTCGAGCGTCGTCTCCGTCGTAATCAATCTTATGTACTTTTGGCCAAGTGCGTGGCGCATTTGGAATTATCCCTGCCGTTGGACTATTTCCTTTCGGTGAGTTACAATCCGGAATTTTCGAACCGCCCCCATCGACTGATAAATATGCTGCAGACACCCAGGTCTCGTCTGTGGTGTAATACCATCTATCTGAAGTCTTTCCATCGGGGCCGCTTACAGATTCGCCTGTGGTCCAACATTCTAAAGCCAAAACTGTGTTAGCGGAGTAGAGTTCATAATCAAAATGTTTGGTGGTAGGGCCTATTCTCCCGTTAACATACTCCACCCCAGAGTTATTGTTCACTTTAGCTGTGAAAATCGGTGAATGATTTGGAGTGGTTGTCATCGATTTTTGTTGGCTCTCTGGACACATTCTGGTCACTGGTAGGTCGCTTCCCGTAGAGAGCATAGAATCAGCTATCCATCCTGAGCCGTACCCATCCACTTTGTACCAGTAGTTACTGGTGCCGTACGGGCCTTTGACGTATTCACCGACTTGATAGCAAATTAGCTTTACTGTCTGGCCGGCCTGAACCTGTCCCATTGGCTGCCTGTTGGTGTCAGGGCTCGTTCGGACGTTGGCGTAGTCCCAGCCAGGGGCGGAGAACACTGTGGCGGTGACTTCGTCCGCGCGAGCTGGCGGTGCCACCGTCGTTACTCCAGTTGCTGTAGCTGCAGCCAGGCCGAAGAGTGCTAACCACCTGATCTTGTTGCTCGTCTTGCTCATCGTGATCCTCCTCGGGGATGAGGGCGATGGAGCTGGTGACTCCAGCAGACGTCCTTGCCTGCACATTGAGCCTATACCGCCTGGACGGTCGGAAGTGGCGCAGGTCACGAAGTGTGATGAAACCGTGACAATGGGTGGGTCGAGGGCACACACTGCGGCCTGGTCGTGGACGGACACTGCGAGGGTTGCCCTGGAGTCGGTGCTGGTAGTTCGCCCACCAAGGCAAGCCGCTGTAGTGGGTATGTCCAGGTACGGACTGCATGGAGCTGCTTGGCGCCTGCCGCAGTAGTGGCTGGTCAGGTTGCAGTAGCCGGGTTGTTCCAAGCGGCAACAGCCCGAGCGTCATGGAACCGTCACCCAGCGCCCGCTGAGTGGTGGGTGACAACAGCACCGCTGGAAGCCCATCTCTGGAGCTAGATTCGAGCCGAGTGGGCGCCGAGGCGGGCTAGAGGGGCACCATGACGCGATACGGGCCGTTGATCGCTCAATATGTTCTGCCAGCGGCGCTGTACCGGAGAAGATGCCAATACTCGAGTACCTAACCAGCCCCCCTGCCGGCTGCTATTGACAACCGGTTGGTGTCCACGGCTTATTGGCATAGCCTCTCACGCGCGCATGCCATTCTTTCAAGCGATTAAGTTCATGCTCCATCTCCTCAGGCTCAGGAGCCACATAACTAACCTCTTCGCTCTTGTCGTGTCGTCTGGCCCAAGTTGATGTGGCGGAATATCCTTTTTCAAATTCCTCATAGTCTTCGCCTGAAATTCTCGCGAGAATACGCACCAACATTGGTTTAACCTCTGTGGTACTGCGATCTACGACTCGATATATAACGTCGCTCCGTATTGTACGCTCCCAGGTTTCCGACAGCCTACCTGCCCAACCTGCGGTTTTGTCTTCGTACTCTTCGCCCGACATGCTAGCCCGCGTTGCGGCAATCTTATCCAGGTCAGTTTTAAGAATACCGATGCGGGCGTCGGTGTCATTAGCCTTCCAAGGGAACTTGCCAGTTATCTGACCTGGCTGTTTAGAACCGTTGCGCTGGATTGTTTGCTGATGCACTTCAACTGATAGGTATCGGGCGCGTTTGACAAGTTCCGCAAGAAAAATTAGGTCATGCGTAAATACAATAACCTGACGATCCTGCGCGAGTTCCACCATGCGTTGCGCGGCGCTGCTCCTTCGCTGATGGTCAAGCGACGACATTGGGTCGTCGAAGACAACGGCAGATTTGCTTTCGTCGAAATACACCTCGGTTAGGAATCCCGCCAACCCTGCAGCTGTCTGCTCACCTTCACTCAGCACCTGCACCGTAGAAGCCCCAGATGCTTCCTTTAGAGTAGGCTTCTGATGGATCGCCCCCTTTGTACCTTTCGGATCTGAAAGTACGACATGTTCGAGCCTAAGGTTATTCGCCTCTGACATGAAGTGGTCGCTGACTACCTTTGTAACGTAAGTTTTCGCAAGAGAACTACTTTGGCGTGTTATCGGTGCAGTGGACGCGTCTCTCTTCTTGTTGGTTAGCAGTGTAACGCGCCTACGTCGATCAATCTCATTGACAATCTCCTTTTTAACAAATTTTAGTATTTGAAGCCCCTCACATTCCTGCCGCTTCTTCTTGACTGAATCGAGGCTCTTCTTGAAGCTATCGACATCAACGTCGTTTGCTTCATTACGTTTCGCTGTAGCAAGGGAACGCACGATAGAGATATTGACGGATGCAAGTTCCACCCAACTCTCGTCAGTGTTATCTTGAAGACGCTTCAGAATCCTTTCTTTCGCCGTAACCGCAACATCAAGGGCAGCAGTGAGAGTGTCCTTGCTCAAGTCGTTGTTGTCAGCAAAATGGGCCAGCCAAGATAGGACACTGGCGGTCGTTACGTCAAACTTCTTAAGTTGATCAACTGCGGCACTGTATCTACGTTCCGCATCCTTGGCCTGCTGCTGCACGGTGTTGCGGACGTAGTCGCGAAAGCGACGCAACCGTGCTTGAGCGTCCTGAGCCAACGGTTGTTGACACAACACACAGACATCATCATCCTCTGTGGCTGGGAAGTCTCGGTCCGGGTATGCCTCTGCTTGTGCGTAGCGTTCTGCCGCCTCCCACATCGCTCGCCAGGTCTGTGACCCCACACCAGGAAGCGGCTCATCTGCAAAAGAGCTGGATGAGACTTCGTCAGCGCTGGCACGTAACTTCATTGCCTCCTGTTTTAGTGTCAGAATGCGGTCGGCAGCAGTTGGTGATAACGTATTTTCGATGGATTCGAGGTGAGCAGCTAGCGCTTCGGCATCTTTTGCGACCGCAGAAAGTCTCGTCTTCTCCTTTGTGGGATCAGTTGCTTGGAGGCGGGCTTCTTCTTGACGATACTCTTGAATTTCTTTATCAAGATCTTGATGGGCATCAAGTAGCTGGTCAAGAGAGTGTGGGTCAGTGCGATCGGAAAGTTCGGATAGGAATTTCGCTGCCGACGTTCCGTCAGGTACGTTCGGGAACGAAAACTGCTTCGCTTCTTCGACGGTGATGCGCTTTCCTATCTCACTACTCACCTGATCAATAAGTTCGACGAGTCGATCGAGGAGGCTGAGTACTGATGGCCGATACGACAGCTCTGTTTCGTTCTGCAGGTAGTCGTTGCCGCATGCTTCATCATAGAAGTGAACGCGCCCAAATGTCGTGTCGTTGAACGTTCTTGACCACGTTGCTGCTTGATCAGTGCCGCCACAGCGATAGTTGATCTGGGCCGATTGACTGCAGTGCTTATTGATAAATACATTGGGAAGAATGTCTTCATGATGGCGAGCACCGACTATCTGCTTAAGGAGGCGCGCATATCCAGACTTGCCGCTACCGTTGTCGCCATAGACGATAGTCATGCCAGTCGGAGAGAACTGTAGCGTCTGGCCGCCCAGCAAAGCGTTGACCCCATGCAAGTCGCCAACACTGCAGATCGCTATACTTTCTTTCATGTCGCCACCTTGAGGGAGTTCATCAATCGTCAAGGTGGGAGTTTCTGGGGTGACAGTTTTGTTAGCAACCAGCAAGTCGACGAGTTGCTCGATGTACGAATTATCGATAGCTTGATTTCGCACAATGCGTTGAAAAAGGTTTTGCTGCCAGGTAGGGCGTTTTTCTAGCCATCTGAAAATGTCTTCGTTGATCGCTTGTGTCGACAACGTGCTGGGTTGAGATGTGGCGTTGTCGCTGATGTTGGCAGTGTCGCTCATTTTGTGGTCTTCTTATTTAGGAGGATAGAGTTAAGGTGTGCAGATAAATTCTGCATGTATTATATGCTGAACGATGTACTTTTGTAAGCCTAATTTATGCAACCACCCCCACCTCTCGCTCCATCACACTCTCTACATCCATTCGCGCCCTCGCCAGTATCGTGCTGGCATCATTACCAAGAATCTCCTCGATGGCCCACGTCTTGACCGTCGCCTGGCGTGGCAACCAGACGCCGATGCACTTGGCTTGGTAGTCGTTGTCGAGATCGAGGATGAGGTAGCCCAGGAGCTGCATGAGGACTTTCCGCACCCACGGCGCTGTGATGGTGTCCTTGACCTTGAAGTCGAAGAGGGTGTCGTCGATGAACCAGTCGCCGTCGGCGCCACTGACTAAGAAGTCGCCGGAGAAGGATGGGTTCGAGATGAAGAAGGCCCCATGCTTCATGCGCAGGCGCCAGTGCTTGATCTGTCGTTGGTTGACGATGCGCAGGCGAGCGATGTCTTCGAGCATGAGCGGTGGTATTGAGTCATACACCTCGTCGACGTTCCTCGCTGCCGACAGGCGTTCGCCCAACGAGCTGCGTATCGCCCGCCCGCCGGCACGGTAGATCGACTCGCACCACGCGAAGACGATGCTGGCGTAGTCCTGGTCGACGTCGTCGCCGTCCCTGGTGAGTCGCTCCGCCTCGAGGAAGGCGTCGCCAAGCACGTCCGATATGTGCTGGCCGTTCGGCAACAGCGGTGCGAGGAGATGGTTGAAGACGTCCACGCCCATCGCCGAGGCGCTCCGGCGTGGTTCGAACTCGCCCAGCATCATCCTGGTGCGGATGTCGAAGGCCATGCCGACAGTTGGTGAGTGCCGCCGTGCGTCGGTCACTCCATCCGGCAGTGGTGCCAGGGAGCGCGCCTTGACGAGTTCGTAAAAACCAAGCCGTTCAGCGACCCGCTTGCCTTCCGGGGATCTACCACCCGCTATGGCCAGAGCAGGGGCACAACCCTCCACCAGCTGCCGGAACGGAGACTGTTTCTTATTCAGTTCGCGCGTCAGGCTCATGGGAGGCTCCACCGCAGGATTGAGAGGGATATACGGCAGCGCAGAGCCGACGAGCGACGCCGGTGTCGCCATGGGTGACAGGGGCTGGAGGATGCCTCCAACAGGGACGGGGCTGCGTTGCCGCAATCGATAGTAGAGCGCCGCACGGTGAGCCAGTAGCCGTCTCCCGTCCTGGCGGGCTGTTTGCGGCTGAATCGTGATCTGACGTGGGTAAGAGCGGTGCAGTTCGCTATGCGGGCTACGTCCTGCTGCCGGGGGCAACCCGAGCGTCCTTGGGGCTACCCGTGCCTGCGCCTGAGCGCGGGGGAGGACTCTTCGCGTCTCTCTTAGCGCTCGAGGGCACCAGTACAGCAGTACGGAAGAGCAGCAGACGCAGGCGAGTCAGCGTCCAAAGGAGCGTCGAGGTACCTGTGCTGCTACGCCGCCTGCAACCTGCTCTCAATAACTGCCACCCGGCCAGAAAGCTGCTCATGCTGCGTGGTGAGCAGCCGTAGTGCGCCTTTGGCTTCGAGGGCGTCTTGGTGCTGAGACTCGATGTCTTTACTGAGCGCGTCGATCCGCTTGGTCACTTCCTGATGGTTGCGATCGATCTTCTCGTCTAGTGCTGTGAATCGGTTGTCGATCTCATTGAACTGAGCGCCGATGGCGTCGAAACCTTCCTCCATGCTGCTGCGCACGTCCTTTATCTCATCACGTACGCCTTTAATTTCGCCACGTACATCCTTTATCTCGCGCTCAAGTTTGTCAATGCGACTATTGATCCGCTCCTCGACAGCATTGAGGTTAGTGGATAATAGTTCTTGTATGCGTTGAAAATCGTTATCGGTCATACTTCTATTTAAGCATGGAAGGCAGGTAGTGTAAAGACAATGAGGTTAGCTCTGGTAACCGTGTGGTGGAAGCTAACTTCCGCCACTCAACGCACTAGCACTCCACTAAGTCGGAGGCATATTATGCATCTAACAGGGAAGAATTAGGTGAGCAAGGTGAAAGGTGTAACTGATATGTCGTTATCGTTGCCGTGAATTGCGTTTCGCCTGCGTTTTGCTAGGCTTATTCTCCAGAGATGCAACGTAACTGTGAACGACTTCGGTGAGAGGTTCTCCAATTGCTTTGCGGTAATTGAATCCAAGTATTTGAAGGACCTTCAATGTGTCGTGAGACAGTATCGGACGCACTGTATCCATGAATGCGGCAGTTTCTTGCTTTGATCCTCCACCTTGACTGCTTACCGTTTCGAGAACGGGGAGGACAGTATTTACAACATGATCAATGTCCGCGTCGCTGATCTGCTGCGAGACTAATTGCTCTTTTAGTGCTCGTGCGATGCCGATCAACTCTTCGCGATCTGAGATCAACAAGTTGACTGTCTCTGAAAGTACTTGAATCGTTTCGGCGTCCTTATTTCTCGCTTTAACCGCCGCGATTCTGTCGACGATAGCTGTTGCTGTTTGTGTTGCGGAAATCTCTGCCAGTCTGGCAAACAGTGCAATTAAAGCGGCATCCATTGTGAGTCGTCCTTAAGTAAAGTGTGTCTTGGCGACCGACGCATCGGACGACGTTTCGAAATTCGAGTAATTCAAACGACTACACCGATTTTGTCAGAGTCGCCATCTAGAAAGGACTGCGCCTTCGGGCAGATAGTTTATAACGTTACACAGGCTGCGGCATCACATACGAGACATCGATTTGGTAACTATTCGCAAGGTCAAATATAGTAGATGGATGTGTTTGATTGGTCAGAGTTAGCCACTTGGAAACAGTGGAGTGTTTGTCTCTTTTCATCTTGGGACAGTAGCGCGCACTCTCCCTACTCACTCATCCCACCCACCAACTCCTCCACCCGCATGTCCAGCGCTTTCGCCAGGGCGATGAGGGTGCGCAGGCGCGGGTTCATGGGCGTGCCAGGGCGGGACTCGCCCTTCTCGAACTTTTGGTAGGTGTAGGTGGAGATGCCGGCGGCGTGGGCTAGGGCCTCTTGGCTGAGGCCTTTGGCGATGCGGGCGCGCTGCAGCCGCAGGCCCAGCTGGCGGGCGATGGGCCACCACTGCTCGTCTTGGCTGGTGGAGGAGGAGTCGCGCACGACCACCAGCGTCAAGCGGCCACCAACTTGGCACCACCATACATGTATGGCAATCTAGAGATGTCAGCCGAGACGGAGGGAGGTGAGCGTCATGGGTGGCGACTGACCAAGCGCCCCACGCAGGGGCCAACCCATCCCACAGCTGCCTCCTACATGGCAGCTGGTCGGTGTCCGTCAGGCTGCACGAGCTTGGCGGGCGTCGTCTTCCGTGGCTGGTACTGCCTTGACGGCGTTCTCAGAACTACCGGCTGAGCGTGGTGGCCTGGCATCGGTGTCGGGAGCAACCTCGCCCCAGTCGTCCTGCTCGTCTGGCAGCGTCCAGACGAAGACCATGCCAGCTCTTGGGAAGAGCCAGCCGTCGTAGCGGTAGCGCAGCGTTGGCGTATTCGGTACTTGGGTGAGGCGTCCTCCTTCGCCGATGGAGGCAAAGTCGAGGATGCGCATCTGGCCGACTTGCTCTGGGTCGTAGCGCAGCTCGACGTCGAGACCGCGTGTGGGGCGGTCGATGTCCAGGTGCACCACATGGCCACTGCGGAGCGTGCGGGTGCGGAAGCTGAAGGAGACGACGACTGCCTGCTCCTGCTGGATGACCTGCTCGCCAAGATCAACGGTGTAGACCTGGGAGACCTCATCCACCTGCCGTGAGAACGGCACCGGCGTGCCGTTGACGGTGAACTGCTCCAGCGCAAAGACCTCAGGATCGTTGGCGGCCAGGCCGGGCACCGGCCGGCGGTACCACACACTCGTCTCCCCACGTTCGGCCACCAGCTGGTCGTAGCGCTGGCGGTCGGAGACGACAGCAAACTTGCGGAAGCGGTGCCGCGGCGTGACGGTGTACTCCCAGCGGACACGTAAGTCGAAGAACGGGGTAGGAGCACTGCTCCTACCCCTTGGTATACCAAGGGTCGCGTCGACGCGGGCGTCGTACCAGCGCTCCTCGGCGGCCATGGCTTGGTAGCGGATGTCGGCATAGACCTCTCGGCCGAAGGCTGGGTCGCCGAAGCGCAGACCCAGGCTGGTACGGGCCAAATCATCCAGCAGTTCGGGTGTGGCGATACGCGCTACGTCCTGGCGGTCGAAGCGGAAGGCCTCGATGACCACATCGCGCAGGGCTGGTGCTTCCTCACGGATCGTCTGGCGGAAGCGCTCGGTCACCGCTCGCTCCTGGTCTCGCCGGAAGGTGTACTCAAAGAACGTCGATAGCAGCCCCGCACCAAACAGCGTCCCACCCAGCTCGCCCAGCGGCAGGGCATGCAGCCACTGCCAACTTCCCAGCTGTAGTGGAGCAAACCAGGCGTTGAGCATCATGAGGAGGATGCCGGCCAGGGTGAAGGAGAGGGCCAGGAGGGCGGCTTTGAGTCGACGGAGGCGGTGGTGGAGGGATATGGAATGATTGGCGGACATGTACTGTGTTATTATAGCACCCTATATGCTGTCACGTGAACTACATTGGATAGCTTCCGTAATATTCTTCGTTGGTGTCTTCTTTTGATTCTGGAAGCACAAACGTAGTTGCAACGAATCGAGGGAGACTGAATTTTTCATTTCCAAGCAGCTTCGCCCCTGTTTTAGTTGCGATACGCCACTCTTGAACGTAGTGCATGACATACGGAATCGTAGAAAATAGCATAATGTATCCCACAGACAAGCCTACCACCGCAAGTATCGGATACCTGACTGCAATAAGAGATGCCAAGCCTCCGCCCAACAAATAGATGACGATCGTGCACCACAGCGCTACGCCAACGAGCTTATTTCCCATGCGCCACAGCGCAATGCGAGGTTCTCTGAGGATTCCGGTTTTGTAGTGGTCGCTTATCCGCAACCGTTCTCTATAGCTACCAATAAATAGCCATGCAAAGTACAAGGTGAACAGAAAACTCGCCCCTGCGCCTCGAATGGCATCCGCTCCAGGCATACCTTTCCTGATAGCAAGCGTGAAAAGCACTCCGAAAACAGTCACCCAAACTGGGAATAGCAGTAGACGCCACCAGGGGACGTAGTACGTTGCAACGAGGCGCGCCTCTTGTTCTGTTCGTAGTTCAGTTAGTGGATGCAGCCGCGAATCGCCATCGGCATCTTTATCGATTGTACTATTGATCCACTCAATGGTGCGCCGCGCCTTCGCCGATCGAGTAAGCTGGCTTAACCCATTCACAGCAGCGACGGCCGCGGCAACAGCGGCGGGAAGGGCGAAAATAAGAGTCCAAGTAGGGGAACCGGTAGATTCACTCATACCCACACGGTATGTCACTGCAATCTTACGCGGGGCAGTTTGAGCCCTTGATGTTCTCAAGGCTATCGCTAGCCTCAAGCATGCAGTAGGATCATCCGTTCTCGAACTGCACAGCGAACTTACCTCACGCACATCGTCCTCAGCGCACCGGGTTCGTCAGTAACCCACTGCCGTAGATCTTCCTTGAGCCACTGGATGGAAGGACAGGTCAAGCAGCGTGCTTGGTCGGAGAAGTCACTGGCCTTACGTTCTCGTGCCGAGCCAGATGTGGTAGCTGTTAGGTTGAGGATACGTCCCACCGATGGAGGGAGCGGTAGAGCGTGTCCGGGATGACGCGTGAGTACCTGGAGATATAGAGGAACCTAGCTAGAGCAGATACTGCGGAAGATCTAAACTGATTGCCAAACGATACGTGCTTGATGGTATAGAATCCTGGGAAGTTCAGCAAAGAAATTCGTCTTTGCTCCATGCCACTGGAATAAACTCACACCCATCCAACAGTATGCACACAAGAAACAACATACGAGTAGTGCCGCATACAGCCAGGCAAGGGCGAGATGAAACTTGCGAGAGAAGGTGTGGCGCCAGTTCTCCGTCACTAAGAAATCTAAAGCGAATACCAGGAAAGCGACCAAGTGTGTCGCAAATGTCACAAATGCTGCAACTTCAGCAGTGTCGCTGAGCCGATGAATGTATGCCAGTGTCTGCGGTGTTGGTTTATCTTCATGGGGGATTCCACTGCGGAGCACCAACGCAAGATTAACCGTGAACACTGCGGTGAGTGTAACGATCATCGAGACAACTAGCAGGACTCGACGGGAACCGAGCACCACGCTTACATATTCATGCTCCCGATCGAACAGAATGTAACCAGCCATAGCGGATGGCAAGATAGCCACGACGGCCACCATGCTAGATATATCTTGAGGGAATGCAAAGCTCTCGAATTTAATGAACATCAGGAGAAGAACTGCCGACACTGCTAGGCCTGCAAGTGAAGCAAAGAGCGCAGGTAAAACAAACTGGCCCCTCTTTACATGTGCCTGAATACGAAAATCGGCAGAAAGATTCACTCCTTCTCCTCGAGTAATATACAGTCGAGCTTTATTTCCTACATAGTGTAAATCGCCAGCCTTCATTCCGTCATCTTTGTGCATGTAACCAGAGGGTTTGACGGTAATTTCTTGCGCTTCTCCATCAATTCTTAGCGTTTCACACCTGACATTGTCTATGCGCATGGCTTCTGGAAGTATGATTTGACCATAGAAGCCCAGCTTTGACTCACTTACTAGTGATATTACAAAATTGGGAGGAACAACTCCGTAGCGACGCATCTGACTTCTGAGCCAGTTAGTCAGAATAACAATTCCAATGAACGCTATGACCATCGCGCGAAAAAGCAAAAAATGAACTGGCGTGAGCGACGCTTCTATTCGCGCGCTTATCTCTTGGCTGGACTGTCTTATGTATCCTTCAAAATAGTCGTCATGCTGATACGTAAAGGAATCGTTCCAGGATACTTTAATGATCCCGCGAGCACATGTTTCGAGTTGCTTGTAAGGTAGGGTTACGGACATGGCAAATGTTTTACATAAGTTTGTAAAAAAACGCCTAAACTCTCGATTGGCGATCCATGCGTACCAGTTGTTACTAATTCCTATAGGCCAGTTTAGATCGTACTTCTCAACGATATACAGCCAGCTACTTAACCTCCCGTGAGCCGAAGTGTCTCGCCCTCGCAGAAGCCTATATACTGCTGAAATCTGCTCCTCTGTTAGTTCATGTAGTGAAAATTCTGCAAAGCGATTGAGCCAGCCAAATACATAGTAGGTAGCTATGCGAGCGGATTCTGAACGACTCGCTAAGCAAACCGCCGACTCCCAGGGGCCAGAAATATCGATAGAGACAAAAGGCTGCTTATTCATCCAGTCCAGCGGTAATGTTAAAACGCCATCTCGATGTTCAAGCTTGCTAAGCTCTGAAAACATAACATCGTAAGACATCTTAATTTTATTTGCGACAGGACTTATTGGCTCGAATTGCTTTACCCTTCTTATTAACCAAGTTGATCGGTCTTCCCAATGTGTATAGTATGAATCAGCGTATTTTTTAACCTCATCTAGAGTGGGAGGTATGTAGCCTTGAAATAGACAAGTATTAGCCATAATTCCGTGGGGTCGGAGACTGGGGTAGCTTTAGAAAATGAAGGCAATTGAGAATTGCTTATGGTTACTTGTGATCCGCTGATGGAGGATATAGGCACCCTGGTGAAGGCACGGTGGGGTCAACAAAAACGCAGTAAGCGCTCACGACCCTCTTTTTAGGTTGGCTAATTTCCCTAAAGTCTCTGTAAAGTGACTTTAACTTATCTACTATCCCAATATCCTGCTTAGATGACATCTCGCTGAGTTCCGTTTCACTTATCGCAAGACGTCCAATACCTTTGCGTGTCGACTGGCTGTTCGATTGAGTTTCAATGCCGCGTTCCGCAGAAGTATTCCAAACCAGCAGATCATTTTCGGGCTGGTTCGGTGGGTTCTGGTGATGGGGCAGCGTTTCACTCATGGCTGCTACTATTTAATCACAGTCAACCTATTAACGCAATGTTTCAATTATGAGATGGGTGTCTTGCTGTTTATATCGACTGGCATATTGGCGGTCTCGATTGCGAACGTCGAGTTCCTTAGCTCACGGGCATTCGGCGACGTCGCTCTAGCTGTCCGTTGCAAGGTGGACGCATCTGGTGCGCAGCAGACAGACGCCATCGTCGGCAGGTGGGCTCAGGCGGACTGCCTGGCGGCGACAACTGCCGGCGTTGTTGCCGCCTGAGAGCGTCTATGTCTGCCTGGTAGCGCATGCCTATCTCCATCGTCGCGCTGGGCTGGTGGTGCCCGCAGATCGTTCTTACGGCGACCACGGTACGCTTGCCGACCCTCAGAAGCCAGGACTTTGATACTGACCACGCGGTAACAATTGCGTTACGCCCGGAACGACAGGGATGTGAGCCCCCTCCCGAGGTTGCCGCCATCCTGCGTCTGTGCTGTGGCCTGAGACGGGCCAACCGTGTTTATTCACCCGGTTGGCAGCCGGATGAGTGCGGCGCTGGGCGGTTCGCTCCTCCGCGCCTCCGCCCCTCATGCAACCTCGGCACTACCTCTCTGACACTGCTAGTGTCGTCGCGCCAGACGAGGCTGACCTCGGCAGTGCGTTGGTGGAACGTCTGGAGGCGCACCAGGTAGTGGGGGCGACCACCCAGCTGTTGAGCTGCCAGACCGGCCAGACAGGCATGTCCCACGGCACCCGAAGTGCCACACGCAAGACTTCAGACCGCAGCCACACTCCGTCTCTCACCCCTCCTTCATCTTCTCTTCCATCTTCCTCCAGGCCACCATTCGGCGTCGGATGGTGGCTTCGCTGTACTTGCGCCTGCGCAGCAGGGCGCAGTACTGGCGCAGGTCGCGATCGGTGAGGGTCAGGACGTCCTTGTCGCGGGCGATGGCCCACTCAAAGATGTCCTGCAGGTCGGTCCAGTACGCCCGGGCCGTCTGGTAGCCGTAGTCCAGCAGGATGTCCTCGCGCAGGTCGAAGAACCGCTGCCAGTGCTGGACCTGCTCTGGAGACAGGTCGGGAGGGAAGTCCATGAGGTAGTCGGGATAGCGCTGCTCATGAGCGTCGACTGGCCCCGCATCCGGCGCGTCGTGCGCCGGGACGTTCTCGGCTTCACCGTTCGTCATCTTCTCCGCAGCCATCCCCGACCGCCCTCCTCGCACTCATCTCCGACTGTCCGTCTTGCCGCCCAGGGCCGCACGCCTGACCAGCCCCGCCAGCAATCGCCTGGACGAAACGAGCAGGGAGAGGCTGAGACACTCCTGCACTCTCGGCCCCTTGCAAGATGCCCCTCCTCTTTCGGAGCGGTCCCAACGACGCACCCCAGGCCGAGCACTGCGAGACCAGGACACCGGGCCCGGGACGGCGGCACCGCAGCGCTGGGTCCCGAGGTTCCCGAATCCGGAGTATCTCGCAGCCTGCTCGATGTTATCACGCTTATGCTTTTCCTTGGGATTCCAACGGTTTATGTTCGTTATGTCCGAACCGGCTGTTATCAGCAATCAGGGGAACACGCCAGATGACATCTCCGGCGGCCGGACGGAACGCTGAAAGGAATCCCTCATGCCCACGACCGACCACTCTAACCACCTCACCGGCCCCCAGCCCGCTGCGCCCATCCTGCCGATCGCCGAGCTGTTCGCCGCCGATCTGCTCCCACCACGAGCGCCGCAGTCGCGCAGCCTGGCCCGCACCGCCCAGCGCCGCCTGGATGAGCTGGCCGCCAACAGCCAGCTGGCCCACGCCACCGACCAAGCCCGCGCCTTCCTGGCCGCTAGCGCGATGGGCAACGTCGCCACGCTGTCTGCTCTGGCCGAGTCCTGCTACCAGACCGCCCCCGCCGGAGCGACCTACTACCACGCCATCCTGCGCGCCTACGGCATCAAGGCCGCCCGGGGGATTGCGCAGTTCTGAACTAGGGGCGACATACCGAGACACCCCAGCACGACCGAGCAACCACGCACATCACCAGAAAGGACATACCCACCATGAGCTGGATCATCAATGGCCTGGCCTTCGTCGGCTGCCTGACGCTCATCGCCATCGCCCTGCTGGCCTGGGCGGTCTGGCGCGACGACACTTCGCCCACCACAACCACCCGCGCCCAGACCGACGCCTGGCAGCAGGCCATCGCCACCAAGCAGGCCCACGACCTGGCCGCCTTCCACAGCGCCGTGGCGATGACGAGGCGGGCGCAGGAGGCGGCTGCGGAGCCTGAAGAGGCCGCCAACGGCAAGGACGAGCCAGGCGGCGCGAACAGCTCGTGCTGACAGACGCCCAGCTGATTCGCGCTCCACATTGCCATGTGCGGGCCGACCTGGCTGCCTGTTGCAATAACTACAGCATGTATTTTCGCCGCCACTATTTGGCCTTCGTGTCCATTTTGTTCTCTGTGGTGCCACCCCAGAACGGCACATCGCTGGTGGCGTGTCGCGTCGGTGGGAGTTGTGGCTGGCGAGGGGGTTCACAAATCGAGCAAATCGGTTCGTAATGGGGAGTGTGAGCGCGTTTTGTACGCGTACACAAATAGCAGATAAGCGCGCAAAGGAGGGATCGTAATGAGCAATCTGACAAATCACGCGCTGGCGAGCCAATCGCACGCCACGCATAACCAGGCAGATGGGGCGCCGCAGCGTGGGACGTTCCGAGCGGTGCTGGCCGATCCGCCGTGGTGCAGCCAGCAGATGGGGCGTCACGGGGCGGCGCAGCACTACCGCCTGATGCCGCTGCCGCGGCTGCGTGCCATGGGTGAGGCAGTGCGGGAGATAACGGCGCCGCGCTCGTTCTGCTTCGTCTGGGTGACTACGGCGACAGTGCCGCAGGGGATCGAGCTGCTGGAGGCCTGGGGCTTCCGCTACACCAGCTTCTACTTCTGGGCCAAGCCGCGCTTCTCCATGGGGCACACCTTCCGTAACGCCGGCGAGCTGTTGTTGCTGGGCGTGCGGGGACAGGGTACCCGGGTGGCCTTTCGGGCCCAGCCCAACTGGGGCTTCCACCCGTTGCAGGAGCACTCGCACAAGCCGGAGGAGATCCACCAGATCGTCGAGCGACTGGTGGGCAACGGGCCCTTTGTGGAGTTGTTCGCCCGCCGGGCGGCGCCATCGCGCCAGCACTGGGACATCTGGGGCGACGAATGCGCCTCGACCATCTCGCTGGCCCGCTGGGGCTACCGCGTGCCGAGCGATCGGCAGTGGCCGCAGGCGGCGCTGGCTCCGGCTGACGATGAAACAGACGCTATGGATGCCGCTGGCGAGGAGGGCACGTCATGAGAGCGATGAGAGGACTGACTGATGCGAGATGGAATCGGCATGGGGTCGCTGGCGGCGCGCTTCTTCCGCAGTTGCGTGTACGTCTTTGGTGGCGTGGTGCTGCTGATCTGGGCGGTCGAGCTGCTCTGCCGCTACTGGTGGGTGCTGGCCCTGGCCGGTGTGGTGGCGCTGCTAGTTGCCGTGTGGCGTTGGTATCGCCAGCGCTGGTGATGGATCGGAGGCGGCTATGACCTGCCGCAAGCGACGAGACCAGGGACGGCCGCACTACCGCGCGGTGCCGTCCTGGCGCAGCGAGCTGGACGCCGATGCATTGGCACGGGTCTTGCTGCTGCTCATGCTGCAACGGCTGGAGCAGCAACGGGATGAGAAAACCACGCTACCGGATGACGATGAGGTTGATGACGCGGCTAATGACTCCGCAGCTAACAGGGCAGATGGAGGGGCGTCATGACCGGGCACCGGCAGTGGCAGTGGCAGGAGCTGGCCTGGGACAGCCCAATCAGCCCAGCACTGGCCACCACGGCATTGGAGCGCCTGACGACGGCGACGGAATTGGGGCCACTGGTGCTGGAGCTGCGCGCCGACGCCAGTGGTGCGCACTGGCTGGTGGGCACGCAAACTGGCCGGCCCGGCCTGGCGGCGCTGCTGAGCAATCACCTGCCGGCACGCTTGCACCGACCCGAGCAGCCGCGCCTGCCCATGACGCGGGCGGTGCGCGTGATGGTACGGGGGCGGCAGGTCAGTCACCTGCCCGAGCGCGTTACTGCGGCGGTGCGCGCCCTCTATGCTGCCCTTTCTGGCCTGACGGGTTCGCAGCAGGTAGTGCTGCAACTGCTGGTGGGGCGCCGACTCAGTCCAGCCTCTTTGGCGGAGACGCCGCCGCCCTCGCTCTGGCGGCAGTTGCTGGTCGGCTACGACGCGGCACAGTCGCCCGCCCGCGCCAGCAAACCAGCCGATGAGCAGCATGGCGCCGCCGTCTGCCTCCGGCTCGGCTATCGCGGGCCGAGTGCTGAGGCACACCAGCGCTTTGCTCAGCTGCTTGGGGCGCTGCGCCTGGTGGAGACCGCGCAGTCGTCCGTCCGGCTGGTGGCTGAGGCGACAGACAAGATCGATGAGGCCCGTCGCCCCTGGTGCTGGCCCCTGCGCCTGCGCTCTGGTCGGTTGGCCGCACTGACTGGTTGGCCGATCGGTGAGGCGCCATTGCCGCTGCTGGGCAGCCTGCATCCGCGCCGTTTGCCGCCGTCGACACCACTGCTGGAGCGGCGTCGCGTGGTGGGTATGACCAGCGCGCCTGGCCAGGCGCAGCCAGTAGGGATCGCCATCGTCGATGCCGCCTACCACACACACCTGCTGGGGCCGACTGGGGCTGGTAAGTCCACCGTCATGCTGGCCTTGGCTCTGGCCGACGCCGCGCAGGGCCGGGGTTTGCTCCTGATCGACCCTAAGGGTGACCTGGCGACGGACTTTCTCGCCCGCCTGCCCGAGCAGCGCCAGCGCGACGTGGTGGTGATTGACCCAAGCAACCCAGCACCAGTTGGCCTCAATCCGCTGGCCGGGCCGCCTCAGATGGCACCCGTCACGGCAGAGGCGATGCTGAGCACCTTTGAGGCGCTGTTTCGCGAGCACTGGGGCATTCGCACCGCTGATGTCCTATCTGCCGCGCTGCTGACCTTGGTCCGCCTACCGCAGGCGACGCTGCTGTGGCTGCCGCCCTTGCTGACGGATCCGGCCTTTCGCCGGTGGGTGCTGGCTCAGGTGCCGGACGATCCACTGGGCACCGGCGCCTTCTGGGCGGCCTACAACGCCAAGAAACCGGAGGCGCAAGCGACGGAGATCGCGCCAGTGCTCAACAAGCTGCGCCAGCTCATCCTGCGTCCCTATCTGCGCGCCGTGCTGGGGCAAGCGCAGCCGCGCTTCGACTTGGCAGAGCTCTTTACCCGGCGGCGCGTCGTCGTCGTCAATCTCAACCGTGGCCTGCTCGGGGCGGGTGCAGCCCGGCTGCTGGGTACCTTGCTGGTGTCGCAGTTGTGGACGCTCCTCCTGGCCCGCCAATCTCTGCCGCCAGAGCAGCGCCACATCGTCAGCATCTTCATCGACGAGGCGCATGAGTTCATCGGTGGCTTGCCGCATGACCTGTCAGAAGCGCTGGCCCAGGCCCGCTCGCTGGGCGGGGCCTTCCACCTGGCGCATCAGTACCGCGCGCAGCTGTCGCCCGCGATGGTGCAGGCGATCGAGAGCAATGCGCGCAACAAGCTGTACTTCGGCCTCTCAGGCACCGACGCCGCGGCGGCCGCCCGCCTGGCGCCCGAGCTGGAGGCGGTCGACTTCCAGCTGCTGCCCGCCTTCCACGCCTACGCCCAGCTGATGCAGCGCGGCCAGCGCAGCGACTGGTTCTCGCTCACCACCCAGCCGGCGGCCGCACGGCGCCGTGACCCAGCCACCCTCTATGCCGCCAGCCACGCGCGCTACGGCGTACCGGCAGAGCAGACCGAGCAGGCGCTGCTCGCCCTCACCTCATCGACGTCTACCAGCGCACCTACATCAGCGACGGATAACGACAGCCCAATCGGCCGGAGGCGGCGATGATGCCGTTGCTTCGCACCGCCTTCGCAGGACGCCTGGCACGACGGTTCGGCAGACGGATCGCTGGCCTGAGCCGAGCCACCAATGCCCGCCATAGCGCGGCATACGGCCGAGCAGTGGCGGTGACTGACCCCATGTTCTGGCGTCACCACTGGCCCGTGGGGGAGAAGGACGAACCATGGAGGAGGACACCATGAGACAGCATCTTCCCCATGCCTGCGACCACCCCGCGGCGCATCGGCTCCTGGCGCTGCTGGCCACCTACCGCTTCGCGACGACGACCCAGCTGGCCCGCCTGACAGCTGAGGCTTATGGCTCGCTGTCCTCCGCTATCCGGCAGACGCTGCGCCACCTAGCGCGGCTGCAGGAGTACGACCTGGTCACCCGCCTGGAGCGACGGGTTGGCGGCTGGCAGGGCGGCTCTACCGTCTCCATCTGGACGCTCACGACTCGTGGGCGCCGCGTGCAAACCGGCAGCCGTAGTCGGCAGCGCCCGCGCAGCCTGTCCATCAGCTTCTTGGCTCATTTGCTGGCGATCACCGAGACCAGTGTGCAGATAACCGAGACCGCTCGCTCCATGACGGACGCCAGTGCCGCCATCACCACCGAGCCAGGCTGCTGGCGCTCCTACCTGGGGCCGGCTGGGCAGCAGCTCACCCTGCGGCCCGACCTGCACGCCGTCGTCACCAGCCCGCACTACGACGACCATTACTTCATCGAGGTCGACCGCGACACCGAGAACCCCGCCCGTGTCCTGACTGCCTGCCAGCGCTACGCCGCCTACTACGCCAGTGGGGCCGAGCAGCGAGCCTGCGGTGTCTTTCCACTCGTGCTGTGGGTGGTGCCAAGCGCTACGCGCTGCCAGCAGCTGCGCCGCGTCATCGCCAGCGACCAACGCCTACCCGCTGCGCTTTTCGCTGTCATCACTAACCAGCAGATCGGGGAGACGATACGGAATGGGGCGGTGAGTACATGAAGTACCGTTAATCGTTCTTTGACAACGTGATGTCCAAAACAGAGTCGGGAGCATTCGTGCACAACGCCCGGAAGGCATCAATGAACCACCAGCCGAAAGGTGCATCTCTGTCTGGGTCTATCGCGCCGGCGTCGACTGAGTCGAGACAGAGGAAGCCGACAAGGGAATCTGTAGGCGGCGGCCTACCGATATCGCGTATCCCCCAGACGAGAACAGATTCGTACTGCCGGTTCGGGCTGGAGTTTTGGTAGTCGTTCTCGGTGGAGACCGAGGAGGAGTGCCACGTCAGCTGACCAGCACTGATCGCTTTGAAATCGGTGTTGTGCGTGATGAGGTTGTACTCGTCATCGTCCAGCAAGGTGGTGTTGCTTCGCGCAAGCGTGACGGCGACGCGTTTGCCTTTGTCGTCGGTCTTGATGATCTTGATACAAGCTCTCATCTCGTGCCCGCTCAAACGGCTATAGGTGCGGGCGAACCGAGTGAGTGCTTGGTGGATCTGATTGCGAGCGTACTCGCGAGGATTGTCGGAATTGCTGATCTTGAATGCTGACTTCTGAAGGTCGTGTGTGAGCGAGGAAATTTCTTTGCCGGCAGCGCGCATGGCCTCGGCGTTCGCTTGCACGGATGTCGCTTCTTCAAGCGCGTTGCCAACATCGCTTTTGAAATCATCGAGATGCTTGGCGAGAGAAACGTCGAAATGCGATAGGTAGCGAGTTGTGGCTCGTGCGGAAGTGATCGATGCGGCGACCAACACAGCCAAGAACCCGACAACCACTAAGGGGATTCGCCATGGAGGAGGGATAATCTCAGGAAATGGGCCAATAAAATAGCCGAGAATCGTTACGAACGCAGATGAATATCCGATGAATTCGAGAATGGCGGCAGGGATTCGATAAGAAAGAGGGGGTGGTGGGCGGTCGGTATCGATTGCATCATCTTGAGACGTCATAGGCCTCACCAGAAAAGATGGAATGGCTACGTTAGAGAGACTTCGGCGTTGATGACCTGATTGGTTTCTGCATCAACAGTTGTGAACAAAGTCCATCTGTCGTCATAAGGGCGCGAGTACACTAAAGCGTGGATAACCTTGCCGTGCAGGGTTACTGTGAATTCCTCGGTTAGCTTACCCCACTCCTCAGGGGTGGTGGAAGGCGTTGCTTCAGCGTCCATCGTGGTGACAGCGTCCTTGGTTGTTTCTGTGGCTGTGCTTGTCGCTCCTGTGCTGTCCGGAGATGCGAGATCTACGGCATGGCGCCCGATCGTAGCACCAACCTCCGGCTGTTCGGTATAGCACTCACCGTGGCGAGAGGAACATGATGGCCGAGCATCTTGGTGTGACCTATGAGATTTACGCATACTATAAGTGTATCCTTTGAGTTGGTGGCTGTCAATTACCTATAGTGCCTCCCTCTCGGTGTCTCGTGTGAATGTGTGGTGATATCGGTGTGATGACTGGACATTTTCTCGATGTGGAGCGTTACTAGAAAGAGCGAAGTGAATCAACATTACCTACTATGAAAGGAGTAAACAATGAGCAATACGCTATCACCTAATTATGGAGCAACAGGGCGCGCTACCGCCCCTTCTCCCACCATCCAAAACTCGGCCGAGCAGCTGGCCCAGGAGCTGACTCCCCGGCGCGCCGTGTCCTACCTGCGCGTCTCTACCCGCGAGCAGGCCCGGCGGGGCGGCCGTGAGGAGGGCTTCTCCATCCCGGCCCAGCGGTCGGCCAACAAGCGCAAGGCGATGAGCATCGGCGCCATCATCGGCAAGGAGTTCACCGAAGGTGGTGTCAGCGCCACTACCACGCGGCGCCCGGCTCTCCAGGCGATGCTGACCTACCTGGAGGAGGAGGCTCGGTCGGGGCGGCCGGTCGACTACGTCATCGTCCACAAACTCGACCGCCTGGTGCGCAACCGCTACGACGACACCACCTTGGGTAAACGCTTCGATGAGCTCGGCGTTCGGCTGGTGTCGACCAGCGAGAATATCGATCAGACGCCCGGTGGGCTGCTGGTTCACGGCATTATGGCCAGTATCGCTGAGTTCTACTCCAAGAACCTCTCCAATGAGGTGAAGAAAGGCATGGCTGAGAAAGTGCGGGGTGGTGGCTGCATCGGCCGAGCACCGCTGGGTTACCGCAACGTCATCACGACGAAGAATGGCCAGGAGGCGCGCATTGTGGTGGTGGATGAGGTACGTGGGCCGCTGGTGGCCTGGGCCTTTGCGGCCTACGCCAGTGGGGAGTGGACGCTCAGGCGCTTGGCCGAAGAGTTGACGCTGCGCGGCCTGACCACCGTGCCGACCGCCTCACTGCCGGAGAAGCCGGTGACGGTGCAGCTACTCAGCAAGGTGCTCCACAATCCCTTCTACGTCGGTGAGGTGGTCTACCAAGGGGTGCACTATGCCGGGAGCCATGAGCCCTTGGTGGATCGGGCGACGTACGAGTCGGTGCAGACGCTGCTGGCCACCCGCGTCAACGGTGAGCGGACGGTCAAGCACGCGCACTACCTGAAGTCGACGATCTACTGCGGGATCTGTGGTTCCCGTCTCATCGTGACGAATGTGAAGCCCCGCGGTGTGGTGTATGAGTACTTCGTCTGCTTGGGGCGGCACTCCAAGAAGCAGCCGCAGTGCTTGTTTCGGGCAACGTTGGCGGAGCAGATTGAGGATGAGATCGTCCGGCTCTACGACCGAGTGGCGTTGCGGCCTGGGCAGCGAGCTGTCCTCGAAACCGCCCTGCAGCGGCAGGTGGCCATGCTGGTAGCAGAGTCGACTCAGCGGCTGACGGAAGCGAAGACCGTGCGGCGACGGCTCGAACGGGAGCGAGACAAGCTCCTCCAAGCTCACTACGCCGACGCCATTCCGCTTGACGTCCTCAAGCGTGAGCAAAGCCGGATAAGCCGTGAGCTGTGCGGTGTGGAGCGGCAGATGACGGGGCTGGAGGGTGAGATGACAGAGCGGCAGGCCTTGGTCGGGCAAGCGTTAGATATTGCCCAGCACATGGCCACCGCCTACCGGCAGGCTCCTGAGCACATCCGGCGCATGCTCAACCAGGTGCTCTTCGACAAGGTGTACATCACACCAGACGACGAGACTGGGCTGCTCACTGCGATGGTGCGCTACCAGCCACCGTTTGATGGGGTGCTGGGGGTGAGAGGAGGAGAGCCGTGCCTGAGCAAAGAGGGTGTGGAGGTAGGAGATGGCGACAGCCTGGAAGCCTCTGGAGACGACGAAGTCACATTGAGCCAGCCAAGTGACATCGTCGTCTCGGTGTCAGAAGGGCCAGGCTTGTACGGTCTGCCAGATGATGGCCTTCCTGCCCCAAAACCCAGCAAAAACAAGCAAAAACCCACGTCATGGGGCTTCCATGACGTGGGTTTGAGTGTTGACTCAATGGTCGGGGTGACAAGACTTGAACTTGCGACCTCACGGCCCCCAGCCGTACGCGCTACCAGCTGCGCTACACCCCGACAACGTCTCTTATTATAGCACAATTGGTGATGCGTGCTCAAAATAACTACTCTGTTTTTTCGCATTGTACAAGCTTATTATCTCATGCTGCAGGGCCCATATATGCTATACTAGAAAGGTTAATGAGTAATCGTGGGAGGCACCCAAGCCGCTTGCACCACAGAAAGG
This sequence comes from Nanosynbacter sp., assembly GCA_015257665.1. Lineage (GTDB taxonomy): Bacteria > Patescibacteriota > Saccharimonadia > Saccharimonadales > Saccharimonadaceae > Saccharimonas. The sequence continues at coordinate 211,020 of JABZJS010000001.1, read as the reverse complement.
GTACTATGGCAAAAAAAGCCGATCTGCTTGAAAAAGCAGCAGAGCTGAAACTCGATGTTTCAGAAAAAAACACTATTGCAGAGATTGAGGCAGCCATCGCTGCCGCAAACGATAAGGATGTCATTGCTCAGCGCGAAGCCACCGTGGCAAAGGCTGGTAAGCGTAGCCAAAAGGCTCTCGACGAGGCCGAAGCGAAGGCTGAGAAAGAAGCCCGCAAAGAGGCTGGCGATACAACGCCTCAGGGTGATGTCGATGCAGCTATCAAGAAAGGGCCCGCGCCAAAGGTTCGCCCACTGATTGAGCGCCGCGGCAAGGCCTATCGAAAACTAGCTGAGAAGGTTAAAAAAGATAAGGTGTACTCGCTAGACGAAGCACTCCAGCTTGCGACTGAGACTAATCCTGCTAAGTTTGATGCGAGTGTTGAGCTGCACGTCCGCCTTGGTGTTGATCCACGCCAGGCTGATCAAAATATCCGCTCGACAGTTGTCTTGCCACACGGCACAGGTAAAACTGTTCGCGTTGCCGTTTTTGCGCCAGAAGCTGAGGTTGCAACTGCCACCAAAGCAGGGGCAGACATTGCTGGCGAAGAGGTTATCATCAAGCTGCTCGACAAAGGCACGTTAGACTTTGACGTTTTGATCGCCACCCCACAGTACATGCCAAAGCTTGGTAAATACGCCCGTCTGCTTGGGCCAAAGGGTTTGATGCCTAACCCAAAGAGCGGTACTGTAACAACTGACATTGCAACTGCCGTCACTGAGGCAAAAGCTGGTAAGGTGGAGTACCGCGTAGACAAGCAAGCCGCGATTCACCTCAGTATCGGCAAGGTAAGCTTTGGTACAGAGAAGCTCCGCGCTAACGCCGATGCCTTCTTCGCAAGCTTGCAAGCTCAAAAGCCAAGCTCACTCAAGGGTGTGTATGTCAAATCCATCGCAGCTGCAACGACGATGGGGCCCGGCATCAAGGTTGAGCACAAGCTCGACTAGTAATAAGCGTATAGCACTCGCTATAATACTGCCAGTCGGGGAAGCTGGCAGTATTATTTATGTGCCTACCTATGCATGGTATGATGGAATGAGTGGTGATACTCTCATACAATTCATTCATCACCATAATAACGGAGGTGCTATATGAAAAAATATGTCTACTCGCTCGTTGGTAGTGTTGGTTATCTTGAGCGATTTTTGCAGCCACAGACACCAGAGCAGGTTGCACAAAAGGTGAGCCAGGCTATTGCCGACCCAACTGTCCTTGATGGCAACCGCTGCTTTAGTATCTGCGTGTGGGCCTTGCCAGATGGTATTGACCATCCAAAGAATGTGCCAAAGGATAGCTTGGCTGATGGCTACTACATGCAATGTGCTGGGTCGAATACCGGCATGACTATAGAAGTGCGCGTGCCAGATCCAGACAATCACACAGCTCAGTATCCATATATTCACTATGTGATTGCCCGAAAGCCAGTGGCTGATAAAGAGCGATTCGTTCCACTCACCTGGCAGCGTGATGGCGAACCATTTACGATACGTATTCATCCAGAAGAGGTATTTACGGGAGAACAAGCTGGGCGGATCTTTGCAGGTTATATTACAAAGGGCATTATACCGTCTGAATCCGTTTTGCGAAAGATTGATATATAGGGTGAGGGGTATTTTGCACTAATTTATAGACAGGAGGTGATATGAAGCAATATCTAGATCTTCTTCGCGATATTCGTGATAACGGGACAACGAAGGATGATCGGACTGGGGTTGGCACACGGAGTGTCTTTGGTCGGCAAGTTCGTTATAACCTGTCTCAAGGTTTTCCGGCTGTTACAACAAAGAAACTATATTTTCGTAGCGTTGTGCATGAACTCTTGTGGTTTCTTCAGGGGAGTGGGAATATTGAATATTTGGCGCAGCACAATGTCCATATTTGGGACGAATGGCCTTTCAAAGCATATTGTCTGCACAACAATATACCACTACCCAAAGCAAATTCTTCAGCATGGCAAACGCAGCTGCGTGAATTTATTCAGCGTATCGCGACCGATCATGATTTTGCAATGCGCTGGGGTAATCTTGGTCCGGTCTATGGTGTTCAATGGCGGAAATGGCCAGATGGCAAGGGCGGAGAGGTCGATCAGATTCAGCAGGCAATTGATACGATTATCCATCAACCGTCATCACGGAGAAATATTGTTAGTGCCTGGAACGTGGCTGAGATAGATGATATTGTCGCGATTGGCGGGTTACCACCATGTCACACGCTTTTTCAATTCAATGTGCGCTCAACGCCAACTGACGAAAAAGACATTCTCGACCTCCATCTCTATCAGCGTTCTGCTGATGCCTTTCTCGGAGTGCCTTTTAATATCGCCTCATACGCGCTCCTCCTTAGCATGGTTGCCCATGTGACACAGACTCAGCCAGGTGAGTTTATTCATACGATGGCAGATACCCACTTATATCTCAATCATCTTGATCAAGTTGAAGAACAACTTACTCGGCAGCCACTTTCGCTACCAACACTGTGGCTCAACCCAGCAATCACCCGCATTGACGACTTCACCTTCGACGATATCCGACTCGATGGCTACCATTCTCATCCTGCAATCAAGGCACCAATTGCCGTATAATAGAGAACCATTATATTGGGAGCAGAATACCCCGTATACCTATTTGTCAATCGTTTATTCGACTGTATTCTACAAAATCAAAGGCATATGCATTAGCACTGTCGGCAGGGTGGTGTACCCGATGCACTTCGCGCCACTGTTCGCGGGCCAAACAGGGAAAGAATACATCAGCACGGGAAAACATCGCATCAACCTCCGTTGCGTAAATGGTTGTGACATACGGCAATGCATAACGATACAATTGCCCGCCACCAATAATCCAAGGCTGGTATCGACTCAAGGCTACCGCCGCTTCAAGTGATACCGCTGTTAGCACGCCGTGTACCTGCGTTGGAGTGCGCGATATGACAATATTTTCACGTTGAGGTAATGGCCTGGAGCCAATTGATTCAAATGTTGTGCGCCCCATGATAATACTGCCACCGGTTGTTAGTTGTTTGAAGTGTGCAAGATCAGCCGGAAGGCTTCGCCCCCAGGGCAGGGCACCACCTACACCAATACCACGCTGACGATCATACGCAACAACTATGGATAACGATTTTTTATATAGCGTCATATTCGTATCATAGCATATTGCTTGTGTCGACCAGCAAAAGCCGTATAATGAGACATATGCACCCAGTAATGCCAACCAGTATCTATAGTGATAGCGAAATCAAGGCAGCCCTCCGCGCTGGACATATCATCTGTGACCCTGCGCCAACCCACATCAATGGCAGTAGTGTCGATGTGACACTCGGCTACTATTTTTATCACGCTGGCGGTAACGAGCAAGACGACGAGCTATTTAATCCATTCGATCAAGCAGATGTCGAGCGCTACTTTGGTGAATACAAAATTGCGAAACCGTGGCACAGTGTGCGCAACCATATTGCGAGCCAGCCGATTGCTCAGCTCACGGCGCTTGCCAACATCCCAGACGACCATCCAGTGATCGTCCTGCGGCCAAATGAGCGCATCCTGTCACACACTCATGAATTCATTGGCATCTTGCCGCCTGGCACGACCAGCATGCAAGCTCGCAGCACAACAGGACGGATTGGTATCTCGGCTTGCTACTGCGCAGGTTGGGGTGACCCTGGCTACATTAATCGCTGGACGATGGAGATTCATAACCTCAATGAGCGCGAGCATATTGTTTTGCCAGTTGGGTATCGCATTGCCCAGATTGTCTTTAGCGCGACCGGACCAGTAGAGACAGAGTACGCTCATGCGTCAGGGAACTACCAAACAATTACAAGCAACAACCTCGCTGCCATCAAGGCAGCCTGGCACCCACGCATGCTCCTGCCGCGAGCCTATGCTTCGCCAATTGCGATGCCAGCCCCCGTTGAGGGTTTGGCGGAGGGGCTATACTAATGCTTAGCGCATCGTTTTTTCGGGACCGTGCAACTGCCAAGCGATATAGCGACGACAGTCAACGAGAGCACGGCAAAGGTCGTGCTTTTTGTACACTCGTTCGCGACGGTGGCGCACAGGTCGTTGAGGCGCGTCAACACTGTCTTGTTATCAAGAACCGTTATCCATACGATAATTGGGATAATTATGGCGTCATTGACCAGCTAATGGTTATCCCACGACGGCACGTCGTAGCATTCCACGAACTTCTGCCTGAAGAGCAGCAGTGTTGTCTTACTGCAATAACAGAGTATGAGGCAAAAGGCTATTCATTCTATGGGCGAGCACCGAGCGCAATAAGTAAGTCAATTGGCCATCAGCACACCCACCTTATCAAGATTGATGACAAGCAAAAGAACGTAATGATATATCTTCGCAAACCTTACTTCAGGATAATGCGCTAATGCCGAAGCAGCGAGGGAGCTACATTGTTATTGAAGGGATCGATGGCACGGGCAAATCCACCCAGATCGATCTCCTTGCGAAGCACTATCGAGCCCAAGGCCATTCAGTGACGGTTGTCGAGGAGCCAAGCAGCGATGACCCAGCCCAAACCACGCCAATTGCTCACTATCTCCGCACTGTTATCAAAAACGGCGATCTCCGTCGCGACCCAGAGATCAACCTTGCGCTGCTCAGCACTGCCCGACGCGAACTATGGCAGCATATGATTCAGCCGGCGCTGGAGCGCAGCGAAACCGTCCTCGCGTCGCGCAATTATTTTTCAACACTCGCATATCAGGGGTATGGCGAAGGTCTGAGCCAAGAACATATTCGGCACGTTACTGCTTTATTTACCAGTCAGCGCTACCTTGCGCCGGATCATCTCATTATTCTTATGCTTAATAACGAACAGGAGCGTATGCATCGCATCCAGCAGCGAGGCCCACTCACGACGCCAGACACGTTCGAGTCACAAGGTAATGATTTCCAGCAGCGCGTCCATGCTGGCTATGGTGTCCTCGCTAAAGATTACCAGGTGCCTATAATTCAGTGTATGAGCGATAGCGGCGCACATAAGTCGCCTCATGAGATACAACGTGAGATCCTCTCGATCATTAACGCAAAACTTCAGTAAAAAATACTCTATGGGGCTATTTTTACATAGCAAAGTCTTTAGTATATAGCTTTTATCCTGCGTGAGACCATTATGCCTGTATAGCACAGAGCACTTCTGGAATTGTATAGTTACCTATTTTTTATAATACAGAGACACACACGCTTCAGAGGTCAACTCTTGTGATTTTTTGATAATTTTGCTACAGTTATATGCACTGTGTCGAATCTAACGAGAGAGCGTAGAGCCGCCAGACCAACAAATAGCACTGCAGCACACGAGACAAATGTGTGCTTTGATAAAGATCGATATGATATATACGAAAAAGCGCTCAATCTCACTGACATACCAGAATCTGAAACAAAGCAAATCGTGTCGGGCCTGAGCCTTATGCGAGACTTTGCTGGAGAACTATTTGCAAAATACAGTAATCACAGTGCTTATACTGCATACTTGCTCTGTGCGGCAAATAACCGTGATGAGTTGCTTGACATCAATAATCTTGCCGCTCTCCGTCAAAGAATAGAGCAAGATCACGCTGGCAGCAACGATAAAAAAGCGGCAAGAGAAAAGTTCAATCAGATCGTATCAATCATGATGGACACAACACGACTATCGAGCTCCTGGCAAAAATTCATGAATACGCAAAAGGTTGAGACAAATCCAACTGCTCAGAGCAAAGAATCACTCTATAGTGCTATCAGAAGAGTAAGCAGACTTAGAAAATCCAAAGGCATAGCAAGCAGCCAATCTGCATATGGCGGCACAGAAAATCAGTACCTGACTGAAGAGGGTCAACAAGACCAGCTGTTCGAAGCCGCAATGCATGATCGTATGCAGGCCGAAATAATGATGAAACAACTTTGGCAACAACCAATGAATATGCTTGATATCGATGACCTTTTGCGGACAGGTCATAATGTTGGGCTATCGACTATCTTTATGGAGTCTGTCAACACACTCAATAAACTTAACAACACTCGCTATGATACATCGGAAGCCTATGAGCTAGCATACAAGAGCGAGGCATTGCTTGCACCACTGTGTGAGATTATTGGCTTTGACGGGGTAGCAATGGCATTGCGGAGCAAGGTGGCGTGCCTCCAGCTGCGCAATACCGGCAGAGGACACTTTGTAGACCTCGCCAAGCAGATACTATCAGAGCTTGGTGTATTGAGCGCTGCTAGTCCTGAAGAGACCATCACAGCCGAAGAGCGCAATCAAAACTATGGTACTATCGTCTACAGAGTACTCGAGTCCGTAATTGGCGATATTGATAATGGCGCTGGCTATAGTGTGGAACTGGTACTTGGTGGAGAGTCTGGTCATGATATTGTGATAGGCAATGGTGATATTATTGCTGATCTGCTGCGATTGGTGTTTCGCTTGAAGTCAGTTGGCTCTCTAGCACGCGGGCTTGTAGAGCAGGCAGAAAAAGCAGAGAGACAACAGGAAGAAGAACGCCAAAAGATTCAAGAATCTACTCTTGCTGTTAGTTCTCTAGAAGCATACAGCAAGAAGAGAACCGATCAGACAGATAAGGAAAAGAACGAAGATTGGAATATCACTCGAGAATATATTCGAGATGAGATGTCGCATATATACAACAAAAAGGTAGCAGATTCCTTGCTCAAGCTTATGGATATACATTTGGCTGAGCTCTATGAGGAATTCAATGGAATTACACCAAAGGAAGTATCTCTTCTCGACTATAAAAAGGAAGACAACTCGCTTGAGATACTTTTTGATCTTCTTGGTATGACATTAATCGCAAGAGACCGAGCAAATCTAATGGACATATTCTTTAAAATGGTGGATAATAGTAATGTCCTTCATCGCTCACAGGATGAACTTATTCAAGATAACCAGCTGCCCGCTCAGGGCGATGAAGGTTACAGTGAAAACGGTTACTCTGTCACGCCACATGCTGCGCCAAGCCGAGACGAGATACTCAAAGTTGAGGGGCGCACAGAATTTATCAATTATATCAAAACAAAGTTTAAAGAACGCTATTTCAACATTGATCCCGAGCAATATATAGAGTTTAAAGAAGAAAATGAAAAAGGTTTCCATGTCTCGAAGATAACGGGTCTCTACGAAGACCATACATCGGGCATTCTACCCTTCGAAATTCAAGTTCTCACGGAAAAGGATCGGCAGTCGGCACGCTATGGCGAAGCTGCACACATCCTGTATAAGTTAAGCAAACAACTTGGCTATCGGCTTGAACCAACTAAAAAACAGCTCGCAAGTATGAGCGCGCTCAATGGGCGAAAGAAAAACTTTGGTAAGAGAACAGTCAACAAAGCAAGCTATCGCCGCATTAAGAAAGTAAACAAGGCGATTGACGACCTCCTTCTTAGCGCCAACTCTTCTTTAGCTATGGAGTAAAGCCTGCTTATCTAAAGCCACTCCACACCTTGCATCCACCCACCACCATCTGCTATAATCTTCTCCAGACATTGCCAAAGACCGTAGCGGGCTGTTATGTACGACAAAGCAGTCGATAAGTATGCTACCGAGGGAATTTCGGATACGCCTTAGCCTCTTGCGCTAGCGTTTTAGTACGAAACTCGAGACTCGTCTTTGCAATCGTGCAGAGGCGATTTTTTTGCGGCATATGTCGGACATTAACAACGCGGTCGGATACAACAACAAACCAGTAATACTGCACTCCTTCTCGGTGTGCATAGGTATTACAACTCCAAAGAAAGGATTTTATCTTATGGCAATTTCCAAAGATAAAAAACAAGCTTTGGTGGCTGAAATGAGCGAGCTTCTCGCAGAGGCAAAGGGCACTGCCGTTGCGACCTACCAGGGGACAAGTGTGGCAGATCTGCAGGTGTTGCGCCGCGAAGCTCGCGAAGCTGGTGTTGTCATTAAGGTGGTGAAGAACCGTCTCGTGCGTGTTGCCTTTGCGCAGCATGACACCTACAAAGATACCGACACTTCGGCCCTGGCTGGGCAGTTGCTTTATGCAATCTCGCCAGATGACGAAGTGATGGCAGCGAAGGTGTTGCACGAGTTTGCTAAGACGCATCCAACACTTCAGTTGGTTGCTGGCTTTAGTGGCGAAGGTGAAGCTCTCAACACAGCCGATGTCACTGCACTAGCTGGCTTGCCAAGCAAGAACCAGCTGGTGGCCGAAGTGGTGGCACAGCTGCTCTCGCCAGTACACGACACTACCAACGCACTTTCGGGCAACCTTCATGCGTTGCTCGATGGCATCGAAGACGCCAAAGCAGCTGCGTAACCAAGCGCAGCATTGTACTAACGTTTGCACTAGGCAGACAATAACTCGTGCGATAATTCTACCGCACATTATCGAAAGGAATCCATCATGGCAGATGTGAAAAAACTGGCCGAAGAACTGGTTGCTTTGACCGTTCTGGAAGTCAACGAACTCAAAAATGTCCTCAAGGACGAATACGGCATTGAGCCAGCCGCTGCTGCAGTTGCTGTCGCTGGCCCAGCCGCCGACGCTGGTGCTGCTGAAGACGAGCAGACCGAATTCACCGTCACCCTCAAAGAAGTTGGCGGCCAAAAGGTTGCCGTCATCAAGGCTGTTAAGGAACTCACTGGCCTTGGCCTGGGTGAGGCAAAGGCTTTGGTCGACAACGCACCAAGCCCAATCAAAGAAAAGGTCAGCAAAGACGACGCTGAAGCTGCCAAGAAGACCTTGGAAGAGGCTGGCGCTACCGTCGAACTGGCGTAATCACCCTACCGACCGCATTGATACCATCAGCACACCCGCTTGGGTGTGTTTTTGGTTAGGGTTCAGAATGGAATCAGTGCGAAAGATTTAGAACTGAAAACGTAGTGCGTGGTAGCTAAATTTACGAAAATTTGACAAGTCCTCCGTGTATTGATATATATATTAACCTTTTGCGACCGCAGAGGGTTTGCACCTCCGAGGAAGGGAGAATATCATGAGCGTCATGACTATCGCTGCCATAGTTTTGCTGGTCATTGGACCACTGCCATGGTTTATCATACTCATCGCGGTAGGCCGAGAGCTGCGATGGCACGTTCAAGACAAAGAGAAGGCGGGAGCTCGTCTCCTCTGGATACTCTTCGCTTGTTACACTCTCGAGATGGAGATTCTCATCTTTGCTATTTGCCACAGTTTGCAAATCAACACTGGTGAGACGATCTTCGCTCTGACTGGTGGGGCATTGACTATCATGGGTTTCCATATGATGGCATCAGTGTCCACTGTTGATCACGTATTCGATAAGGCTATCGACATGTATGATAGTCTGCGCGGTTTCCCGTCAGAGATTAGTAGCCGATGACAAAAGGAGGTGCCCACGCACAGCAATCTGTTGAGCTCACTGCTCCTGATTGCTGTGCGTCACTCCATATGCGTAGCGCTCTAAGCATCGTACCATTTTTACAACGAACTATTGGCTACCCCTGTTATTGCTGTGGATAACCACAAGGTGCCTTGACAAGGCCCCACCCCATCGCTATATAATGGGTTGATAACTAAGAAAACAGACAAGGAATTGCGAGAAAATATGTCTGAACTACCAGAGAAACAGGTGAAGCGATTACGATCGCTGATTCAAGAGGCAGAGACAAACCTGGCCGCTGCAAAGGAATTATTGATGAGTATTATTGGTGACGATGGCGAAGTCGTCGTGCCAAGCAATAGCCGCGAGGAGGTATCGGGCAAGATAGTCGAAGGTATCTTTGACGGGCAGGTAATGGTCGATGCCGACGGTAAGAATTATCCTGTGCCAGCTAATTACGCCAGTAAGTCTAAGCTTGTTGAGGGCGACAAGCTCAAGCTGACAATTGCCGACGATGGCGGATTTATCTACAAACAAATCAAGCGAGTAGAGCGCAAGCAGATTATTGGCACACTCACCCAACACGATGGTGCATACTACGTGGAAGCACAGGGGAGAGAATACCGGATCCTGCTGGCAAGTGTGACATTTTTCCGGATTGAGATTGGTCATCAGGTCACTGTCATCATTCCTGAGGACAAACCCGACGCAACGTGGGCAGCGGTGGAAGCACCGTTATAAAGTTACAGCTATCGATAGCTTTTATATAATAAAGAGCTCTCTTGCTCATGTTTAGGTTTTTGATATTTTCGGTAGACATTTTACAACCGCTCAGTTTGTATGCGACGTGATTACTCCTTCTGCATTTCGATCGCATCTCCATCCATTCTGCGGTATAATATAGCAAATGAGCAGAGCACTATATCGGACGTATCGGAGTCGGTCGCTTGATGAGATTGTGGGGCAGTCGCATATCACGCGGATTTTGCAGCGGGCAATTGCTCGTGGGCATATTGCCCATGCCTATCTCCTAACGGGGCCACGTGGAGTAGGTAAGACATCGATCGCGCGTATCTTGGCGCACGAGATCAACGGCCTGCCATACACCGATGAGTCAACTCATCTTGATATTATCGAGATCGACGCAGCGAGCAATAACTCTGTGGAGGATATCCGTGATTTGCGCGACAAGGTGCAAATTGCACCAACCAGCAGTCCAAAAAAGATCTACATTATCGATGAAGTTCATATGCTCAGCAAGTCGGCCTTTAATGCCTTACTCAAGACGCTAGAAGAGCCACCCGAGCACGTCGTCTTCATTCTTGCGACGACCGACGCCGACAAGCTCCCCGCGACGATCTTGAGCCGGGTGCAGCGCTTCAATTTCCGAGCCATTAGTCCACGTGATGCAGCCAAGCATTTGGCGTTTATTGCCAAGCAGGAGAAGATTGCCATTACACCCGATGCGCTCGAGCTGATTGCTGAGCAGGGGAAGGGGAGCTTTCGAGATAGTATTAGTTTGCTCGACCAACTGCGCTCACTAAGTGATGAGACGATCGACCGCGCGATGGTCGCAGAAGTGCTGGGCCTTGCGCAGGATGAGCTAGTAGAGGGGCTGCTGGCTGCTTATGCTACGGCAGATATTGGCCGCGCTGCCCAACTGATCGATGAGGCTGAGGCGGCCGGCACACCAGCTGAACTTCTTGCCGAGCAGCTGCTTGGTATCGCGCGCCAGCGTGTTGTAGAGGACGCAGCACTGTTGCCATTACTCGATAAACTACTGACTGTACCACGAGCTGGTTGGCCGCGTATTGCGCTGCTTACCTCTCTTGCAAGCCAGGCAACGCCACCAGTCGCAGCACCTCATCGTCAGCCATCGCCCGCTACCGTCAGTGAGCCAGTTGCGTCATATACCCACTCACCAGCTGCACCATCATCGCAAAAACCTCCTGTAGCTCCTTCTTCAGACCCTCACCGTCAAGAGACAAATGGTGCGGCAGCATCATCGGCTGGTCAATCTGGTACTACAAGTGCTTCCGCTACTGATCATACACCAGTCAAGCAACCAAGCGTTTCTTCAGCAAACGATGAAACGCCCGCAGCAAGTTCCATGCCAATCGACTTCCCATGGGAGCAGTTTCTCGATGCGGTTGGAGTAGTCGGAGCGCGCACGTACCTGACTAAAGCAGGGCACACGTTTGACGGCCAGACACTAACGATCTACGCTGGCAAAAAATTCGCCAAAATGCAGATCGATCGCGCCCTCCCCACACTCAGCGCAGCACTAAATCGCCTTGGTATTACTGCAGAGATTGCCGTCTTAGCTACCAGTAAGCCGCCTAAAGATCGCCAAAAAGCCGCCATTCTTGCTATGATGGGGGGAGGAGAAGAAATTACCATCAATGGCTGACCAATCACCCCAACCAAAAGGCAAAGTACCACCGCAAAGTCTCGATGCTGAGATGAGTTTGCTTGGTGCGGTACTTATCGACGAAGAAGTTTTGGCCGATGCTAGCGAGCATGTCGGCGCAGAAGACTTTTATGATAAGCGTCACGCGATGATCTTTGGAGCAATGATGCGTCTTTACGAGCGGCATAAGCCAGTTGACCTCCTCACACTGACGAATGAATTGCAAAAGAAAGACCAGCTTGCCGAGGTAGGCGGCTCGGCCTATCTGACCGAGCTAACCAACTACGTCCCTACTGCAGCCCATGCCAGTAGCTATGCCGAGATCGTTGCCCAAAAAGCAGTGCGGCGACGGCTCATTAAAGCCAGTGCCGATATTAGCCAGCTTGGCTTCGACGAAAATACCACCACCCAAGAGCTGCTCGAAAAGGCCGAGGCAGAGCTCTTTAGTGTGTCTGACCAGTCACTCAAGCAAGACCTCGTGAGCTTGGAGAGTATTCTCACCGATAGCTTCGACCGTATTGAAGAGCTACACCGCAACAAAGGACAGCTGCGTGGCATTCGCACGGGCTACCGCGACCTCGACACGATGACGGCTGGCCTGCAGCGCTCCGACCTTATTATCATTGCAGCTCGCCCCGCCATGGGTAAGACGACGCTGGTGACAAACCTCGCGTATAACGTCGCGACAATCGAGAAAAAACCCGTCCTCTTCTTTTCACTTGAGATGAGTAAGGAGCAGCTCACCGACCGCATGCTGGCCGATGCCAGTGGTGTGGACAGCTGGAATATCCGTACTGGCAACCTCAGTGATGATGACTGGGCCAAGCTCTCTGAGGCAATGGGTGAGATGGCCGAAGCGCCAATCTTCATTGATGACACGCCAGGTCTGAGCGTCCTCGAGATGCGCACCAAGGCACGGCGCGCCATGCACGACCAGCAGCTTGGGCTGGTGATCGTTGACTACTTACAGTTGATGCAGGCCAATGGCAACCACAATGGCAACCGTGTCCAAGAGGTGAGTGAAATATCGCGCGGGCTCAAGCTGATTGCCCGCGAGCTCAATGTACCGGTCATTGCTCTGAGCCAGCTAAGCCGCTCGGTGGAGTCACGCACCCCGCCAGTGCCGCAATTGGCCGACCTGCGCGAGTCGGGCTCGATTGAGCAAGACGCCGATATTGTCTCATTTATTTACCGGCCTGGCTACTACGAGCCAGACAATCCTGAGTTCCAAAATATTACCGATCTCATCATCGCTAAGCACCGCAATGGCCCAGTGGGCAAGATCCAACTCTACTTCCACCCCGAGCGGCTGCGCTTTATGAGCCTCGACAAGCGGCATGATTGATGCTATACTATAGGTATTACACATAGGAGGACCACAGCAATGGCAGCTCACACGACATCATCACACACACAACTCACTAAAGAATCGTCTTCACCCTCACCGTCCTGCTCACCACTGGTTCGCTGTGCGATGATTTGTGGAGCACTTGGCCTCCTTGGCACTGCTGGGTGGCTCATCTATCTTGGCTGGGCAGTAGCAGTCTCTGCCATTGGGCCGTTTGCATTCCTGATTTGGATAGAATATGTCGTTGTAGGCTTATTTTGGATACTCGGGATTGCCCTCATTATTGAGGCAATTGCGCTAATCCATACTTACACCCGTCGCTCGGGGCAGCGCTACCACGAGGAAGGGTTTGGGCTCGGTGTTACACTGCTCTATCCACTGCTCGCAGGTGTCGAGATAGGGTACAAAGCACTCATACATAGTCAATCACAGCAGAATATCATGGCATTTACCAATCCTCTAGCGGTACTGATGGGTATTATCATGATCACGCTCGGCGCAATATACCTGTGGTATCAGTTGGGACGGTCAGCATCAATGCGGCAACTGCAAAGCAGGGCTCTGTTATAACCCCTCAAGACTAGCTAACTGTCAATACCCGTAGTACTCGGCGCAAGTGGCCTGACTATCACTTCGCGGGTACCTCCGTTCCCGGTGCAGCCAGGCGGCGGGCGGCTTGGACAACAGCTGCTCGCCGCCTGGCATGCTCTTCCTCGGAGAGCGGCCCACAAAGCATACGCGCGACTTGAGGAACGGTCGACCACCAGCCTGCAATCGAGAGTATGAACATCATCAATTGTGCGGCATCAATGTCTTTGGTGACTACTCCCGCCTTCTGACCTTCAAGGACAGCGGCAGTTTTATCGTGGTAGAACGTCCTTCGCAGGTCTTCGTCTGGTACTTCATTGTCAAACACCAACGCCTCCCAGCGGAGAAGACGGATGAGCTCAGGTCGCTGGCAATGGTAGTCATAGACGCGCCCGGCGTAGTCGCCGATATCCTCCGTCGCGAATGAGGTAGCTGGAACCGCTTGAGCGACCGTCGCCAATTCATCACGAAGGATGGTTGCGAATAACGTACGTTTGCCACCGAAGTAGTTGTATACACGTTCTTTGTTGACGCCAGCCTTTTTCGCGATGTGCTCGACTGTGGTGCCATCAGGGCCGTACTGCGCAAACTCAGCCGTCGCAGCTTCCTTGATCTTACGTTTAGTGCCTTCTGTGTCCCAAGCCAAGGGAGGCCTCACTTTCATCTCCAACGTTGTGGTTGCATCTTCTTATTTATTATACTACACTAGTTCCAACGATAACGTTGGAAAGGAGTGTCAGCATGACCAAACAGCAACCTCATCATGGAGACCATATTGCGGTAGACCAACAGGAAGGCGGTGGTTCTCCTACAGCAATCTATCCGGGTAATGGAGGTGCTGTCTCCGTCCTGGTTATCGCCGCACTATTTGTCTTGACTCAGTTGTATGCGGCTATTCCGTTACTTGGCCCAGTCGGAGCCTCGATGGGAGCTGATGCAACCTTCGCATTATCGACATGCTTTAGTGTGACCTATGCTGTTGGGTTCCTGGTGTGGGGACCTATCTCGGACCGCTATGGACGCAAGAAGGTGATGACGGCGTCGATTGGTGTGCTTGCGGTGGCAACACTCCTGTGCTCAGCAGCTTCGTCGCTGCCGATGCTCGCTGGGCTGCGGGCGCTCCAAGGTGCAGCTGCGTCTGGATTTGCGCCGGTGGCATTAGCATATTTGACTGAGGCTGTTGCTCCTCAGCGGCGGGCACGAGCAATCGGGGCGATGTCAGCCGCATTCTTGGTGGCGGGAATTTTTGGGCAAGTGCTGGCATCAACAATCGCCCTACGCGCAAGTTGGTCGTGGTTCTTCATTGCATGCGGCGTCGTTCTAGCGATTATCTTTACGATCATCCTTTTTTCTGTCGCAGAAGTTCCCAACCACAGTCCATCAATGACGTTGCTGCAGCAGTTTGGCAACCTCGTCGTGCTTCTGTTTCGGCCGGCCATTGTATTGCTTGGCATCGCCCATATTACGCTGCTGTTATCGTTTGTGGCGTTATACACCGGCATTAGTCACCATCTCGAAGATCTTCACGTTGCCGCGTCAAACATCATTCTCATTCGTCTAGCTGCACTTCCGGCGATGTTTATTAGCCTCGGGGCAGGCGCTTTGACCAAGCGTATCGGTGCAATTCGGGTCGCACAGGTGGGCTTTGGCTTAGCTGCAGTCGGCATGTTGGGAGAGACGTTCACAGCTCAGACAATTTTTGGTGTCGTCGCGTTCAGTATTGTCTACGTCTCGGGTGTTGCGCTGTCTATTCCCTCAATGATCATGCTGTACGGTGAGACTGCAGCGCCGCACCGAGGAAGCGGTATGGCGATCAATGGTTTCGTTCTGTTTATCGGTGCAAGCATCGGCGCATTGGTTGGTAAGGCAATCGGAGGGTTTGGCACTCTGACGCTCACATTAGTTGCCCTGCTAGGGCTAGCAGCAACGTCGCTTCTCACGCTTGGAGCCATCCTACGAAAGGGCTCGTCATCATGAAAACTATTCTTGTTCTTGGGGCTACGGGGCGGACTGGCCGCCTTGTCTGTAAGCATCGGCCAGATAACGCAACGGTGTACGCCGGATTGCGTCAGGCAAGTTATGTCGAAGGACAACGATCATTGCCGGATGGCGCTGATGCCCTTCGGGTTGTCGATATCGATGACCACACAAGCTTGTCGACCGCGCTAGAGGGCGTTGACGTGGTGGTCAATGCGATTCGCCTCCGAGAGGATATTGCTGCATCGGCACTCGTCGAGCTCCATCAGTCTATTGTTGCCGCGCGCGATGCAAGCCGAGAACTCTTTGTCGTCCATGTTGGTGGTGCAGGAGCTCTGCATATGGACGATGGGCGACGATTCTGGGAAACGCCAGGCTTCCCAGCCGTTACCTTACCACGGGGAATCGGTCACGCGCATTTGCGTGATTATCTAGAACAGCATGAGCAGTCGTGTCAATGGTCATACCTTATCCCGCCGCCTCGGTATGTACCAGACGGCCCATGCCAAGGACGATACAGCAGACTACCTGCAGGCGACCGCGAGCAGGCCTTCTTAACTGATGGCATTAGTTATGAAGATTTTGCCGCTGCGCTAGTTGACGCGGTGCGTGAGGAGTGGCACGGGGTGTGGCTGATTGGAGGGTAGAGGGATTTTACACTGCGCCTGCTAACACCGCGAGGCGCTCCACCACAACCTTCCACCTAAACTGATCTCACTACCTATACATAGACGGGCAACCCATGAAAACAAGAAACCTGCTATAATATAGCCATACACACTCTAGCACGACGAAGGAGAAGGTACCTATGGCCATATCTCAGACAACAACCGTAACAGCTCAGACGATTCAAGCCACGCCGCGCAGAATCATCGAGCGGCTCGCTACCATTCTTGCCTGCTGTGGGATTATCCTTATCGGCGTTTTTCTCACTTTTGTTGAATCGATGGGTATTTACATCACGTCAACCGGCTTTGAGAGGACAGAGCCACATGTGTATATCACCATGTTCATTATGTTTGTTTATGCAATCAATCTTACTAGTCAAGCTGTCTATGTCATTATTCGCACGCTGCGTTCAGCGATTGCGCCGTACCGTCAGCAAGCGGTAGCATGTGTGGCCATCCTTGGTTATTTTGTCGCATTGGCTGCCGTACATCTCTACCATCACTATTTTGTTCAAGATGGATTCGGTCCACACACTTTTCTCCAGACGACGGCCGGTGCTGCTCTTGGCCTCGCTATCTCTGGTCTTGGCTCGCTTTATCTGTGGTATGTGTTACTGCGAACACGCAAAGGGTAGGCGGTTCGCTCTTGAGCACCCCCGCAAACTCGGGTATAATAGGGCAATATGGCAAAGCAAGTTGTCGACTACCATTTGTACCGCTGGCGGTATGGCCTCGGCTATGGCTTTGTAGTGGTAGCAATTATTGCGGCAGTTGTGCTGGCTGGGCTGTTTATCCCTGGTGAGTTGCGGCAAGGTGAGCTCGATAGCGCACTGCAAAGCAGCCAATTATCTTTCCAAAATCTTACTCCCGCTATGGTTATCAATGCGCCGTATCATGGCTTGCAAAAATTAAGCTTTGCAGGGCTCGGCGTGACACCACTGTCGGTGAAGCTACCATCTATGGTAATCGCCCTGATGACAGCGCTTGGGCTACTTCTTCTATTTCGCTCCTGGTTTTCGCGGAACATTGCACTTATTACAACGATCCTCGTGACGATGACGGCGCAGTTTCTTTTCTTGGCGCAAGATGGCACGCCAGCTATACTCTTTAGCTGCCTCACTGTATGGCTGCTCTATGCTGCAACGCGCGCCATTCGGACGAAGAAGTTTCTCTCCACTCTCTGGAAAGTGACGGCCTGTGTACTGGCGGCACTCCTGCTGTATGCGCCACTTGGTATTTATGTCGTTATTGCCCTTGGAATTCTGGGGGTATCTCACCCGCATGCTCGTTATACAATCCTGCGCGTACAGCGCAGCCGCCTTGCTCTGGCAGCCGTCATTGGCCTCGTGGCGATGCTGCCACTTATCTACGCAAGCATCACTAACCATGATGTACTCAAGCAGCTCTTTGGCTTGCCGCTCGAATCGATCAATGTGGGGGCAAACCTTCGCCGCCTTGGCGTCACACTCTTTGGGCTCTTTGCATCAAATAAATCGTATCTTGTGCAGCCATTATATTCAGTCGGTATGATTTTGATTATGCTGATTGGTCTTACCTCTCTCCTGAGCCACTACTATACAGCACGCAGCTATGCAGCGCTCCTGGTGGGACTGCCATTACTGGGCGTGGTGATTAGTAATCCACAGCTGGTGACCTCGCTCTTTCCGGTGGTGGCGATCATCATTGCATTTGGCGTGGCGTGGCTGATTAACCACTGGTACCAGATGTTTCCGCGCAACCCATATGCCCGGGTGGCTGGGCTACTACCTATGACACTCTTGATTGGTGGGCTCACCCTTACTGGTATTGGGCGCTATGCCGAGACGTATCGCTATAATCCAGATGTTCTTGCTCACTACTCGAGCGACGTCAAGCTTCTCAACGACCAACTCCAGGGTGACAATGTGCGCGTCGATCGCCCTATGACACTTGCCGTGACCGAGACGGAGCGACCAATGTATGAAATGATTGCTCGCTATAACGACCGATTGCGCGTTGTTACCACTGTGCCCGAGCAGCAAACCGTCTTTACCGCAACGCGCGCTTACCGCCAGCAACACCGCGACCTAACGCGCCCAGCACATATTATTACTAATGCACGTGCACATGACAGCAATCGGTTTTATCAGTACGAGCCACTTTAATAAGACACACTATCTCTTCGTCTTTGTGGTGTAAGTACACGATGATAGCCTTTATTGAGTAGATACGTTAGTTGGTGTAATAATTCTTTTCAGGATACTGACACAGAAAGAGAGAAGGAGAACTATTATGGCCAGAGAGACCATGGAAGCAGTAGCGATCTACATTCGTCAGCGTGCAGATAGAGAAGTAGGCCTCGCAGAGCTGGCGCAGAACTTCCATTATAGCCCTTCTCATCTGTCCAGAACCTTCAAGAAAAAGATG
Organism: Nanosynbacter sp.; assembly: GCA_015257665.1. Classification (GTDB taxonomy): domain Bacteria; phylum Patescibacteriota; class Saccharimonadia; order Saccharimonadales; family Saccharimonadaceae; genus Saccharimonas. The sequence continues at coordinate 192,253 of JABZJS010000001.1, read as the reverse complement.
GGCTTTTCTATCAAACAATACCAAGAAGCTCTTAAGATAGAAAAAGGGATTCAGGAGATTATAGAAGGTCGGCAAAACGTAACTGAGACGTCTCTGGAAGTTGGTTATGATAGTCTGGGTAGCTTTTCTAACACCTTTAAGCGCCATACAGGGCTATCGCCGAAAAGATATTACCAAGAATCAACCAAGGCTTATGATTGTATGATCAAGCAGCTAGAAGAGAAAGGTACACTCTTACATCAAGATCCTCACTATCGAAGTAGCAACCGCCTGGTAGTAGAGCTTCTTTATCCTGCTGATTATGAGCCTCGTATTAGCTGTGTCGGGCTTTTTAAGACTCGTATGCCAAAAGAAGCGCCAGTTGTTGGAGTGGCGCTAAGTCAGGAGAGGCGATTTACTTTTGCTAATGTGCCTAATGGCCAGTACTATCTTTTGGCTTGTGAATTACTAGAGGATTTACGCCTGACTAAAAATTATGTCTTGAAACATAACTTTCGCTGGGGGAGTGACGAGCCTCTCGTTTTTACAGGAGATAGCGCCCGTCAGGAGAAAATCCTCATGCGTAGGCCCTTGCCGAGTGGTCCACCTATCACAATTAATCTTCCGGTTTTTGTCATGCGCTCCCTTGCCACACAAGCGCAATTGAGAATAAGAAATTTTTTATCATAGTTGATAAACTACTGGTAGGAATGCATTCTCAGACGTAAATATCGGAGGAACAACAATGAAATTAGGAGTATTTTTGAGTTTTAATGGTCAGGCTGAAGAGGCGTTTCGCTTTTATGCAGACCTTTTTCAGACAGAGATAAAGGGGATTGCTCGAGCCAGTGATATGATGGATCCAGCGAGTCTTCCAGTAGAAAAGCGAAATAAAATTGCCTGGATTGCTTTGGATATTGAGAATCTGACTCTCAATGGGGAGGATGTTGGTGTCTTCAATAATCTGTCTATTTCTCGTAACCACCAGCCCAACCAATGGTTGGTTATATACCCAGATAGTCGAGAAGAAGCGGATAAATTCTTTGCTCAGCTTGCAGAAGGAGGCCAAATTCTCTATACTCTCGAGAAGCAACCTTTTGCGGAGTTTTATAGCCGTGTGATTGACCGTTTTGGTATTGGCTGGGATGTGATGCTAAAGTAAGGACAAGTGATGACATATAACGAATCCTTAGCCCAACAGATCCGTAGCATTCTAGCACATACACTTTCGCCTCATATCTTCGAGGAAGAAGTAGTAGAAAAGAAGATGTTTGGCGGCTTAGCCTTTATGGTCCGTGGGAAGATGGCAGTCACGGTCAGTTCACGAGGTCAAGATCTTGTCATGGTGCGAATTGGCAAAGAAATGGAAAAACAGGTTTTACCTAGAAAGGGTGCTCGCGTCACATTGATGAAGGGTCGGCTTTATCATGGCTACATTGATCTCGATACAGAAGGGCAACGAGAGTTATCCTACTGGATTGACCGAGCACTCGCGTATAATCAGGAGCTCGCCTAGCAGTAACCGAAATTCTTCAGGATATTTGATAGAGCTGCACCCACTGCCTAGGCTGAAGTTCTGATGGCTTACGTTCAGGGTTGATACCAAGCTGGGCGCGCGGCAGGGCAGCGAAGCGCCGCGGCTCGGCGTAGTGCTGCGCGACAAACTGGCTGTACGCTGCCTGCTGATTGCGGGGTAGCCAGGGCTCGGTGCGCGGCAAGAGCTCGAGCAATACCGTATCGACGGCGGGTGGTGGTGTGAAATCTGTCCGGCGCAAGCGGTAGCGGATCCGCGCCTGCCACCACGGGGCGAGTTGGGCACCCAGCGCCGCCGTAAAGTGGCGGTCGCTCGGCACGAGCTTGTACGCAAATTGGCGCTGGACGATGAGATAGATCGCTTGTGGTGGGGCAGGGGCGGTAGTGAGCATCCGCACGATATCGGCACTGAGCGCAAAGGGGATATTGGCAAATACTTTATATGGCTCAGCAGGAAGAGTCAGCTGGCGAATATCAGCCGCGATGATGCGGACATGTGGCACGGCTGCGGTATGCCTGCGCAGAGCATCGAGCGCACGTGGCTCATTCTCGACCGCTACCACCTGCTGGCAGCGCCGCGCTAAGGCGCTTGTAATGACGCCGCTACCTGCCCCGAGGTCATAAACTGTATCGCGCCGGCGGATGGTACTATGACCCAGTAAGATAGCCGCCACGCGGGGGCTACGCAAAAAATGTTGGCCATGGCTAGCAACACGTCGTTTCATACTGCTAGTGTAGCAAACAAGCCTATGCGTCGTAAACGCACACAATCTCGCCTCGGCCTATTCCGTCAGCAAGCACAAGCGTGTATACTAGAGGCAATGGATACGAATGGTGGGATGACGATGCGCTACCGGCAAGCGGCCTATTATACTGTGCTAGCACAGCGTGCACTCTGGCGCACACTGCCAGCTGGCCAGCCGTTACAGCCAAGCGATATAAAGCAGCTTGACTCGGATGAGCTCCGGGCAGCGCTTGCGGCAGACTTCGCGCTGAGCTTTAGCTTGGCTCAGATTGCGGAGTATGCTCAGTCGGGTGGCGCAGCGCCGCTCATTATTACCGATCGCGAGCGATGGGCGGCAGCACGCGCTCATGCGCTCGTCTATGATATGTTGCAACCTGGCTGCGATATTGCTCGCTCACAAGCGGGGATTGATGCGCTTTGCACGTTAACACACGACCCGCAAACTTCATTGTCTGACGCAATACATCTCTGTGACGCTCGTCTTGGTGGTGCACTCGCTCAGGCAAGCGGCAGGGCACTTGGCCAGCCAGAGCAAGTGATCTACTGCTTGATCGATAGCGCAGTCGCCCAAGACGATACCCCGTGGCACCTGGCGAAGCTCCTCAGCCCTGCGACTGACGGCACGATTATCCCGATCATTCAGCTGCGGCCCAAGACACTGCTCGCTACGCTTTCCACCTACGAGCTGCTTGCGCTTTTTATTGGCTATGGGTATGAGCCGCGAATCGTTGACTGTACCACAGCTAACCCGTGCCAGCCAGACGCAGACTACACTGCTGCGCTCGCCTGGGCAACTGAGCGCACTGCTGCTTTGCGCCAGCCAGCCCAACCGCGCCCACACAAAGCCCGTCGACCACTGTTGCTTGTGCGTACTCCAGAACAGCTTGAGACGTTACTCGCTGAGCACGAAACACAAGAGGACTCACTCGCTCCAGCCGAACATGATAGCGGCGATGTTCAGCCATCAAGCATTGCCCGGGCACAGGCAGCGCTTGCTCACCGCAAAGCAGATGGCACTGACTCGAGCCAGGCACGCACGCAGGCATGGCTTGCTCAGGTGCTTGCGTGGTGTGAGCCAGAGAATCTGTTTGACGCAGCAGGCAATCTCACGTTTGCCGAGACGAAGGCTCTGCCGCACACGGCTGCAGCTCATGCCGATAATGACCCCTCCTTAGGTGCAGCTCAGCTCACCGCTACGCAGCCCGCCCTATCAGCCACGCGACTACGCCGGCCGGCTATTGAGCCTTATGCAGTCGTCGCAACGCCACCTGGCACGCAGCGCAGCAATACGCTCTCTCGCGTTGGTTCGTACCTGACCGATCTTGCCAAGGACGCGGTACCAGATAGTTTCCGGCTGTTTATAAGTCCGTCGCTACAGAGCGGTACGCTCGCTCAGCGTTTTGCATCAAACCCACGAGCCTGGCAGTGGGGCAGTCAGCCCAGCACAGCGCCACACGCACCAGATAGCCATACGATGAGCTACCCAGCAGCAGGCGCGCTACGCGGTATGCAGCTTGGCTATCTGGAGCAGGGGAGGCAAAGCGTCTTCGTTGGAGCGTCCCTGCATGAGGACATGAGCGCGGCAAGTCGCTCGTATACCGCAGCTCTATCGAGCCAGCCAAGCAGCGCGCCGCTACCGAGCCTCAACACCATCCTCTCGCACCAGAGTGCCGAGCAGATAACCAATGTGCTTGATCAGCGAGACGCCCCCACAACGGTCTACTTCCCAGCCGATAGCAACTGCGCGGTGGTGACGCTCGATATGATGCTGTCGAGCACGCAGGTGATCAATATATTGCATGCCAGCGATACCACGCAGCCCACCTGGCTCACCACCAAGGCGGCTCGAGCTCAGATGCAGGCGGGGCTTGCTACGTGGAACTTCGCCAGCCACACCAGTCCAGATATTGTACTAGCCGCGTGTGGCGATGTTGCTACTACAGAAGTATTGGCCGCTATTGAGCTCATCGCTCATGCTTGCCCGGCTGCCCGGGTACGCTGCGTCAATATCTCGAGCCTCACACCACGTGGCTTTGGCACGCTCGCTCAACCTGTCTCGCGGCGAACGCTCGCCCGTACCCTCACAACGACCAAGCCGGTGATTATCGCCTACCCGGGCGAAGAACGCTCTCTCGCGGCAACGCTCTTTGCTTATGGGGTTGATGGTCGGCAGTTTGATATCCGCAGCTTCGGCCTGGCACCACATGGCGACACGCTCATGACAAGCCTCATTACCCAGCAGGCTAGCCGCTATGATCTTGCCATTGCCGCCGCAACCTGCCTTAGTGCAACAGGCGTTATCTCCCCAGACGACACCCAGCGCCTCACGGAGCACTGCCACGCAGCGATTGAGCAGTGCCTCGCCCACGCACGCGAGCACCACACCGACCACCCAATGGTCACCACCTGGCAGTGGCAGCAAGGCAAATAGAGAAGCTCCACACAACACCCATCGACGCCGCCATCACCTCGCGACACATGGTATACTAGACTATAATGAGAAAACCAACATTCGCAACAATCCAGCTCGAAAAGATCGTCGGTGGTGGGCAAGCTCTCGGCACACTTGATGATGGCCGCAAGGCCTTCGTCTGGGGTGGGTTACCTGGCGAGACCGTCACTATTCGCATCACCAAGAAAAAATCGCACTTCGTCGAAGGAGTGGTGACTGAGGTGCTCGCTGCTTCGCCCGAACGCATTACTCCGCGCGACCCCGAGAGCTACCTCAGCACCAGCCCATGGCAAATTATGCCACTGGCCAGCGAACAGCATTATAAGGCAGCGCTGATCGAGGAAGCCTTTGAGCTGCACAATATCGTCCTGCCAGAGCCGATCGACGTTTTTTGCGATGGTATACCCTATGGCTACCGCAATAAAGTTGAGCTGAGTTGGTATAGCGACAGGGCAGAGGATGGCACCGAGACGCTCGACCTCGCGTTCTTTCGGCGGGGGAGCAAGGGCAAAATTGTCGTTGACGGGACGAGCTTAGCTCGGCCGGATATCAACCAGCTCGCCCGGCAGGTGCGCGACCTGCTGCGCACCAAGCAAGTGACAGCGCGCCAGCTCAAGACCCTCCTCATCCGCTGTGACCAAGCCGGCCACTGCGTGTGGCAGCTCTACACCAAAGACCGCCTAGGCGATGTTATCAGCCCAGACGAAGCCGCCACTTTGTCAGCCCAGGGCGGCGAGATTATCTACTCCGACCCCCGCTCGCCAGCCAGTCGCATCACCGAGCGCCTGGCATACTTTGGCGATCCTGTATTACAGGATACCATTCTTGGCGTGCCGTTTCGCTACGCCACCGAAGGGTTCTTCCAAGTTAATCTGCCGGTCTATGAGCAAGCACTGCGCGATATGCAGCGGTTCGTCCCGGTGCAGGATAGCACGTCCCGGCCCACGCTCGACCTCTATGCCGGGGTAGGGACGATTGGCCTCACGATCGGCAGTGATAACGTCACACTGGTGGAGATCAACGCCAATGCGGTGCGTGAGATGCAGCGCAACATCCGCCAGCTGGGCCGCACGAGCCAAGCCAAGGCTATTCTCGCACCCAGCGAGCAAGCGCTGGAACACATTACTGGCGATGCGCTCATCATTCTGGACCCACCACGCGCTGGCCTTCACGCCGATGTCATTACCAAACTCCTCGCCACCCAGCCGCAGCGCATCCTCTACCTTAGTTGCAACCCCGTCACTCAGGCGCGCGACGTAGCGCTTCTTGCCGCGTACTACGGCATTGCCTACCACCGGGGCTACAACTTTTTCCCTCGCACGCCGCATAGTGAGCATTTGGTGGTGCTTGATCGGCTTACGTAGTGGCTTTATATCGCACTTGTAAAAAGCGATTCTTCACGATTCAGACATTGAGAAAGGAAATACAAAGATGGGCACACTCATTATACAAGTGCAAGTTATCTATACAGCTCTTATGGCTGGGATGATGCTTATGTATACTATTACTTTAGGACGCTATTTTGATTATATTTTAAAACACAAGATACCTGGCGCATCTCAAAATTGGGCACTGTTTCATAATAATACTCGAGTGCAGATCTACCACACAGCTGTATTGGTTGGCCACGCAATAGTGTCGATAGTTTCTCTCGCTACCAACCATACGAGAGGGCCAGCTCCACTCGTGGTCGCAGCGGCTGTTCCATTTCTTATGCTTACCACTCATGTGGTAACTGGCTTTGCCAAGGCGGAATTTTTTATTAATGGTGGGCAGCGATTAGATGATGAGAAGACCGTAAAAACATACCTTGCATGGAATATGCCACTCCATATCACATACACTCTCCTCTATACTGTATCGGCTGCTCTTTTGCTTACATTGTTATAGGTCTCAATCGCCAAGGGTCATGAGGAAATGAGAGAACGTTTATCTTATTGACACACTCGCCATATATTGATATATATATATTAGCTTTTGAGTTATCCTGCTCAGAAGCTTCCATGACAAGCAGGAGGGTTATAATGGCTGATCTCATTCCAGCCGAAGCTGTCCGCGAGCACCAGCTCGCTGAGCATAACTACGAGCTGGTATTGCAGCAACGTCGAGCGATGAAGATTGCACAATTTGCAAATCATGAGGTTCCGCTTATTGTGTCTAAATTCATCGAGAAGATGATGAGTGTCGACAACAATCGGCTGTACGGCAATGTTCTTTGTCTTAGTGTCTTCGAGGATCTGAGGGACTTTAAGAATAGCATTGTTTGCACATACGAGCTACGCCGTGCACTCCAGCGTGTTGATCCACGTGTCACTGATGTCTATATGGGCATCGATAATACATATGGCACGCCACACGCTGAAGATCTGAAGATGTTTGACGTTTTCGTCTTCTTCGAAAACCCTGAGCCTAGAGAGGAGGAAACTGCGGGCTAGCACCCGCGCGAACCTCTGACTCGCCTTGCTGCTTGTCATGTTCGCCCTGTAGGAGCATTTGGTGTTTTTCTGTCGATAGTGAGCACACCTTTGAATTATCTTATTACGCAATTATTACCTTACATCGCGGGCCAAGAATAGAAATGACAGTGTTGGATTAGACACCTGTATGTTAATAGGTTATAATAAATTTTATGCGACACTCTACTCGAAGAAAGATTATTATCGTTGGGGTTCTCCTTATGGCGTACGGCACTATTACATACGGCCTTCCTTATCTGCTTTTGGATGCACCGTTCGCACGGGTTAATGCAACTGAGACCCTTAAGCAGCGCTTTTCTCGCGAATATACGCAATCGCTCGATGTCAAATATAGCAAAGGGTCGCCTCAGCTCAGCCGCGAAAGCCCAAGCGGCACAGTACTTGGCTACGTCACAGACACGAAGACACGCCAGAAGCTGCTCCAAGCTCAGCCTTTTGCCGATTGCTCTGGTGGCTGCTCGTCGTGGCAGCCGTATAGTGAGTATGGCAAAACATCGCCGCTGCTTAGTATCGAGCAAAATTCATCACCCGACTCGCGCAACATTCTTCGCGCAGCAACAGGAGAGGGAAGTCAGTGTGTTGCTTGCTACCGCCCAGAGTCACACGGTGATATATTCTGCTTGTCGCCTTCGACAGGGGCGTTTGCGTACGGGTATGATGGTGCATCGTAGGGGTGTAGCATTCTAATCTCGATCGGCTCCCGCCTCACCCTCTATATTGGGGACTACGACAACCTGTTCAGTATTCCCGAACTTACGACCGTATATCCGCGTGGGGCCGCCGTGCTGATTAGCTTCGACTATGATAGAAGGTGAGGTAATAGTGTCTCTTGTTGCTTGAAGATATTCTTGCTCGCTCATGCCCTGTTGGATGTGATGTCTTCTCTGAACGACGCCATGCTCGTAGACTCTCTGCATAATTTCATCGAGATTGTCTGGAATGTAGCGATCTGGCATCTCTTCCTTCGCATTGTCTGGAGAAGGATTTGCTTGACCGTCAGAAGAATTGGCATTCAAGGAGAATCACCGTCTTTGCATTGTGTCCTAATCAGCTATTGAGCTCTTTGTGGCATGCGTAAGTGATCCTATCGCTCAAGTTGTTGATTGTCTGTCGATCAGCGACGCCCATTACCTCTTGCAGCCATTCCCATCCTTTTATGTCAGGTGCATAGTCGCCCATCGTAAGCTCATCGATTGCCCCAGTGAGATCAAACCATTCTTTCGCGGTAAAGGTGATGGTGACTGGCTTGTCGTAGTCGTATTTTTTGCCTGAACTCGATGTTGGGTCAGTGGATGACATATAAACTCCTTTGTGGTATTAATGCTATATCAAACATATCTCGAGTTGTATTTAAAATCAAGTATCATTGCTAGAAACTGGTTGATTTAAGGCGTCGTTTTACCCCAACCCATTCCGTATCTCCAGCAAGGATATATAAGAATAGATACACTCATTATACAGGTGTAGTCTATCTGTGCGCCCCTTATGGCTGGGATGATGCTTCTATACTATTCTTTAGGGTATTCTTTATTTATCGCTAGGAGAAGTAGTATTGTCCAGATACCTTCCCAGCTTCTTGGAAATATTTAAGTAATAATCAGCAGAGGAAAGACCATGCACATTTTCCATCTGTTTCCACTCTTCCTCAGTGGGCGAATAGGGGCCAAGTGTCAGCTCACTGATGAACAACATCAGCTTACTAACTTCTTCATTCGTTAGCACAAGCGTCACAGGCTCATCCAGCATAGCGCGTATGACCTTATCGTAGACTGATCTATCTGCATTGTCTGACATAACATACATCCCTTTCTGGGAGTTAGTTCACTGTAATAATTCTAAAAATACTATAAGAAGCCCGTTAATGCAAGCGCATCGCACTAACTACTCAGCACAAGACGCCGCCACAAAGCGCTGGCTCACACGCCACGCCCACCACCATTGCAGGATGGTTACTGGAATAATAATGGCAATGCTGGGCCAGAGGAGGAGCAGATTTGGCGGGGTGAAGTCAAAGAATTGGCGAAGTGGAATGATGCCAAAGCTCACCACTGTCACGAGTAATACTGCGAGCATGTAGAGTGTGCGGGCAAGGTGAGCCCGCTTATCGAGCTGGATGCCAAGCATGCGGCCAGCCAAAAATACCAGATATACGCCGTAGAAGGTCGCTACCAGCACTGTCATTGTTGCTACTTCGCCAAGGCGATCTGGATAGAGTGTGCGACCAAGCCAATACACACTAGCGACCGTTACTCCCGTGAGCACTGCAATTGGTGCCACTGCCAGCAGGGTATCGTGCCAGAAGCGCCGGGGGTCAATCCGGTGTCGCGGTGAGGGCGGGAAGAGCGTCCACATAATGGTCGGCATTGTCACGAGGAAAATATTCATGAAGGTAAGATGGCGCGGCGCATATGGGTACATAATGCCGAGGGTGAGGGTAATGGCGAGCAGTACGACACCATAGATAATCTTATGGAAGAAGAGCACGCCAATGAGCTCAATGGCCTGCATGATGCGATTACCTAGCTCCATCCCCAGGGGTAGCGAGGTGAAGGAGTTGTTGAGCAAGATGATATCGGCAACACGCCGGCTGGCTGGTGCACCAGCATACATCGCGACGCCAAGGTCGGCTCGCTTGAGCGCCAAGGCATCATTGACGCCATCGCCCACCATGCCAGTAAACCGCCCTTGCTCTGAGAAGTGTGCAATGAGCCGCTCCTTTTGCTCGGGTAAGACGCGAGCAAAGATTGTGTGCGTATCGGCCGCCTGGGCAAAGGCTGCATCATCGAGCTGGGCAAGCTCCGCCCCGGTGATAGCTGCCTCAGGCCGATGGATCCCCGCTGCCTTGGCGATATAGCTGACCGTCCGCGGGTTATCTCCACTAATAACGCGAATTGTCACTCCTTGGCCCTGCAAAAATCGTACGGTATCGACCACGCCATGGCGCAGACTGTTGCGCAGGACAATCGCCCCCAGCGGCTGGCCCGAGCCAGCGGTGAGCTGCTTGAGTGGCACGCTACTGTCGGCAAAGCGGGCGAGCAGGAGGACACGCAGGCCATCATTTGCCCAGGCGTCGATTTGCGCTTGCTGGGCTGGTGAGAGCGGGGCGAGCCGCGCCACAAACTCTGGTGCGCCTAGCATCAGCGTCTGCACTGAGCCATCAATCTCGGCCCGCACCCCTGCCATTTTCCGGCTCGATGAGAACGCCATCACCTCTTGAACGTGGGCGGCGGGTGCCTGGTGCGAAGCAAGAATTGCCTGGCCAGTCGCGTTGCCACCACTGGTTTCGTGCGCAACCAGGGCAGCGTACTGAGCGACCACCTCGTCATTAGCCGATGTGTCGAACGACGCAGCCTGCTCGAAGATAACATCATCACTTGTCAAGGTACCCGTCTTATCCACGCAGAGCACACCAAGTAGCGCCATTGCCTCAATCGCCGAGAGCTTTTGAGGTAAAACCTTAGCCTGAGCCAGGCGCAGCGAGCCAAAGGCAAGCAGGAGCGAGCTCGCCAGGAGCAGCCCTTCTGGCACAACTGTGATCGCTGCGGTAATAATCGTCTTGAGGATACTGACCGCCTGCAGCCCCGCAATATGGTAGCGCGCGAAGATAAGCAGCGCTAGCACGACTGCGCCATAGGTTAAGACGGTAATAGCCCGCTGGATAGCCCGCTGGAGCGGCGTGGGCTGCGGTGCATACTGCTTAAGTACGGTACTGATTGCACCAGCCTTGGTGGCGCTACCAACTGCCGTGACGCGAGCGTGGGCTGTACCCGCTACTACTGTTGTGGCTGCATAGATGGTATCACCGGGTGCTTTGTCAACCGCGGCAGATTCACCCGTGAGCATGCTCTCGTTCACTTCGAGGCCTTTTGCGTCAAGCACGACACCGTCGGCGGGTAGCTCATCGCCAGTGTGTAGTGCGAGAGTATCGCCAACCTGCAGTGCATCGTAAAGCACCTCGATTACGGTACCATCGGCCTGGACAACGCGGGCGCGTGGGGCGCTCATGAGCTCGAGCTTGCGCAGAGCGCGCTTAGCCCGAACCTCCTGCACGGCACCAATCAGCGAATTGACCATAATGACGAATGATATAAACCAGGCATCGCGATACTCCCGCACATAGACCAGCGCCATAGCAAGGAGCAAAATCGCCAGCACGATGGGCGAGGCAAAGTTGCGCCGGATGATGACCAGATAATCCTTCATAGGTTAGTTCATTCCTCCTCGATGATACTGACACTTCGCGGCAACCCGCCAGCCACTGCGCGCGTCGCTGTCTGCTTGGTAGATGTGGCCGTCCTTCACCTCATCAACGAGAATGAGAGCTGGGTTGTACGGTGCAAGAGTGCGATAGTACATAATGTCGCGATCGGTGATGCGCCCAAATCCGGGAAATATTTCGCGAAATTTTTGCCGGCCAAATTCGTCAAAATACTCTGGCTGACCCCGTGGCGGGAAGAATGTCTCAGCGCGCAGGCCAATTCGCACAGCGATCTTCTTGATATCGCCAAGCAGAAGGCGCGATGGCCCATAAACCAAGCAATAGAGCTGGCCGTCTGTCGCAAAAAACACCGACGCCTTGGCGGCAAGCCCTGCGGCAATATTGCGCGCCACCACGCGGTCGATCACTAGCTGCACGCCAAAGCGCGCGGCGAGAGCCTTTTGCACATATGCGACATCCATGTGGTTACCAAAGTCCATGATGGATATTATACCGGAATCTCGGCCTGGCCGCTAGAGTCGAGGCGGTGAGTGTGCGATAATGGAGACATGTCTGAACACGAATTTTCGACTCGATACACGCACCTCAATAACCAGCAGCGCGCCGCTGTCGATACGATTGATGGGCCACTGCTCGTTGTGGCTGGCCCCGGTACCGGCAAGACAGAGCTACTCAGCATGCGCGCCGCCAACATCCTGCGCCAAACAGATGTACTGCCCGAGAATATTCTCTGTCTTACCTTTACCGACAGTGGGGCGGCTGCGATGCGGCAGCGTCTGCGCAGTATCATTGGGGCAGATGCTTACCGCGTCGCTATCCATACCTTCCACAGCTTTGGCAGTGAGGTGATAAACCACCACCGGGAGTATTTTTATCACGGTGCATCACGTAAACCTACCGATGAGCTTGGCAGCTACGAGATTTTGCGCAGCATCCTTGGCCAGCTCGATCATCAGAGCCCTCTAAGTAGTAAGCAAAATGGTGAGTTTACCTATCTGCAGGACATTAGCCGCAGTATTAGCCAGCTCAAGCAGGCTGGCCTGAGTAGCGCAGAGCTTCGGCAGGTTATCGATGCAGATGAGGCGCTCGTGGCAGCTGTCGAACCACGCCTCAGCGAGGTCTTTGCCGCCGGGCGAATAAGCAAACCAATGGCCGGCAAGCTCGCCCCGCTGGCGGGCGAGGCAGCTCAGCTGCCACTGCCGCCGTTGCCGCCCACCATTCCACCACTGGCTGATAGCTTCTCGCTCAGCCTGGCTCGAGCAATCGATGAGACGCTCGATAGTGGCAAGACCACGCCACTGACCGCCTGGCGCAACCACTGGTGCGAGAAGGACGCTACTGGGAATTATGTCTTAAAAGATCGCAAGCGCCTCGGTAAGCTGCGCGCCCTTGCTGAGGTTTATGATGCATATCTTACCGAGCTGAGTGCGGCTGGTCTGTATGACTACGATGATATGATTCTCCAGCTCGCTCAGGCGCTCGATGCCCAGCCTGAGCTGCGCGCTAACCTTGAGGAGCAGTACCAATACATCATGGTGGATGAATTCCAAGATACCAACCTCGCGCAGCTGCGCATCCTCTTTTCGCTGACGAGTAGTCCGGTCCACGAGGGTCGCCCCAACATTATGGCAGTCGGTGATGATGACCAAGCAATCTACAGCTTCCAGGGAGCAGATGTCAGTAACATTCACCGCTTCCGGAGCCATTACCGCGATGTGCGGCTGATTGCCTTGACGGATAACTACCGCTCGAGTCGCGCCATTCTCACACCAGCCCGGGCTGTTATCACTCAGGGGGGTGACCGGTTAGAGGCGGTGCTTCCCGAGCTCGATAAGACGCTCACCGCCCATCACCAGCCAACCCAGACTGCCGTCAACCTCGCCGAGCTGCCCACCAGCCTAGCCGAGCGCCAATGGCTGGCACAGCAGATTCGCCAGCAGATCGACAGTGGCACGCCGCCCGAGGAGATTGCCGTCCTGGCTCGGCGTCACCGCGAGCTGGTGGCGCTGGTGCCACACCTGCAGACGGCAGGGATTGCCATCAATTACGAGCGGCGCGACAATATTCTTGATAATCCTGTCATCCAGGTGCTCGAGTTGCTCGCGCGGGTGGTCGAAGCCATAGCAGCAGGGGAGTTTCCTATGGCTGATAGCTTGCTCTCAAAGCTGGTGGCGCACCCGGCCTTTGGTTTTGCCAGCCAGGATATTTGGCAGCTCAGCCTCCGGGCGTGGCGCAACCGCCAAACGTGGGGCGAGGCGATGATGGCGAGCCCCACCTTCCAACCCTTAACGATGTGGCTGATCCATATGGCGTGGCAGGCGCAGTATCAACCGCTTGAGATGGTACTTGATGATTTGCTTGGTGTCCCGCAGCCAGCCGATAGCCAAAAGACTCAGGCCGCCATAGCCAGTGCGATTACCGAGTACATGACGCAGCAGATAGCCCAACTCGACCAGCCAATTAGCCTCTCTACCGAGGCGGCCGCTGCTATGCCCACCGTACGTTACCGCTCACCACTGTACGATTATTATTTCTCGCGCGAGAGGCTTGCCGAGCAGCCCGATGCATATCTCGCCTGTCTTGAGGCCTTGCGGACTCTGCGCAGCCGCGCCCAGGAGTATCGCGGTGATGATGAGACGCTCCGGCTTGCCGATATGCTCGATCTCCTCGGTATGCACCGGCAGTTCAAGACGCCGATCACCACCATCCGCCAGCGCACCGAGGCGCATACCGGCCGTATTAACCTCATGACGGCGCACAAGGCCAAGGGGCTAGAGTTTGGTCATGTCTACATCATGGGCGCTGTTGATAGCACCTGGGGACGGCGTGTGCGCTCGCCAGTGTCGCTTATCACGTATCCAGATAATCTTGCTATTGCTCCAGCTGGTAACACGTACGACGAGCGCCTCCGTCTCTTTTTCGTCGCCATGACGCGGGCGCGCAATCACCTGACTATCAGCTACAGCACCCAAGATGATACTGGCAAAGCAACACTACCGGCCAGCTTCCTCGACGGTGTCGACCTCACTGCAACCACTGTCGACATGCCCAATGATGTGCCAAGCCTCACCACCCAGCTCACCACCGATTGGCAGCGCCGCCTTGCGCCAGTTGGCACGCCCGAGCCCGATTTGCAGCAGCTCCTCCAGCCTATGCTCGAGCAGTATAAGCTCTCTAGTACCCATCTTACTGCCTTCTTAGATGTGTCGCGGGGTGGGCCCACGACCTTCTTAACCAACTACTTGCTGCGCTTTCCGCAGGCACCGAGCCCACATGCCATCTATGGCAATGCCATCCACCACGTATTGCAGCGTGCTCACACCCATCTTGCTGCCACTGGCAAGGTGCGACCGGCCGAAGATATCCTCGGCGACTTTGAGCAAGAGCTTAATCGCCAGCCACTGGGGCCAGAGGACTTCGCGTACTTTAGCCGCAAAGGGCTTGATTCACTGAGCGCCTTCTTGCAGGCCGAGGCGCATACCTTCCGTCCCGAGCAAAAGACCGAGCTAAGCTTTGCCGGCCAAGGAGTCGTGCTTGGTGATGCTCGCCTTACTGGCACGCTTGACCTTGTCGATATTGACCACACTGCCAATACCATCGCCGTTACAGACTACAAGACGGGTAAGCCTGCTCGCAGCTGGCAGGGTCGCACCGATGCCGAGAAGATTAAGCTGCACAAATACCGCCAGCAGCTGATGTTCTACGAGCTCCTCGTGCGCCACTCGCGCGACTATGTGCGCTACGACTTTGCCGGGGCCACGCTGCAGTTCGTCGAGCCAGACAAGGACACGGGCGCTATCCACCAGCTCAGCACCAGCTTTTCTCAGGCCGAGCTGGATGAATTTGCTCAGCTCATCGCCGCCGTGTGGCACTGCATTACTCACCTCCAGCTACCCGACACCAGCCACTACCCAGCCACCTACAAAGGCATTCTCGCCTTTGAGGAAGATCTGCTGCGGCGTATAGAAGAGCGAGAATAGCCGCTCGCACGAGCACTTGCGACACAATAGGCAATGTATTCGCTATACGCCCTTGCTGCAACGCACTACAGGAGACAATGGAGTGGCTAATGAGCGAAATATATGGGCAGATTTTTCTGCTACTTTAGCCGGGATATCTTCAGTGCAGTATACGAGACATCCTTAGCTCTCGCGCTGGTGGGTGAGTTTTTCTAGGGGGATAATCTGCTTATCTTTACCTGATTCCTGCAGCGGAAGCATGAAACTGTTTGATTGCAATAAATCTACGTCGTCTGTCATTTGTTGCGAATAATACATAGAATGAAGCAGAACGTAAGAACAAAACAAGAATCTCTGCAAGACATGCGCATATTGATTGACAGGCTCGCCGTATATTGGTATATATAGTAACAGCTCGAAACTGAGTGAACCCTGGTAGCTACCCGATGTAGCTATCTCGAGACGCTCAGCACGAGAGCGTCCTTGAAAAAAGGGTTCACCGATGTCTTTGCCGAAACTTCGGCAGAGAGGAGGTGAATACCTCATGTCCTGTAAGGTCTGTGCCGGTAACGGTTATACCGGCACAAAGATCTGCCCCTCCTGCAGGGGCAGTAAAAAGGAAAAAGGGCCTTCTTTTTCCTTCAAATCCGCCTGTGCCACGTGTAATGGTACAGGTTATGTCTGTGCCTGCGGCCGACCAAACGGTCGGTAGCACACAGGATGACGGTCAGCCTCACGTGCGAGGCTGAGAGAGTAGGTAAAAAGCCACGACAGAATAAGGTCGTGCACCTATCCGTCACTGGAGATGGGGTGGTCCCCCTTTTGCCTTTATGTGTTAGCTCACATAGAGGTGCAGGTTCGATTCCTGCTATCTCCGCTACTGGCGAATGCTCCGTTTTTCGCGTAGAGCATTGCCATAGCAACCGCCGCAGGTTACCCTTTATCGGACATCAAGGGGGGTAGGCGGTATCGTTGCCACTTGGAGGCAACGATCGAGAAATCTCATGCTGTGCGTCTCACTGCCGCGCACCGTGCACCTGCCACGGAGGCTTCTTTAAAACACGTGAGACTCGCGAGATTCACTCGCGCCCTGGCTACCGGCCAGGACGAGCAGAACCGCTTGTAGTCTCTCCCGAGCTCCTGCATCCGCATCATGCGTTGAGGTAGGAGCTTCTTCCTTTTCTTGAGAATATATACTTGCACGTGTGCAAAGCTGATTGAGTATACCATCACAAGGGGAATGGAGCACACCAACGCAAGACTGCGATACGCCAGCCAGCTTTAGTGAGCTACCACTTGACAGCCTCGCCCAAGTAGATTACAATTATCTCTATCCTTACAAGGAACTCGCCGGATCTGCTCCGGCTTGAGTTTTTGTAAGGAATGGTTGGTCAATGGTGACCAACCTGGGATGCCCCGTTTGGTATAGGGGTACGAGAGGTTTGCTTGTCAATGGCGACAGGCATGTGAGGGCTCTCGTCGCAGGTTCGACTCCTGCCATCCCAGCCGTGAGTAAGTATACCCTCCAAGGAAATGCCTTGGAGGAGTCGACCCCAGAAAGGGGGTGGTCTATAAGGCCGTATTTTGCTCACATCGCCCCGCACCCACCGTGGTACCCATCTACGCATAAAGCGTGGGTGCGGGGCCTCTCCCCTGATCAATTGTGTTATAATAGCTTGATATGACGTCGTTTTGGAATGATTTGCCGCAGCCGTTTTTTGTTTTGGCACCGATGGAGGCGGTGACGGATGTGGTATTTCGCCACGTGGTGGAGCGGGCTGGTGCGCCCGATGTGTTTTTTACTGAGTTTGCTAATGCGACGGGCTGGGTACACGCTGGTGACAGAGCAATTGCTGGCCGGCTCATTAAGACGGACGACGAGTACCCCCTGGTAGCGCAGATTTGGGGCGGCGAGCCAGGCGATATGGAGCAATTTGCCCAGCACTGCGCGCGCCTGGGCTTTGCAGGGATCGATATTAATATGGGCTGCCCTGCAAAGAGTGCTATCAAGAGTGGGGGAGCGGCGCTAATTCGCAATCCAGACGTTGCAGTAGCCGCTATTGCCGCGGCCAAGACGGCTGGCTTGCCAGTCAGCGTTAAGACCCGCCTTGGCTACAGTGTTGTGGATGAGTGGCGAGCGTGGCTCACGACACTGCTCCAGCAAGATATCGTCAACTTGACTATTCACCTGCGTACCAAGAAGGAGATGAGCAAGGTAGCGGCGCACTATGAGCTGATTGATGATATCGTGGCGCTGCGCGATGCGATTGCGCCGCAGACGCTGCTCACTATCAATGGCGATATTCGTGATCGGGCGCATGGCATGGCACTGGTAGCCGCCCACCCGGGCGTTAATGGCCTGATGATTGGCCGTGGGGTGTTTGCCGATCCATTTTGCTTTGCGCCGCGTGCCGATAGTGTAGCGCAGGGCAGTAGCTCTATGGCGCAGCGCAACTTCGCACTCCTTCACTACCACCTCGATGTCTTCGACCACTGGCAACCAACACTGGGCCGGCCATACGAGACGCTCAAACGCTTCTACAAGATCTACATTCGCGACTTTGACGGCGCGAAGGAGCTGCGCGACCAGCTGATGCATACCACCAGCACGGATGAAGCGCGGCGGATTATCCGTCAGTGGCACGAAGCAATGTCTGCGTCTGAGTAGCTGGCGTTCTTGCTATGCTTGATCCTCATATTGTGTTGTTATGAGATGGAGAACCATCTAAAGCGATGGTTCTCCATCGGTATGGGCAGGGTAGTGATGCGTGAGGTATCCTTATTCTGCGAAGTAAGAATTATGTAAGCACGGTCACCGTCATGCGTGGGCCACACAGCGCCATAATAGCAGCGAGGTTGTAGTAGAGCATAGCAGTGGTAGCGTGCTGCTGGGCAGTTGGATCGCCCGGGTAGAGTGCTTCGGCTGAGGGTGCAAAGGCCCATGTATCGATATTGAAGGCCTGGTACCGCTGGTCGAACTCCTGTGCTAAGGACTGGCGGTCGAGTGTTGTCCCTGTGCGTCGATTCATCACCACTGCTACCTCATGGTGGTTGCCATACAATATATCGGTATGAGCACCAGTAGGCTCATTAGTGTTATCAGTATTCTTTGCTAACTGCGCGTCGACCATTGTCACGAGTTTGTTGCCACTAGCCATAACAAGCTTCGACTCATCTGCTGCATGGTGAATAATCTGCTGGTGTGCTTCGTCGCTACTGTCACTACCAAGACCAAGCTCGGTGGCGAGGCTGCGCAATTGCTCACCATGCTGAGCAATGATAGTAAAGATCGCACCCACCTTGTCGGCCGCTGCACAGCCAGCGTCTTCGCCATGAGCATGGTCATCCCGATGGACGTGCACTGTCGCGGGTATCTGGCCAATTCGCCCCAGGACACGCGCATTCGTTTCATCAATACCATCACTATTACCACGTACCAGTCGATCTGTCACTAGGTAGAGTAAACCACCACCTGCACCATTTGGCACTGCTTCTGCTGTGCTGCCGGGCCGGCCATCCATACACGCGCCAATGATATTCTGCGCTGCTGGCACGTAGTGTTCACCAAGTTCCTGGATAAATTCTACCGCATGGGGGCACTGTGGTGTATCAAGATTGCCAAGGCCATACTCATCGCCTAGCTGGTAGGATACGACAGGCTGCTCATAGCAATTACTTGTAGTCTTCTTATTATCTCGATAACCATATGTCCCCTCTGGTAATGATGGATGGGGAGGATAAAATTCCGTCATTATACTGCTGTCTCTCTGCGGTTATCTCTGTTATCCTAATATTTTATACGCGGTGCTTGTTGTGGCGTCGGCGCAGGCCAGCCACCTTCAGACGCACGGCATGACGGTCGACCAGCTGGTGCGCTTTTTCGAGCTCTACCTGGGTGCTAGCGTTGTCGCGCTGCTTGAGGGCGCGCTCAAGGGCGGCTTTACTCTCAGCCTCAATGATATCGTCGCCGTGCTCGGCTTCGTCGACCAAGATACGTACCTTTGTCTGGCTAATTTCGACCACCCCACCAGAGATGGCAAAGTATTCCAGCTGGTCGTCACTGTCGTCCTTAGCGCGACGCACCGCCACAACACCTGGCACTGCCAGGGTTACCAGTGGTTCGTGCCCCGGGAAGACCGCAATCTGCCCATCCGGCGTCGGCAGCATCACCTCATACACAGTCTCGTGCAGCTTGCTACCAGTCAGTGTCACAAGTTCTAAATCCATAGCCTTACTATAGCAGAGTGGCAGAGAAAAAGCGAGGTAGAAGGCAAAGTGATTTTTACTTCAAGCAAGAGAAAAGGGCGGGGAGCAGCAAGCCACATGGCGCTGCTCAACCCGCCCTTGGTGGGTAAGGGACGACCCAAGGAGCTAGATAGAAAGCCCCCAGGCGAGGAGAGATACGAAGACCCCTCCGACGGCGGCTACAGCAATAAGCAGCAACCCTGGTGCCTTCGGCAGGCGCTGGCCTGCCACAATAGCCCCTCCAAAGAGGAGCCATAAGAGATACATCACGAGCCAGGGCAGCTCGTGATGCTCAAATGCCGTCCCACCAAAGTGGAACAGCAACAGGTAACTGCCAAGCGGTACACCCGCCCAGGAGGCCACAGCAACCAGCCAGAACGGCGCAATGTTGCGCGCCCTTCTGGCCTCGTGTCGCATGGAACGGCTGTCCCATGCGTTGTTCCTATTGTGCATGGTATCTCCTTTCCATGCAGTCTGGGAGCGCTGGTCGCCCCACCACCCTCAAGTGTGCCATATTTGATCGGGTAAGTCAAAGTGCGTCTATTTGAAGCTGAGCGCTTTACTCCTTTCTCATACTGTACGCAGTATAATACGCTGCAATAAGCATATTTCTATACATACTAATATATCTCGATACTATATCTATTCTCTATGTATCGATATCTTTATATCCATCTCTTTATCCCTATAACTTTCTTTCTCTACTATTTATCTATCTATTTCTATACTCATCTCTATCTCTATTTATCCATTTACTTACCTTTATATCTATTTCTCTATTTATCTCTACTTTTATCTCCATTTACTTATTCTTTCTATTTCTCTATTTATCTCTATCCTCTATCTTTACCTATATCTCCATACATCCATATCTCCATATCGATTTCTCTCCTATTATATATAAATATATAAAAGAAGAGAAAAAGAGTCTGCTGCAACAGAGAAAAAACAGGGTAACTATAGTACAAATCGATTTGTACTATATGTTGGGAGGGGAGGGAGGGGAAAATAGCGAGGAGGATAGGCAAAGAAAACAGCAGCCAACACGGAGAGAATATCTCGGTTGGCTGCTGCCGTGTAAGGATGTGCAGAGAGTGCTAGTCTTGCTTCTCGCTCAGTGGCACTGGCGACATGTAGAACCAGTTCTCTGGCTTATCGTCATACTTGCCACTCAGGATATCCTTGGCATCGCGGATGGTGTCAGCGAGCTTGAAGTAGCTTCCAGGGTTGCCGGTAAATTGCTCGGCAACGTGGAATGGCTGCGCCAAGAAGCGCTGCAAGCGGCGTGCCCGAGCAACGATCTGCTTCTGATCGTCGCTCAGCTCTTCCATACCCAGGATAGCAATGATATCCTGCAGCTCCTTGTATTGCTGCAAGACGCGCTGCACTTCGCGAGCCACCTGATAGTGCTCCTCGCCAACCACCTCTGGGTCGAGCGAATTCGAGCTAGAGTCGAGCACGTCCACCGCTGGGTAGATACCGATCTCCGTCAGGGCGCGGTTCATCACGATGGTAGCATCAAGGTGAGCAAAGGTAGTAGCAGGCGCTGGGTCAGTCAGGTCGTCGGCTGGCACATACACCGCCTGAACAGAGGTAATCGAGCCCTTCTTGGTACTGGTAATACGCTCTTGCAACGCACCCATCTCCTGCTGCAGGTTCGGCTGGTAGCCCACCGCACTTGGCAAACGGCCGAGCAGGGCAGACACCTCAGCACCAGCCTGTGTAAAGCGGAAGATATTGTCGACGAAGAGCAGCACATCCTTACCTTCATCACGGAAGGCTTCAGCCATTGCTAGGCCAGCGAGTGCCACCCGCAAACGTGCCCCCGGTGGTTCGTTCATCTGGCCAAAGACAAGTGACGTCTTATCTAACACGCCAGCATCCTTCATCTCGTGGTAGAGGTCGTTACCCTCACGGGTACGCTCACCCACACCAGCAAAGACAGAGTTACCACTGTGGAATTTGGCGATGTTGTTGATCAGCTCTTGGATGAGCACGGTCTTACCCACGCCAGCACCAGCAAAGAGCCCAGCCTTACCACCTTTGGTGAGTGGCGCAATGAGGTCAATCACCTTGATACCGGTCTCAAGGATCTCGGTCTTGTTAGACTGCTCGGTGAGGGCAGGGGGCTCGGCATGGATGGGCGCACGCTGCGCATCATCGGCTACTGGCTCGCCGTCAATCGGTTCACCCACCACATTAAACATCCGCCCCTGCGTTGCTTCACCTACAGGCACGCGGATCGGCGCACCAGTTGCAATTACTGACTGGCCACGCTTCAGGCCGTCGGTCGATTGCAGGCTGATAGTCCGCACCGTTTGCTCGTCAAGGTGCTGCGCCACCTCAAGTGTCAGCGTCTGGCCATCACGCTCGACGTGCAGAGCGTCGTAAATAGCTGGCAGCTCCACCTCGCGGTCGAACTCCACATCCACCACCACACCCATGATCTGGATGATTTTTCCTTGGTTTTTACTCATTCGTTTCTCCTTTTACTACTTGTTGTTGAAACAGACTCTCTCGTCTTCGCTCATTGATGTAACACACGATGTATGCGATCAATAGAGCAAAGACGACAAGAGCTGTCAGCTTGATACCATCATTGACGATATGCATTATATCTTTGATCCAGGAGTAATCTCCACCGTGGAAATATGCCCAAGCACTAATTGCAGAAAGAAACAATGATTCAACAATTGAAAACAACATTGCAACAAATGTGATAACACCGGCCACAAGAGTGTTTCTTTTCTTATTTCTATAGTTCGTATGCATACCAACCCAAATAGCAACCATGGTTATTACCAATGGAGGAGTAACTATAGGGAAAGAGATAGTAAACGAATCTGAACCATCGATAACACGAATAGAAGATTGAAAAGTCGCAGCAACCCACGTCAAAACACTCAAGATAGCACCGACGATCAGCAGTACCGACGATGTCTTAGCATACCACCGAGGTTCTGTTAGTTGAGCACTACGGCTTGGGAGCATGCCTCGGTGTTGGTTTGTATCTACGGGAGGTGTTGGTTGATTCTCGTTCATCACATTCTTCCTTTCACTGGCTCCACTTTCTTTGCTTGCAGATTGTCCTGGCTGCCTGACTTTTTGGTATGAGACCTCTGTCTATAGCGCATAGCATCACGGGCTGCAATGCCACAGTAAGCTAGCAACACCACAATTGGCACATACGGTAAGAGACTACTGACGACTGGCAACTCAGCACACGCCATAATAGGCTGAGCTGGCCAGGCCAGGCGAGCAATATCATTAGCTTGCGCCTCCACACCATGCACAGCAAAGGATACAAGAAAGCCCGCCACATACGAGCCAAGCCCGGCACAAATGATAACCAGCAGGCCAGTTGTAAAACCCACAAAGCTTGCGCCGCGCCGCTGGCCATACCGCCAATACCACAGCCCACCGAGAGCAAATGGCAGCATCAGCGCAAGGCCAAAGAGTAACCCCTCACCACGGCTAGCAGACAGCATCAGAATACCACCCACAAGAAGCAACACCACACATACAAGCGCATACATGATAAGCGCAGCTATCACGACACGCGCGTAGTGTTTCATCCCATTGCCTCCACACCAGCGCTGATCTCGGTCAGCTCTTGCGTGATGGCACCTTGGCGCTGTTTGTTCATCTCGAGTGTTAGGTCATCGACAAGGCTGGTAGCGTTATCGGTGGCATTTTTCATGGCAAGCATGCGCTGGCTGTGCTCGCTCGCCCGAGCATCGAGCAGGGCTTGGTAGAGCCGGGCACTCACCATGCGCGCAGCGATAGTGTCGAGTACTGCTTGCGGGCTTGGCTCAAAGAGTGCTTCATCATCTGGGATTGCTTCATCGTCATCCACCGCATCGAGCTGCTCGGCATCAAGGCCAGCGGGCAAGAGGTGGATCGTATCAGGGTGCTGCGTCATACTGCTATAAAAGCGGGTAAATACAACGTCGACCGCATCGACCTGCTTACTCACAAACATATCGTGCGCGGTGTCGAGAATTGCTCGGAAAGCTGGCCCAGTTGGGCGATCTGGCACATCCTCATACACCCCAACCACCTGCGTATCCTTAAGACGAGCAACAAACTGTGCTGCCTTGCGCCCCACCGCAATGGTAGTATTGTCGATCCCCGCTGCATCGTCATCGCGCAGGAGCTGGACATAGCGCTTGAGGACATTGCTATTGTAGGCACCAGCCAGTCCTTTATCGGCGGCAATGACGATGATCAAGCGGCGCTTGACTGTGCGCTGGGCAAACAGGGGGTGATCGTCGGTCGCACCCTGGCGCGAGAGGTAGCGCAAGAGGCCACGTGCTGCCGTAGTATATGGCGCAGTGGTGCGGCTTGCATCTTGGGCACGACGCATCTTGCTCGCTGCCACCATTTGCATTGCCTTGGTGATCTGCTTGGTACTCTTAACCGAGCGAATCCGTGCTTTGAGCTGTTGCGTATTGGGCATAGCGACCTCCGTTGCTTACTCCGCAAATTCCTTGGCAATTTCGCCCGCGGTTGATTCTATCAAGTGGGTGAGTTTCTCATCAGCGCCAAACTTCTGGTCGCCCTTGTTGAGGGTGCGCATTTGTTCCTTAGCCTCGGCCCAGAGACGGCTCAGCAGAGCATCTTGCGCAGCTTTGATCTTCGTAGCTGGCACGGTATCGAAGTAGCCTTGGCTCACCGCCACAATGCTCACCACCTGCTCCCAGACACTCATTGGCTGGTACTGTGGCTGCTTGAGGAGTTCTGTTAGGCGCTGACCACGGCCAATCTGTGCCTTGGTCTCAGCATCAAGGTCGCTTCCAAACTGAGCAAAGCTTGCCAACTCACGGAACTGACTCAACCCGAGCTTGAGGTTACCGCTAACACTCTTGAGCGCCTTAGTCTGGGCTGCACCACCAACACGCGACACCGAGAGACCAGCACTAATGGCTGGGCGAATACCTTGGTAGAAGAGATCTGTCTCCATAAAGATCTGCCCGTCGGTGATAGAAATCACGTTGGTGGGGATGTAAGCGGAAATATCGCCCGCCTGGGTCTCAATGATCGGCAGAGCAGTGAGCGAACCTGCCCCAAGCTCATCACTTAGCTTGGCACTGCGCTCAAGTAGGCGGCTGTGCAAATAGAACACATCACCCGGGAAGGCCTCGCGCCCTGGTGGGCGACGCAGCAGCAGACTCATCTGGCGGTAGGCGACAGCGTGCTTGGTGAGGTCGTCGTAGATCATCAAAGCATGGCCACTATTGTCACGGAAGTACTCACCCATGGCGGTACCAGCGTATGGCGCGAGATAGAGCAGGGAAGCTGGGTCGCTTGGGCTGGTTGCTACCACGATAGTTTGGTCCATCACACCTTCTTCTTTGAGGCGCTCGACCAGGCGAGCAATCTTACTCAGCTTCTGCCCAACGGCAACGTAGACATTCACCACGCCAGTCTTTTGACGGGCTTGGTTGATCATCGTGTCAAGTGCGATTGCCGTCTTACCGGTTTGGCGATCACCAATGATAAGCTCGCGCTGACCCCGGCCAATCGGGAACATCGCATCGATGCTCATAATACCAGTCATCAGTGGCTCGTGCACACTCTTGCGGCCCATCACGCCGATCGCCTCACGCTCGACGAGGCCGCGCTGCGTGGTGGTGATGGCTGGGCCACCATCAAGCGGCTCACCGAGCGGGTTCACCACGCGGCCAAGCAGCTCCTCACCAACCGGCACACTCAGGACCTCGCCCTTGAGCTTAACGCGGTCACCAGCAGCCACACCTTGGTCGCTGCCAAGCAGCACAGCACCAATTTCATCTTCCATCAGGTTGAGGGCAAATGCCTCAACGACACCTGTTTTGGTCTCGATCTCGAGCACCTCGCTATAGCCAGCGTGGCGCAAGCCATGTACCCAGGCCACACCATCACCCACTCGGGTCACGATACCGACCTGCTCTAGCCCTTCAGAGGCTTCCAGGCCTGCGATCGCTTGCCGCAAGCTCTCGGACAACTCTGTAACCGTTGTTTCAGCCATGTATAATTCCTCTTATTTCGTGCCCGCAAGGGCGGTTAGTTTGTGTTGGATAGTGCCATCGTAGTGCTGGCCCGGCAGAGCAATCTTCACGCCACCGATCACCGACGGATCGACAACCTGGCGGAGCTGCACTGACCGAACTGGCGCAGTGCCACTCTGCTCAGCAAGTGCCGTGACCTCTGTCTTGAGCTGCTTCTGCAGGGCGGCCGATAGCTCGTGCGCCGTCGTGACCTCAGCGACAACGATACCGCGCTCAGCTAGCGCTTCCTCAATCGTTGCTGCCACCACATCGACATCGCGCGTTGCACGGGTGTCAATAAGATAGGCGGCAACTTGCCGCAGTAAGGCAGACACCTCAGCACCAGCAGCAATCTGCTCAGCGACATACGCAGCGAGGCGGCGGCGCGAAAAACCGGCCGCCATCAGCGCTGCTCCTTATCAAGCTTGGTCAGATGCTTCTCGATCAGCTGGCGGTCTTTCGACGCGTCAACAGTCTCAGCGGTCACTGCACGCGTTGCCTCGACGACCATGTCGACCATCTCACGGCGCAGCGCCCGCTTGGCCTCGGCCAACTCTGTCTGCGTCTGGGTGCGAGCCGACGCTAAGATGCGCTCGGCCTGCGTGTGGGCGTCGTCTTTGGCGTCGTTCACCATGCTAGCTGCCTCAGTTTTGGCAGCGGTCACAATTTCCTGTGACTCGTGGCGGGCTTTTTTGAGCATTGCAGCAGTGCGCTCCTCGGTCTCGTCAGCTGCCTTTTGCGCTTTCTCAGCTGCTTTGAGGCCATCGCGAATCTTCGCATCGCGCTGATCGAGCATGTCGAGCAGCGGTGGATAGACCCACTTCTTCAAAACCAAGAGCAGCACCACAAATGCCACCATTTGCAGGACAAACAGCTGCCAATCAAGACCAAGCGACGAGAATAAATCGCCACCACCCGCCTCTGTCGATGCAAAATAGTGCAGGGTATTCACGAGTGCGAACTCCTTACATCACCTTGCCGACGATCGCGGCCACAAAACCAATGATAGCCAAAGCATCGATAAACGAGATACCAAGGATCATCATGGTGCGTAGGTCGTTAATCTTCTCTGGGTTGCGACCAGCTGCCTTCATGGCGTTGGCACCAATCCAACCACACCCGATCGCAGCAAACGCTGCTGGGATAGCATACGCCAAGGTAAATGCGATGTCTTTCATAATTATTTCTCCTTATTTAGTTATTACCAATGTTATTTTGCTCCTTCGGTCACGAGGTTCGCGTCTGAAGAAGTCGAAGTGCTTGAGTGCGTATCTTTTTCCTCATCACCGCCGTGATGCGTGAGCCCGAGTGAAATAAACACGGTTGAAAGCATAAAGAAGATATAGGCCTGAATGCCACCAATGAATAGCTCAAAGAGATAGAAGGGCTGCAATACCGCTGGCATTGCTACCTGGGTGAGGTAAGCGATCATCGCGATCAAAATCTCACCCGCCAGCACATTACCAAACAGACGGAAGGACAGGCTCAGTAAGCGCGAGAACTCCGCTACGATCTCGAGAATCCCGACAAAGGACATGATCGGATCGCGCAGTGGATTAACAAGATACCGCTTGAGATTGCCCACAAAGCCGAGCTCGCGGGCTGCGTATACCTGCGCCATAACAATCGTAACGGCTGCGAGGGCAAAGGTCATGTTAAGATCGGCATTTTGGCCACGGAATAGT
Organism: Nanosynbacter sp.; assembly: GCA_015257665.1. Lineage (GTDB taxonomy): Bacteria > Patescibacteriota > Saccharimonadia > Saccharimonadales > Saccharimonadaceae > Saccharimonas. Next base: position 164,930 of record JABZJS010000001.1, on the reverse strand, counting down.
GGTGTATGGCCAACCATCACTGGCCCAACAACTGGCAACAGCCCCAGCCAATATTGCGCGGCGATAAAGAAAAACATTGTAATAACAAGGGGGGCAACGCGCCGCGTCCATTTCTTGCTGGGGATGACCTGCCCAACGGTATTGTACAGCCCCTCGAAGCACCAGACAGTCAAGCGAGTTGCAAAATTCGCCTTCTTCTTGCCCAGCACCGCAGCCCGTGTGCGAAACATGAGCCAAGCCAAGACGATGAGGCCCAGCAGACCAACGAGATTGGCATTAGTAATTGGCCAGCCAGCGATCGAAAACACCTCGTCTGCCTTGACTGAGATGTGTGGCACTGCCGCAAAAAACATCATGTGCGATGACCTCCCTTAATTTGGTGCGTAATGAGCCCAGCTGCAAGGACAACACCAACCATGAGGCAAGCAAACATCAGCCACGGTTTGGTTGCAAACTGCCGGTCTGCCCAGACTCCGAGCAAAAACAACCCAACAGTTGGCACCGCCATTCGCCAGGTCGTCCCTAGTGCAGCACACCACAACACACTAACCACTTGGCTACCGTGCGAGCGGGCATTCTCACGAGACTCCATACTCATATGGCCTTATTGTACCAGGAGGCTCGGCAGACGTAAAGAGGGAAGCGGCAGTTGGGTATGAATCTCAAAGCACTGGCTTCTCTTGGTATCCTAGCCTCTTTCTTCACCCCTTGAGCCAATAGAGCGCGCGCATAGATCATGATGATTTGGCGTGGAGTTACTGCTCTTCTCTATATTCCATTGACTTTTATAACCATTCCTTGAGAGGATGCATGCAAGACAACTGGCGTCGCATTGCAAAGCCGCGTATACTAGAGCTATGCCACGCCGCAATAAAACGCCCAAACACCAGCCTTACCGCCCGCAACATAATGAAGCGGCCAAAAAGCGCTACCCGAGCCGTGCAGCCGCCTTGCGCGCTATCACCGAGCTCCGCAAATACCAGCTGGATGTGCAGTTACGCGTGTATCAATCACCGCACGATGGTGGCTGGTATCTGACAAGCCAACACACCACAGAGGATTAGCCTCCCCACACTCATAGAGCTAACGCTAGGAAAGAAGCTGTGCGCCGTACACCCAGTACGCTTGCCAACTTCATCACCGTCCATGCTATACTAGCAAGAGCGAAAGGGGAATACGTATGAGTACAACACCATCAGTTACACTATATAGCGCAGAGTGGTGCGCCTATTGCAAAACAGAGAAACAATATCTCGACAAGCTGGGCGTACACTACACCGTCAAAGACATCGAGAAAACGCCTGGCGCTGCGGACGAGCTTGCTGCCAAAACCGGCGGCAAAGCCCAGGGTATTCCAGTCACAGACATTGCTGGCGAGATCGTCTATGGCTTTGACCGAGCTCGAATTGATGAGCTCCTTACAGCAAAGGGATTGCTGCCAGAAGCATAGCTTGGCTATGCATCACATTCAACTCACTGCTCGAGAAGGGCAGTGAGTTTTACTATTGGCTGCTCGCATACGAGGGAAATGGAGGGGCATAAGTAATATAAGTAGTATACATATATTGTTCATGCTTTTTTGTTTGACTCAACGAGAGACTTTTTAGTGACCATAATTATTGTGTATTGATTTATTTGTAACAGGTGTGCTGTATTAATTCTTGACTATAGTTAGTACTCATTGAACACTAACAGCTAACGTAGATGTTGACTAAATATCAGACCTCTTATCCTAATCACTATCTTGCAAAACATGGGATTCTAGTGCCAGGGCTGATAGGCGACCATTACACTCATGTCATATTCTATTGAATAGTGGGTGATTCTGAGCACATTGAGCCTTAAATTTCGGACTATTCCTGACGCGTCCATAATCCACTATTTACCCTGTCTAATAGAACTTCACATGGCGCTGCGGATTGGTATTTTTGTTAGCACGGGGCGTTGGGTTGGTGGTAGTCGTATCGTCGCCCAGCTGGCCGTTGGAGTTATTACCCACGGTGAATACTTTGCGGTTGTTAGCATAGACCACTGTCGTACCGTAGCCCGAACGCACATACGATGCCAAGTTACCCTGCGCGCCGAGCACCAACATCTGCTGCGGGGTAGGGTAGATGCCATTAGTGCCACCACCGATATGTCCAATACCCAGCTGACCAGTTACATTACTGCCCGCACCAAAGACACGACCATCGCTGGTAACAACGAAGGTGTTGCCATTCTTGGAATCGACCCCATTGGAGGTAGTCCATGACGACACCGCCTTGACACCGGGCGGGAGAATAAATTTGACTGGGGTAGGGTTGTAAGCTTGACGTTTGTATGTATCGAAATTTGATGTATCAACATAAACACCATTACCAAGTGCACCGTTGTTAAGGCCAAAGGTTTTCACTTCGCCATTAGCATAGACCATCGTCGCAAAGTACTGGTCTGTTGTGATATCGACGACACCACTAGAAGCAACCTGCTCCAGCGTCGGATTGTATGGCGCATAGACCTTATGAGTATAATATTCGCAGGAATCCATCTTAGTGTCACCAGTTGCGCTATTTGCCTCAATTATACACAAGCCTCGCCCGCCAATATCGGTACTATTGCTGAGGTAGACATAACTCCACGAATTTGTCGGATAGCGAAAGTCGAAACGTTTGCCGCCAGACCACCAGGCACACCACCTCATGCGCGTTTCCTCGCCATTATGCCCAGTCGCTTCGACACAGCGATTTTGACTTGCGCCTGGGTTCGACTCGACTTGTAGGGCGTTATTCGTGCGATCAAGGTGCCACTTTTGGTTCGCAGCAGTACTCGAGCAATTTTCTGTCCGCAGGCTTGCTCCTACTGCTGCTAGACAGCGATTAGATACCCCAGCACGCAACCGAAAAGTCGGCACCCCCGCCTGGCCGTAGTTTGTCTTGCCAGCCGAGTAGACCGCTCCCGCGCTGTCGCGAATGTAGACGGTGTCGCCATCAAAGGCGAGCTGCACCGCCTTGGTCTTACCAGGCTTGCCAAAATCACCTAGGCGGACAGGTGCTCGCCGCTCATTGATGTCACCTTGAGCAAGCTGGCCAAACTCATTATTACCCCAGCCATAGACCGCGCCGCTCTCGCCAATCGCATAGGCTGTTTGGCTATCCAGCGCCCAGGAATGAGCATCGGCCCGAATCTTCTCAGGGAAAGGTACTCTGGTGGGCGTCTTGATCGTTGCTGCGGTCGAGTTGATGCCCGCTACGCCTTTTTCATTAAGACCAGCGGCATAGACGTTCCCCTGGGATGTCACGACAAAGGTAACAATCCCTAGCGGAGCCACAAAGGTCGCGACGTTATCGGTGCTCGGCAAAGCAAACTGAACCGGGTTCGTCACCCACGCAACAGACTGACCCGGGTTGCCAATCTGCCCATGGTTATTGAGCCCCGCGCCCCACACCTCACCATTTTCCGTCAAAGCAAACATGTTACGACCGTGAGAGAGAAAGTTAGTGTAGGTGCGCACAGCACGCTTATTAGCAGGAATATTAAACTGCTTAAGCGTGAGAGTGTCAGTGGTTGAGCCAACACCGAGCTGACCAAAACCATTGAACCCTGCCGAGCGTGGCCGACCAAACTCATCGATAACAGTAAAGAATGCACCACTCATCGCAAAGCCACCACCGGTTGCATAACCAAACGAGACACTATCGAGCAATGTACTGAGGCCCGCTTGACCCGCCAGGCGATACTCGTAGCTCTTCCACACTGCGCCATCCGTCGTCCGAATAAGCTCCGTCCGGCCCACTGCCGTGATACGCTGAATACTCCCTTCGCGGCGCTCTGGCTCACCCACTTCAAAGGTTGTGCGCACATTGCCATCCTGTTGAATATACTGGGTTCGCCCGGCTACTACTGCGCCTTTGCAATCGGTGTTGGGTCGCAACTTCGCGCTATTAGACCACTGGGCAAGGTCGTTATTAAGCTCAAGGCATTTACTGGCAAGAACAACGCCACTTTCTGCTGCCTCACGGGCTAAGCGCCGGTAGTGCTGGGCGTAGAGCCCCTCGCGAATCGCCGTCGATGCAGACGCCGCCACGAGGAGTAGCATCATTGCCACCACCGATGCCACGATCACTGTTGGCAGAGCAAACCCCGCGCTTGATCTATTTTTGTTCACTAGCATTGCTTCTACAATAGCGTAGATTGCAACCGTAAGCAATATGCTGGTACAAAATTATGCACAGTATAGTATACGTATGATAGGTTCTCATGTCTGAAGCTTACATAATTCTAAAATTAATCAACGTACACTCCACCGACGTGAAGTAGTAGATAGAAAGGTGCAGAGCAGAGAAGTGGAGACTTGTTGTAATGCTCACGTTCACCACTACGAGAGGTAAGTCTACCAAGTATGCGAGCTCTCATAATGCTGAAGGATATGTACTTGAGAGAAGGGGCGTAGAAGCAGTTGATATTTTACGATGAGATCACCTCTTACTGCGCCCCGATCTGCACCACCTCACCACCCAACTTTTGCCGAAAGTAGTTGTCGTGGCTGACGTAGAGGATAGCGCCAGTATAGCGCTCCAGTGCCGCCTCAAGCTCTTCAATACTAGGTAGGTCAAGGTGGTTAGTAGGTTCATCGAGAATGAGCAGCTGCGGCTCATTAGCGAGCATGCTAATAATCTGGAAACGCGCTTTCTGTCCACCGCTCAGGCGGGCGAGCGGCACATCGCGATCCATCTCAGCAAAGAGGTAGTCGCTCATCAATTGGCGGAGCTTGGTCTGACCAATTGGCAGCCCACGGTCGAGGTGCATCTGCTCAATCGCCTGAGCCAGTGTGAGGTCAAGATATGTCGGGGCAATCTCCTGTTCATACACGCCAATCCGGATATGACTATCGAGCTGCAGCGAGCCGCTATAGACAATTGGCGTATCGCTACCTCTGTCTTGCGCCAGATTTTGCGCGGCAAGTAGTTCTCGAATAAGTGTCGTCTTGCCCGCGCCATTGCGGCCACGCAGTTCCACAGCTTCACCCTCACGCAGATCGATATTCACCCCCTCAAACAAGATCCGTTCGCCATAGCCCAGCGCCAAATCTCGCACCGCTACTAGCGTGCGCTGGCTTCGCATTGCACCATCGCGCATACTGAGGCGAATCGTTCGCGCCTTAAACTTCTGGTAGCGATCGGCCATCTTATACTCCAGTTGTGCCACGTTGTCGCGATCAATCCAAAACGTCGGCTTCTCAATCTGCTCAAGCTCCTCAAGCTCGGCCATAGCCTGTTGCTCACGCTGCTTAAACTGCTTGATGGTGCCGGGGTCGCGCGCTCGCTCCTTCATCCGGCGAAATTGCACTACCTTATCCTTCACATTAGCAATCCGCCGCTCGACCTGCTCGTACTCATGCATCGCGTTGCCCGTTGCCGAGGCGTTTTGACGGAGGTAGGCATCGTAGTTACCCCGGTAGCTGAGGGCTGTGCCATCTTTTATCTCAACGATCCGATCCATCTCTGCCAGCACATCTCGGTCGTGGGTAATGACGAGCATTGCTTGCTTCGCGCCCTTAAGCCAGTCGATAAACTGCTTCTTGGCGACATAATCCATGTGGTTCGTTGGCTCATCGATCAGTGCAAGGTCGGCCTGGGCGTGCATGATCTTCACCACCTCCACTAGGCGCTTCTGTCCACCACTCAAACTCGCCAGATGTCGCTCACCATAGCCTGCCATTTGGAAGTTCTTTAGCTCCTCCGCCACTAGCTCCTCAATCTGATAGAAGCCTTTCTGGCCAAAGCGCTCCAGCGCCGCGGTGTATGCCTCGATTTTATGCATGTCATCGCCCATCGTCTCGGGGTAAGTTGTGATGATATGGCGTAGGCGCGCATATTCTGGCAGGCCACGCAAGATATATTCGAGCACCGTGATATCGCCGCTGTCGTGGTGCTCTTGGGCCGTTGCCACCACCACACTGCCACGTTTGAAAATAATCGAGCCACTATAGTCATCATCTACCCCTGTTAGCATACCAAACAGCGTCGACTTGCCAACACCGTTGCGCCCCACTAGACCCACTTTTTCGCCATCATTCACACTAAACTTCACGTCTGTCATCAGCGTCTTCGCCCCAAACGATTTCTCAGTAATGGCAATATCGGCAATCATAGGGGATATTATAGCATGGCGAGTTATATCCTTTGCGGGCAAGGGGGTGAGTTGAGCACTCCGCATTATTATTCTGTTATTTTTACGACATTCTTTCCATACATTTAGCGGTATAATGGTCTGCAGACACGCTAGAAAATAACAGAAAGGATTATTTGTATTATGAAGGGCGAGCAACTCGCTTTTGTTAAAAGTGACGGCATTACGCTCGCAGATTGCGACAATGTTGTCACATCCTACGGTTTGCAAACAGCACTCTTTCCGCGCAATATCCCCCCACGCGAGATAGTGCGACATTCGCCAGATGAGCTGCAATTTATGGCAACGAACGAAATGCTCGACGAGGCCAATATTCATTTTACACAAGAAGAACAAGCGACACTATCCAAATTCATTGATCCGATTGCTGATGTTGATAAACTTATGGCAAGCGAACTTGCTCAAGAATGCTTGCTTATCAAAGGGAGGAACGGGACACTGAGTGACATGATTCAGCTCATCGAGACAAGTCTTACAGCAGATAGCAAAGCCGACGCTAATATCTCCACAACAGAGTAGCCAGCAAACCTCTCATATACACAAGCAGATACAGCAAGAACTTCAGAGGCTACAATATCCATCGCATCTGCTACAATAGAAGAGACATATGAGCAAGTCCCATTTTACCAAGCCACCAGTACCAGCTATTGTCAACCGCCGCGCGCGGTTTGATTATGAACTGAGCGACGACATAGTGGTTGGCATGAACCTGACCGGTCTAGAGGTCCGCGCCGCGCGCGAGGGCCACGTGCAACTCAAGGGGGCATATGTAACAATTCGCAATAACGAGCTGTGGCTCAATAACGCCAGCTTCTCACTGCGTCACAACGAGCAGGGCCAACCAAATGCCCGGACAGTCAGCACTAGTGCACGTAAGCTCCTGGCAAAGCGGCGGCAGATCGAGCAACTTGCTGCTCGCAAGAAGGACGGCTATACCATCGTCCCCACGAAGCTCCTCACTAGTGGCCGTTATATTAAGCTCGTCATTGCCCTCGGTAAGGGTAAGAAACGCTACGACAAGCGCGAAACCATCAAACGCCGCGATGTGGAGCGAGAGCAGCAACGAATACGTAATAGGATATAGAGATACATGCAACACACGGCAACACTGCGCGGCTCTTTGTCTGTTAGTTATTGGAGCTATCACGAGAGCGCAAAGCAGACAATGGTTCTCATCCATGGATTCACAGGCAGCCATGAAGGGTTCCAATATCTCGAACCACTCCTGCCTGATATTCATCTTATTATACCAGATTTACCGGGCTTTGGCGTTAGCGACCTGCCAAACCAATCTAACTGGTCGATTGATGGCATTGCTGCGCTGACAAACCAGCTCGTCGCCTCACTCAACCTTACTAAGCCTCCTATCTTGTTGGGACATTCTATGGGTGGGCTAGTAGCGAGCAGTATGATTCACCAACAACCAACACTCTATGCATCGCAGGTTATTCTTATAAGCCCCGTACCAACTGCCATCCACGGCGTAACAGACAAACGCCAAGTCGGACGGCGGCTTGGTGACGCTCAATACACAATTGGTGCAAAAACTGGCAAAATAGGCGATTCCTTTGTACGAAGTAAACTTATTTCGCGAATACTCACCTTTGGCCTTCTCAAAACAGTTGACAGAGACCAGCGTCATGTAATATATCAACATCACTTGCGCAATCTTGATTTTATCTCTAATATCAAATTCTATAAAATACTTTTTCAAGATTTTAACAAACGCGGTGCTATTGACTATGCCAATGCACTGCGCCAAAAACGCGTACTTCTTGTTGCAGGCAACCAGGACAGTGTCACACCACTTACACATATGAAGAAACTATCTCAGGCTATATCACCAGAAAAGTTCTTGGTTATTTCTAATGTTGGTCATCTTATCCACTATGAAAAGGCTCCCCAAGCGGCGATGGCTATAAAAAACTTCCTGGCTCTAAATTAAACCTTTATCTACGCTATTTTACTAGTGTAGACGGTTGGCTCTATTTAGTAGAGCGCCCAGCTATCTCTTTCTTTTTTCTGGCGATAGTCGTTTCATATAACTGAGTGAATCTCTTGATGACTTGATCAAGATCATGCATCTGAGCAATCTGTCTACTCTCCTTACCGTACGCCTCCAGAAGGTCTTTATCGCTTAGAACACGCACTATAGCTCTCGCAGCACCTTGATAGTCATCCAATGCAAATAGCTCGCCATTTTTACCATGGTGACACAGCTCACCAAGTGCACCAGCATCCACCGCAACAAGTGGCTTACCACTCGCCATTGCTTCGAGAGCTGCAATACATTGCAACTCTACAGGGGACGCAACGACAAATAGAGCCCCCACCCGATGCAAAGCCTTCTTGTCTTCATCAGACACTCTGCCAGTAAATGTAACATGATCAACTACACCAATATTCTGTGCAATCTGCTTTTCATGTTCTAAGTCAACACCGCTCCCAACGATTAACATATGAACTTCACGCTCTTTCAACACTTCACGAAGCGCATACAGCAGTACCCATACGTGTTTCTCGGCATCAAGCCTTCCTATATATGTAATAATTGGCTTATTCGTCGGCAAACCATATGTATGATATAGTGATTTGCTCACACTGTCGGGTCTGTAAGCTTTTAGATCTATACCATTTGAGATGACTTCTATTGGTACAGTTACCTTTGACGTAAAACGTGATAAACTGTCTATTCCAGATTGCGTTGGAGAAGTTACAATATCAGACTTGCTATGGTAGCGCCTCCCAATGTCTGCTAGCATATAGTTTATTGGGCGCGAAAACGCTGATAAGTTTTTGAGGTTATCCATGAGATTCTCGGGCATTGCGTGGCTTGTTGATACAATTGGTATACCATAACGTCGACCAATCATTGTCGTTGCTTGCCCAATACCTAAGACCATTTGGCTATGAATAATGTCCGGACGAAATTCTTTAATAATATTGCGCACTTCAAGCTGTGGCGCTATACATATGCGTATATTTTGATAAAAGGGAAATACCACACTGCGCACACGATGCACTGTAACACCACCACTTTGCTCGCTATACTGCTTACCAGTTTGGCTTGGTGCAATAACAATAACTTCATGCCCAGCAGCACTTAACCCATGGGCTAGGTTACGAGAAAACGTTGCCACCCCATTGATGACAGGTGGATATAAGTCGGACGCAATTAGGACTTTCATCTATTATCATTATACCATGCACTGTACATAATGTGCTTAGAATATAGTGATATTATTTTTTATGCTAAAATAGACAGTATTATGAAAAGCAAGAGCATGATAAATAGCACGGATCCTATCAGTGTTATTATTCCTGTATACAATGAAAATAAAATTATAAAAGAGTGTTTGAATGCACTATTGCCACAGCTCCTAGAGAATGATGAGATTATCATCGTCGACAACAATTCTACCGATAATACTGTCTCAATCATTCAGGCGCTGAATCATCCTCAAATTCATATTATTAATGAGCTCAGACAAGGCATTACCTATGCTAGAGCAGCCGGTTTCGATATTGCAAAAAACCCTATTATTGCGCGGATAGACGCTGACACAGTCGTCAGCAATCATTGGCTTTCAGTGATTCGTCGAGAACTATCAGTACCTTCATCAACCGATGCACTTTGTGGTGCGGTTGCTATTCGCGAATTATCACCCCATAATAAATTTTGGTTTTGTTGGTATTTTCGTCTATTTCGTTTTTGGCATCAACATAGCTTAAAGCTTAAGCCAGTTATGTACGGACATAACTCGGCACTAAAAAGAGAACTCTGGCAAAAAGTTCGCGATCAAATCAGTCTTGGTGACAATAATATCAGTGAGGATCTTGATGTTACATTTGCCTGCATGACTAATGGAGCAACAATACATTACAGTTCAAAGCTATTGGTTAAATGTCGTGTTTTAAGAACAACTATTTCACTCAAAAAGTTGCGACAATACTACACTACTGATAATTACACTCTCAACAAGTATCACATCGGCAATAAAAGACGCTGGAGGAAACAAACCTAAAAGCCTAAGCCTCAAAGGCTTTTACTATACTCACTCTTCTAAATTACTGGCAATGAGCGACCCATACAGCGCTACAACTTTCTTTGCCATCGTCACAGAATCAAACTGGCGCGCTACCCTCAGCGAGCCACGAGACAATTGCTCAAGCTTATCGGAGTGAGTAAAGAGATCGTTGAAGACCTTAGCAAAGTCTTCACCCTTAATCCCATCGGTCAAAATTGCATTTATCTTAGTCAAGCCCTCGGTCATGCGCTCATCACAGTAGACAATCGGTAGGCCGCTTGATGCAGCCTCGAGGAAGGTCATCGGTTGGTTATCGAAGTGATACGATGCAAGCGAAAAGATATCCGCCTGCTTAAGTAAGGCTGCTACTGCATCACTCGACTGCATACCCGTAAAGATTACCTGCTCTGCCACGCCAAGCCGCTCGGCACAGGTGCGCAGCTCTGCCTCGTATGGGCCACCGCCGACTAGCACGAGCTTCACGTTCTCATCTTGAATATGCGGCAGAGCTTCGACAAGTGCCTGCTGGCGCTTCTCAGGACTCAAGCGCGCTACTGAGATAATAAATTTATCGTTCGGGCCTTTCGTGATAGGCGAATCTGCCGCCGAAGCATCGTGATAACGCTGGGTGTTAATACCATTCGGGAAGACATGGCACGGCGTCGTTAGACCGCCATCCTCCACTAGTATCTTGGCCAGGTGTTGCGATGGCGAGATGCAAGCATCGCACTGGTTGGCAAAGGCTGCTGTGAGCCGCCACCCCTGACGCGAGAGCATCTCGCGGATTGCACTCTTACCCATACCATGGAGCTGTTCGCGCGAGGTAGTTGGCAAGATCGGCTTCGTCCGAAAAACAACAGGGAAGGCAACCGAGAGCGCAATCACCCCAGCCGTTACCATAAACGGATAGTCATCGATCAGCTCGCTATAGAGCGTGTGGATCGTCGTGACATGGGGAATCCGCTGCCGCTTGGCTACACTGTGGGCCAGCACACCCATATAGAATTGCATTTGGCTGTGGACGATGTCGAATTGGTAGTCGTCCAGCTTCTTGGCTAGGCCAGGGTAGATGACGGCCGTCTCGCGCTTATCAAAGACGTAATTCTTCGATGATGGCAGGCGAATGACGTGGTCGTCATGATCGTCATAGCCTTCGCACTTTGGCGCAACAATATAGACCTCATGGCCCAGCACCTCAAGTGCCTGCCTCAAATTAACCGTGGACGTCGCCACACCATGGACTGATGGCAAATAGTCATCAATAAAGATTCCGATTTTCATAGCTACAGTTTATTATACCGCAAAAAAAGTGACTAGCAAATAATAATTCTCTATCTTCACACCCCCACTTCATATTATGAACATAAAAATATATTTGGTGTACTGTCTTTATGATAGCAGGTTTTAATGCAATCATTATAGTTCTATAGAGGCGCTAGATATTTACAACTTTCATAAACCAGAAACCATTATCGTTGCTGAAAGTAGGTTGAGAAATGAAAAATCACGTAACGCGTCGAACTCAATACATGGTTCTCTATAGAAAAAATCTTTCAAGCAGATATTTTTCCGATCTATACAAATCGAGCCAGTACAGAAAATATATCATGCACAAGTCAAAATGCTTCGCTAATTTTAGTTGTATGTAATATTTCATGAAGCCCTCTGCAAAGCTGCCTATATATTAGAGATAACTCACTATTCTCTATCACGAATTAATCTCTGGTATGCCGTACGATATTGACTAATAGTATAATCATGAGAATGATGCTCTATAATCCATTGTCGGGCATGTTGACCTATTTTACGACGCAAGTTTTGATCTTGCAGGAGAGTCTCTAGTTTGTCTGCAAGATCGTTTGTATCGGGATAATGAAAGCTAAGACCATTCTTTCCATCGTCCAATAACTCAGGTAGAGCTACTTGGTCTGCAACCACTACTGGTGTTTCACATAATAAAGCTTCAAGCGCAGCTATACATTGCAACTCTGCAGGGCTTGCCATGACAAATACATCAGCCTGCCACAACAAAGCACGCTTTTCGTCATCAGTCACATACCCAGTAAAAATACAAGTACTACCTAGATCAGAAGCTTGTCGCCTCAATGACTCCATGTTAATTCCTTTTCCTACAATAACGAGTTGTACGTCATGTCGATTAAGTTGTTTCATTGCATCTATTAATAGATCAACTCGTTTTTCGCCATCAAGTCTTCCTACATAGACAATCGTTAGCTTTCGGTCATCCAAGTTGAATCGTTTCAGAGTTGCTTCTTTATAGTGTCGTTCTGGAGGATAAAGGCTTACGTCGATGCCATTTGATATTGCTAAAGTAGGTACTGTAATACCCACCACATGGTCGAGGGCTGCTCGCGTTGGTGCTGTTACTAAGTCTGTTTGGTTTAGATGCTTTACTGTATATTGTTCAGCTTTTTGGCCCAACCACCGAGCAAAGCGCTTCCATCTCATATTCATCACAAGATTTAATGCAATGGCATGACCAGTTGCAATGACCGGGATATGATGTTTGTGAGCTTGACGTAATACAGCCGTATGAAGCCAAGTTGATGGAATAAGTATATGAACAATATCTGGGCGGTATTGATGAAAATAACGTTTTACCGCATAAGCAGGTAATATTGTCATTCGATTGTTTTCTCTATTAACAAATGATTTTATAGCAGGTAATCGAACTACAGTAGCACCATTTATTTGGTCAATCTCCCGGTAACTACCATAGAGAAATCCTTTTGGCGACCCTGTTATAACCGTTACTTCATCTCCGTGCGCTATAAGTCCAGATATAAGTGTGTCAACAGCCGCCTGGACACCACCAACACCTGGGCGATATACTTCTGTTACAATAAGAACTTTCATACCATTGTAGATTAACACACAACACAATAATTTTCCATAAGTAAGCAAGCCGTTCTGCCATATATAAAATATTTACATTATACGTATGTGGTTGCTTTGTCAAACACTTAACTATCGATGCGTGGAACAGTATCATGCTATACTACCCCTATGACTAGCTTATACTCCTGGAACGTCAACGGTATTCGTGCGGTGATAAACAAGGGCGAATTTGCCCGCTTTATGGCAGCGCACAACCCCGACATCCTGTGTCTGCAAGAGACGAAAGCGCAGCGCCAGCAGGTAGAGCTTGACCTGCCGGGCTACCACGAGCACTTTTATAGCGCGGCCAAGAAGGGCTATAGCGGCACAGCAGTCTTTAGCAAAACTGCGCCGCTACAGTGGCGCGATGGCCTGCCGGCCGAGCTGGTAGAGCAGTTCCAGCTCGCGGCAGATAGTTACGGCAGCCCAAACGATGAAGGCCGCGTCATTACAGCGGAGTTTGCCAGCTTTTGGCTGGTGACGTGCTACACGCCCAATAGCAAGGGCGACTTAAGCCGGCTTGCCCTGCGCGCCAAGGCCTGGGACCCCTGTATGCTAGCATACCTACAGGGGCTAGAGGCTGGCCAGTACGGCCCAGCTAAGCCCGTGCTCTACTGCGGGGATATGAACGTCGCCCACGAGCCAATCGACCTTGCCAACCCACGCGCCAACCGAGGCAAACATGGCTTTACAGACGAAGAGCGTGCTGGCTTCCAGCATTACCTAGACGCTGGCTTTGTAGATACCTTCCGCGCCGCTCACCCCGGCCAAACCGATGCCTACACCTGGTGGACACACTGGGCCAACGCCCGGGCTCGCAACGTAGGCTGGCGGATCGACTACTGGCTAGCCTCGGCGGCAATCGCCCCACGCATCACCAGCGCCCACATCCACGCCAGCCAAATGGGCAGCGACCACTGCCCGGTTAGCATTACACTAGATGAAGCGGTAGCGTAGGCTAAGGTTATAACTAAGGACGCGATAGGCGCACAAACCTTGACGCACCCCTCATATATTGATATATATATATTAGCTTCTCGCAATCCGACGAGAGGCGAGTCTGAAAAGGAGGGGAGGTGACAGTCATGAGCTTCCTCCTCGGTGGAAGTGGATCCTAGCTGGTCAGCAGAGGGTGCGCAAGCACACGTTTGCGCACCCTCTGCACCCCAACCTCCTATCTCCTTCTTACCCAACCTAGTCGTCAGCACTACTCTCACCAGAGTATGTAAAGCTCCTAGGTTGGGCTTTTTCTTTTTCACGTTTTTCACACGCCCCAGGCTGCGCCAGTACTTCGACACCGTATAATATGGCACTAGTAGCAAGTAAGACATCACTTCAAGCAGCAATGCATAGCAAGCACCGCCTCCTTCGCGGTATAATAGCTCTATGCTGAATATTTTATCCCTGTATTGTCTTCATCCATCAAAGCGAGGCGACTGCGCATGAACATCCCCTACTGGCAGCAGCAAACGCCAGCCAAACCGCTCTACCCAGATATCGCCTGGAACAAACCGCAACAGCGGGCGCAAGCAGGCAAGCTGGGTATTATTGGCGGCAACCGGCTGAGCTTTCGCGCTATCGAGCACAGTTATACCACTGCGCTCACTACAGGAGTAGGGCAAGCACGCGTCGTGCTGCCAGATGCCCTGCGTGGCACTATTCCCGCCAGCGTGACGGATACGATTTTTGCCGCAAGCAACAGCAGCGGCAGCCTGGGTAGCGAAGCCTGGCCAGAGCTGCAAGCCCTCACTGGCTGGGCCGATGCACTCCTCCTCATTGGCGATGCAGGCCGCAACAGTCAGACTGCCATTGTCTATGAAAAGCTCGTGAGCCACACCACCACACCACTCATTATCAGCCGCGACGCGGTCGACTTGCTTATGCCAAGCGCCCCACAACTTGCCAGCCAGTCAAACATCCTTATCATTGCATCATTCTCGCAAGTCCAAAAGTTCCTTCGCACTCTATACTACCCCAAGATCCTCACCTTCCGGATGCCGCTCCTCCAGCTGGTTGAGGTGCTGCACAAGTTCACCATCACCTATCCACTTACCCTCGCCACCTTCCACGCCGATACCATCCTCATCGCTCAGCACGGCATTGTCACATCAACACCATGGTCGCAGCCAATGGCCCTCTGGCAGGGCACTGTGCCAACGCGCATCGCCGCCTACACCATGTGGAATCCAGCGACACCCCTCCAGGCAGCAACAGCTAGCTTGCTAGATGGGAAGGAATAGGTATTAGGTATTGGCTCCGGAACTTTTGTTATAGCTATCTGTAATTCTCTTCTTCATCTCTTTGGCTAGTGAGGGGAAGTATAAGAACCACTCACGGCCTAAAACTCGAGCAACATTTCTATGATCTGCTTTTTGCTTGAATGACAAACGACAGGCATCTTCAAGCACAATAAATACACCGATGGGACCATCTCAAGTAGTGAGATTTTATCCTACCCAAATCAAAGCCGAAAGGGAAGGGCGAGAAAAGAGATTTGCACGTGATATACAGCGTTATTGTTATATTGTTCGTTTTTTGTGTTCAGATCATACGAAGCACAAATCATGAACAAATGTTTGCGTCACATGAGCCCACTACCTCTGATATTCTGCTGGACAAAAAAGTAGCACAAGCATAAAGCACCGCCAAATACTATACCAAACTCTCTTATTACATGGTGTGCTATACTTGCACGAATACCAGCATTATATATCTTATTTATAGAACATAAATAGCACTATTCTACTGGAAATCAAGTACTCATACCATGTTTTGCAATAATATTTAGCTTATCGGTCATAGCAGATCGTCTACTTTCTCTTGCGCTATAAGACAAAAAGCAGGTGAGTAGTATATTTGTTCGCCCTAGTTTGTGTACTACGTCAACCATGATACGTGAGTAATTAGCGTGTTCAGTGCATCCTCATGCTGCTCTCTTGGCAAAAGTAGGTTCGCGTGTCGCTACACACCCCCATCACTTGCCTTATTTAGCACGCAGAAGCCACCGCCTCATCCTGCATAAAGGTCCATACCGCGCAGGAGGTATCTCCTGGCTAGGAGCATAATTGGATAGAGTAGGGGAGGTGTAGGTGGAGTATCTTGAGGAGACCTTGGATACCGTCATCTTTAACTGAACTATGTCTACAGAAGCTAACTACGGCCTATATTAAGCCTCTGTTGAGGAGAAGTGGAACTGATCAAACTACTACTCGTGCTACCATCTAGAAGTCACGATGTAAAATACATATTTATACCGACTTTCTCTATTATTCCAGCAAAATATATACTGCCACTGACTAACATAGAGCACCACCAGAACAGACAGATTGCACTCACAATGCGCGGCTAGCCCCCTTAAAGAGCCGGGCGCGAGAGAAAGGGTAGAAAAGCTTAATACGTCTCATCAGAGTAACTCTCACTCCACAATTCCACAGATGAGACCAATCAAAAAGAAAAAAGGACGCGCAGCTTATATTGGATCAATGATTTACTTTCAAAAAACCAAATAAATAAAAAATCACCCGTCCATGCAAAACGGGTGATTTTTAGGTTATCCGCAAACGGTTATTTATTTGCGGTGGCGGCTTACGTAGTAAGCGGCACCTGCAGCAGTGAGGCTACCAATACCAGCCAGCGGCAGGAGGGTACCGCCCAAGCCGGTGTGTGGCAACTCAGCTACTGGAGGAGTTTGCTCACACTTCGACATGTCGGTGGTGTAGTCATTGCTTACTTCGTTGCGGCGAACTTCGACGATCTTCTTGTCAGAGATGCGGCAAACCTTGACCTTGTCACAGTCAGCGACATTCTTTGAGTGCTTCTTCTCGTCGAATTCTTTTTCCTTGATGGTGACAATAGCACCAGTCTTCAGCTCACAGACCTTCATCTTGTCGCAGTCTTTAACGTTCTTTGAGTGCTTAGTAGCATCAAATTCGCTTTCCTTGATAGTGATGATGGTGCTGCTACTCAGCTCACATACCTGGATGCTTGGCTGAGGTGTTACCTTGATAACAACCTGGCAGTCCTGGCTGGTCTTTTCAACGTTGGTGCTACCACCTTCGTTGCCAACTACGGTCATCTTAACGGTGTATGTGCCTTCTTTGGCGTAAGTGTGGCGAACGGTTGCGCCGCCGGTGGCAGTCTTGCCGTCACCAAAGTCGTACTTGTACGTAGCGACCTTTGCACCTTCCTTAGCAGTTGCCTTGGCGGTGAATTGGTATTCGTTGCGCGAAACCTGGGTAGCTTGCAATGCGTCGCAAGTCAGGCTTGGCTTAGCTGGTGGGGGGGTTGGGGTACCCCAGGTAGGGTTACCACAGTCCTTGATAACACCAGCAATAAACTTACCGTTGTTGTCGAACCATGCGTAGATGTTGAAGGTTGTCTTACCCAAGATGAAGCTGTCGCCCGTTGGGTATTGGTAGTAGGTGTGACCACCTGCAGTGCGCTGACCTTCAGCCTTCTTTTGGTTGGTGCCAGCCTTGGCCTGCAGGGTGCGAGCACCAGTAGCAACAACCCGGCCACCAACAGTGATGTTGCCGTTGGCGTCAACCGTACCTTCTTGCATGTTGGCACCGTTGACCATTTGCTCGGTAATACCGAACTGGGTGTAGAGCTGGCGGATCTCCGTGCGCTTTACATAGGTGCTGCGCAGCGTCTGCACATCCTTTGTGCCGCACTCGACAACGTTAAAGTTGCTACAACCTGCCGAGAGTGCTGCCGATGCTGGCTGCGCTACCCACAGGCTACCGATTGCTGCGCCGGCGACAACACCGAGTGCAACAAACGATTTTGCTAGTTTGTTCATTTGTTTTCCTCCTCGTCATTATTAGACGTTATGTGTTGAGATTATCATGTCCTTTATTTTTTGTCAACAATACTTTTTCATATATTGTGCTTATGCTTAAACCAATATTTTTTCACTTCTGTTCTATCATAAATACACAATGCTGCCACTGTTATATAGCAGTTGTAAGCAAGCGATGTTCGATGGTGTCGTACTTGCAAACATACAGCGTACGTTCTGTACTTTCTCCTGTTGCGTGGAAATGTAATTTTCTTGGCTTTTTGACCGTATTTTCTCGAGCCTGTTTATAGCTAGTTGTCTAGTCGTTTAGGATGGGCGAGCAGTCGTATTGAATGAAGAGAGTGACTGACTCAGGTATATCTCTGTAGGGGCCATGCGCGAGAGGCTAGCCAAGTACAGCGCAATCTGCTATACTGACAGAAGTTGCAGGATAGGGCTGCAATTGACCTTACACACGCCGCGGTGGTGGAATTGGTAGACACGTCAGACTCAAAATCTGATGTCCACTCGGACGTGCCGGTTCAAGTCCGGCCCGCGGTACCAGTGTTTATTCAGCTGTTTTCCGAAAAATAAGCCGCGGTGTCGGCTTATTTTTTGATCTAATAACTCTTACTCTTCGAATATATCAGTCTCGAGAGCGTGGGCACGGGCAGGTAACTTCTTATCCAAGGCGGGCTTTGAAACGCAAGCGATATATTGGTATATCAAAGCTAATATTGTATACTGGAAGTAGTTATGCAGCCACAAGATCCGTCACGCACAACATCACGAGGGCACTCATCATCGCAGAGCCGCGATGCACGGCTGAGTGAAGTGCGTGGGCAAATTGATGCGCTGTACAATACGTCGAACAGTAGCGGCAACGCAAACCGCCCAACTATGCAGCCCATCATTGGTAATGCGCCGACTCGCCAGCCAGCGCCCAGCACGAGCGCCAAGGCGGCTACCTTCTCAGTTCCAAACCTCGCGAGCAAACCAGCCAGCCATGCACCAGTGGTGCGCCACGCGGTAGGCGGCACTCAGCACAGCCAGACAGCTTACCGTCCAGGTGCGCAAGCGTGGCGTCAGAGTCAAGCGGCTGCAACGTCAAATACCCACTCAGCACATATGGCTCGTGAGCGCGATATCTCATCTATCACGCCGCGCAGCCGCCCACAGGCGCACTACATTGGCACATCGGCGCAATCCCAACCCTCACCAACTCGCACAGCCGCTTCATCAACAGCTCACGCGCAGCAGCCCTCATCTCAAGATAACCATACCGAGCAACCAGCAGCAAGCACACATCAGCCGCAGCAACCAGATAGCCAGCGCCCCACTGGTGCACCACGCCAGCCCACCGCCAACCAAAAGGCCGCTTGGCAGCAATATCACAGCGCCTGGCAAAACTACTATCAGCAGTATTATGAACGCTACTATCTAGGCCAAGTCAAGAAGGCTGAGGAGCGCCTCGCTGAGCAAGCCAAAGCTCACGACGCCGATGCACCTAACGCCACCGCAGCCACCACTGATGAGCCAGAAGAGCTCACCCAAAGCCAAGCAATGGGCGACCTGCGCTCGCGCTTACTGAGCTCAATCCGCAACGGCGCGAACAAAGTCCGCCATAGCCGACACTTCATCCCCGCGGTAGCTGGTATTTCCGTTATGGTGTTATTCTTGGCCTTGCAATACAACCGGGTCTTTTTCTCATACGTTGCTGCCTACACCTCACCAGGCGACCTCGATGCTCAGAGCTATATTATTAGCCCATACGACTCGACCAACGTTGGCCCAGATCCCAAGCTTATCATTCCTAAGATCGCGGTAGACGTACCTATCGTGTGGGATGCCAACGCTGCCAGCCAAGCCTCACTTAATGCTGCTATGGATAAGGGCGTCGTGTGGTTCAACATCCCCGGTGCCAATGCGAAGCCTGGTGAGGTGGGGAACTTCGTTGTCTCAGGCCACTCGAGCAACGACTGGCTCGATAATGGTAAGTACAAGTTTATCTTCGCGCGGCTCGAGCAAATGCAAAAGGGTGACAATATCTACGTCAATTACAACGGCAAGCGCTACACCTATACTGTCACTGGCTCACAAGTCGTCAAACCGACCGATGTGCACGCGCTGCAAACCAACGCCACCAAGCCAACTATGACGCTCATCACCTGTGTGCCACTTGGTACCGACCTCAACCGCCTACTCGTCACAGCCGAGCAAGTCAGCCCCGACCCAGCCTCCGCCAAAAAAGAAGCATCTCAAACCACTACCAATAGCAGTAGCAATAGTAAGAGTGCCATGCCAGGCAACTCACCAACCTTCGTCCAACGAGTCGGCAACCTGTTTTCAGGGCGGTAAGCTGGCTTTATAAACCAGTGTGGTATCTACGCTTGAGGTGCGATACTTCTCACTGGTTACTCTGGTAGTTCGTATAGCAGTATAAAGACGAAGGAAAGTGTGCTATCGCAAAGAGATATGCGAATATGAGAGTGTATTGCCAAGCTACATAGCGCTATAGCAATAAGAAAAGTATGTAGAAATAACAACGATTACTGGCTAACAGACCTGCTAGCAACCTCTGTTATCTTGGTGAATATCTCGTGAATCTTGCGACTATTGCTTCTTGGAGCTTTCCTCGACACTTGACGGAACACTCATATATTGATATATATATTAACTTTTTGCTCAAAGTCTATCTTGGAGCGAAGAGTCGCTCCTGGCTTTGGGCTCACCTTACGGAAGGAGGTGAGAATAATGGAACCACTCATCGCTATGGGTGCCGGTGGTATTATAAGCATCTGCTTAGTGTTTGGATACTGGGGCCTTGCCGAAGAGAAGCCGAGGAGGGCATTAAGATGGTATAAGGCAGCAAATACTATTGCTGCAGTATCTTATTCATCATACTGCGCTTCTTCAGCTCTCGTGATGAGAATGACCCAGTGACTGCTTTTTGTCTTATGCTCTTTATAGGGTGTGCGACAGTTGCTACAGCGTCGCTGATCTTCACTATTCGGCCCAACAACGACCACAATAGCCAGGACTCCTAGAGCCCATCAACATAGCTCACTGAACTATATCTCAACCTGATCGTAGTGCCCTTAAGCGCACTCTCGGATTGAGATATATCCGAGTTCAGTTTGAGCGTGGTTGGTGGGCTATGTTCTTGATTTGTTAATTATCTTATTAATTATTAGTTATCATTTACGATCTTCGTCTGGCGAAGTGCCACGCCATCCTTCGTCTTGACGAAGCTATAGAGGTAGCGCTGGTTTTGTGAGAGGACAACAGGGAGATCGAGCGCCGAGGTAGTGATGCGCTGCTGGTTGGCACCATCAAAGTCGTAGAGGTGTACACCGCCGTGTGTGAAGGTGAAGTGGTAGCCATCAATCCAGTTGATATCGCGCGTCAGTGGCTGAGGGAGCTTGATGGTGGAGGACTTGAGTAGCTCGAGGTCGTATGTCATGAGGCTCGCATCGTTATACACACAGGCGAAGCGGTGTCCACCACGCGAGAAATCGACATGACTAATGCCACCTGGCATGCTGAGGCTGGCGACAGACTTGAGGCTGCTTGCCGTACGCGAATCACTCGCGGCATGCGAGGTACTACTAAGAATCTCAGCCGTCTCACCATAGGCGATCACATAGTATACTTTGTCGTAATATTTCTCGATACGGAAGTGTAGTGGTGCTACACCATCATCGGCATAGCTACGGACGGTGCGAGGCTTGGTGGTGCCAATAGTGAGGTAGCCAGCAGTGCGCTGCTTGCTGGTGTGGTCTAGCTTGGTCGTGTAGGTGATGGTAGTGTCGCTGTAGAGCGCAAACTCAGCCACATTACTAACGAGCGGACCTGTGATCGTCGTGTCACCGAGACTTGCTTGACGCAGGTCGCCCTCGCCGGTGAGGACAAAGAGCTTGCGGCTGTCGCCCTGCGAGAATTTAGCAGCATCAACATCCACACCAAGCTGCCGCGTGACATTCTCGAGCTTGTGGCTACCCTGCGTGTCGAGAACGAGCCACTCGGTTTTATCACCATTGTAGGTGTGCTTGATTGTCACATAGCGGTTATCCTTGTCCCACGAGTCGAGGGTGAAGGTTTGGTGTTCGGCATTGTCTGGTGCAGTGTAGTGCGCGCTGTCGAGTGTAATATTCGTCGTCTGTGGGTTGTCGCCACTGAGATCGGCCAGAGTAACGGTGGGCTTGTGCGCAGAAGGAGTGAAGACGAGGTAGCGATTATTACCTGAAGCAATGGCGCTTGACGCACCACTAGCAGTTGCGACATTCTTATGATTCGGGTTGCTGGAGATGAGCCGGGCGTAGTCGAGCCACAGCACACTACCAGCCTTCACATTAACTGTCTTGTGCCAGTCACGATAACCCTCACGCTGAATAGTAACGTTGCGCTGACCAGCCGAGAGGGTAAGCTTACTAGGCGTCTCGTTGCTTAGGCGGGTTTGGTCTACCGTCACTTGGGCACCATCAGGGTGAGTGTCAAACTGCACCAGGCCTCCCTGCACAACCTTACCACTCGACCAATTGAGCCGGTACCCCTGTATTGCATAAGCAAAAATCACGACAGTGAAGAGAACGGTCAGCACCATCATGCTATAGATCAATGTCAGATGGACGCGTTGGCGTCGCTTTCGTTGTTGCGTATCCATGACAACATTATACCATGGCTGGAGGGAAGTAGGATGTGTTGCCTATCCAGCTCAACCTTGCAGCAGGCTCATGTATTTTATTTTGTCCCGAGGATTTTATACAAAACAGCCCCCACCTCTTGCAAAATCCCTTATGCTTAGAGTATTATACGATCAAAGAGGGAACAAGGGGGATATACTTATTATGCGTCATACGACGGTCACACGTGGTAGACAAGTGTCTAAGCAGGCAGCTGGGCAGGCTGCCATTCGTCAAGATATACAGAAGCCAGGGCTGCATCGCACGAGCAAATCAGAGCGGCAACCTGTACTATACGGGCCTGAGCTAAAGATCATTCATACCCCGCGCGCTCGCTCTACAGCAGTCAAGGCGGCTCAGAAGCATATCTCAGAAATCATCCCGACAACCAAGGCAATACAGACAGCTCAGGCGGCTACAGTGACACCGCAATCACCCGTAAAGAACCAGCCACGGGTAGCTACAGGAGCCACTCAAACTACTCCGCCGCGCCCCGCGCACCAGCTGGCCACACTCCATACAGCCACGCCGCAAAAAACAACGGCAACACATCGCACTACAACACCAACTGCGCACATCACCAAACATCATCGGCCAGTGGCGGTGCAGCCTATCGCATCATCTCGACCTGGCTCGCCGCGCCAACTACGGAAGCGGCGACCAGTGACGATATCGCCACTCTCGGTTCAGCCAACAATACCCTCATCGTCCCATGCGCAAACCCCACACCGCACTGCTCAGCATACGTCCACCCAGCCTGGCGCGCCACGCAGTATGGATTTTGTATTCGTACCATCAGAGGTAGAACCACCCAGTGCCGCTAAGCGCTATAACACGCCGCCGCCATCACAACTGGCACGTGTACTTGCCACTGAGCAAGTCGAGCAGACACAAACCCAGGCCACGCAGCCAGTTATACCAATCGGCCTGCCCACACTCAACCTCGCCGAGCTTGCCGCCCAACCACTGGTAGCGCAGCCTTCTGGGGTGCCACAGGGTGAGGTGTGGTGGCCACCAGCTGAGCCAGAACTCACTACGACGGAGAATATCCCCGTTGGCACACTGCCGCGCAGCGTTCTTACTCAGCAGAGTAAGAAGTCGGCAGCTGTACCCAGATCTAAACGCCGCAAGCTTTTCACTAGTAAACGCCGCACCAACAAACCCACCACGAGCGTTGCACCACCACCGACTCGGCAGCCAGCGGTGCGCCACTGGGGTCGGCATCTCAGCGTTGCTGGGGCGATGGTGGCACTGCTTGCCTTTGGCGGCTATCTGACATACCACAACATGCCTGCCATTGCTACTCGTATGGCCGCCGCTCAGGCTGGCATTAATGCATCGTTCCCGTCATATCAGCCGAGTGGCTATAGCTTGGCGGGCGGCATATCACAGCAGCAGGGGAGTGTCTTAATGAAGTTCGCCGCCAACGCTGGCCCAGGCACCTTTACTCTCACGCAGAGCCGGTCAGATTGGGACTCTAGTGCTGTCCTGGCCAACTACGTTTTGCCCAGCTTTGGCCGTAACTTCGCCACTACCACCAGCCGTGGCCTCACTATCTATAGCACCCACAACGCCGCCGCATGGGTCAATGGCGGCATCCTCTACACCATCAAGGGCAACGCACCCCTGTCGAGCGAACAGGTAGCGCGGATTGCAGCGAGTATGTAGCAGTTCATCTGCTATACTTATCCATATGAGTAACGACACATCATCTGATACACCATCTTCGCATGCCACTACCATTCGCACCCGCTTTGCACCAAGCCCCACGGGGTATATCCATGTGGGTAATGTGCGCGCAGCGCTCTTTCCGTGGCTGCTCACGCGCCAGCAGGGTGGAAAATTCGTCTTGCGCATTGAGGATACCGACCGCGCTCGCTTTGTATCTGGGGCGGAGGATCTGATTCTCGATACACTCGACTGGCTTGGGCTAGACTGGGACGAAGGCCCACGCGTTGGCGGTGAGGCTGGGCCATACCATCAGTCGGAGCGCCTCGCCATCTACCACCGCTGGGCACAGAAGCTCATCGACAAAGGGCTCGCCTATGCCGATCCCTATACCCCAGAGGAGGTCCAAGGCTTTCGCGAGGAAGCTCGGGCTGCCAAAAAGGCCTTTTTATACCGCGACTATCGCCCAACCAATCCACCAGAGTGGGATGGCACTCAGCCACTGCGCTTCAAGGTAGCCAAGCCCCAGCGCTACACCTGGCACGACCCTGTGATGGGTGAGCTCTCTGCTGGGCCAGAAGCGCTCGATGACTTCATCCTCATCAAGGCCGATGGTTACCCAACATACAACTTCGCTCACATTGTCGACGATGCCGAGATGGGCATTACCCACGTCATCCGCGGGCTGGAGTATATCTCCAGCATTCCACGCTACCTCAGCCTATACGATGCGCTGGAGCTTGAGCCACCAGTATTGACCTGCCTGCCACACATCATGGCACCCGATGGCAAGAAAAAGCTTGGCAAGCGCGATGGTGCCAAGAGCGTCACCGACTACCACACCGATGGTATTTTGCCCGAGGCAATGCTCAACTTCCTCGCCTCGCTGGGCTGGAATGATGGCACCGAGCAAGAGATCTTTAGCAAGGAGGAACTGATCGAGAAATTCAGCCTCGAGCGCGTCCAGCGCAGTGGTGCCCGCTTCGACGAAAAGCGCCTTCTCTGGATGAATGGCCAATGGATCCGCCGCTTATCACTCGATGACCTCTACAGCCGGGTCGAGCACTATTGGCCAGCCAGCGCCGCTAGCGCCGACGAATCGTACAAGAAACAAGTGCTTGCCCTGGTGCAAGATCGCCTCAAGACTCTGGCCGAGCTGCCAATGCTGAGCCGCTACTTCTTCGAAGAGCCTACCATTAACGAAGAGCTCATTACCACCAACAAGCCACTACGCAAACTGACGAACGAGCAGCGCCGAGAACTCCTCGCCACGGCCCACGCCGCTCTGACTCAGCAGCACACATGGACACCAAGCGCCATTCAAGACACCCTTAATCAACTCCTCGAGACCACTGGCCACAAGCCCGGCGTACTCTTTAGCCTCATCCGCATTGCCACCACTTGGGCACCCTTTAGCCCCCAGCTGAATGACACGCTGGCACTGCTTGGCAAGGAGCGGACGCTGGCGCGAATTGAGCAGTATCTTGGGTAATAACACGCTACGCATCACACAAAAACTGGCTCTCCCAGCCGGTTTTTACTTGAACAAATAATTGCGTCGTTAGCAAAAAATGATATCAATAACAGGGGTAGGGGAAGCTGCCCGCGAATACACAATGGTACTCAAGCGGGCAGCCCGGTGGATAGAAGGACCATGCCTATGCTATTCCATAGGCCGGTGTGAGGCTTGACGTGGGTCAAGCCTGCTCAGAGGCAACACGAGTCGAGTCTTGCGACCCTAGCTCACACATCTCCTGGGAGATGCTACCAAACATCTCCACTTCTTCCTTGCTCTCACCAAGGATAGAAGGCAGTGCAAGAATGCGACTTATACGGTCAGCTTCGGCGGCTGCCAGGGCATTGCGCTCCTCACGAGTGCGACGAAGGTCTTCCTCCATCTTGCGACGCTTATCCTCAAGAATCTGCTGCTCTTCGAGGATGCGCTTGTTCGTCGTGAGTCGATCAATCTCCGTTTGAATACATTTATACAATGCATCAAAGGCAGATCTCCGATACTCAGGAGGGGATGGTAATTCTGCGTTGAGCTCCTTGCTAAGGAACTCAGCCAGAGCAGGATTCTGCGCAATGACGTGAGTTACAGAATCTCTGTCAGTGTTCACAACCCTTTTGCACCGCGGAATCTCATCGTGCCTCTTTTCAAAGGCCCGGCACACCTCATCATTAAGGTTAGACTCGAGCAGACTTCGAACAGCGTTCACTAAATCTGGGTCAAGCTGAATTGCATAGATCTTTCCAGATTTAAATGCACGCATCAACCTACGATAGCCTCTAACGCTGCGGAACTCTTCAGCACACCAGCAAGAACGTCAAGAAGATACTGCCCACTCGTGAGACGAGTATATCGCTATATGCATCTTCCATGGGGTGCTCCCAGTCTTTTCCGCCAGACCGTGCCCAGCGAAAGACAGGGTAGTTTTTCTCATCACTGAGCTCAGGCGGTATGAGAGACAGCTGAGGAAGAACCCCTCGATCCATAGCGCACCTGGTTTAGACGAGTAAAACCGTGACCGCAAGAACCACTCACCATCCACACCGTACATGTCGCGCTTGTATTCAAAGAGCATAATTCTCATTCCTTTCTATCCGAGAGAATTATGAGGTAAATTATATATATGTGTATATCTGTCAAGGCCCTATTGCTGCGCTATTTACAACGATACAGGGGCGGTAGCTCACTGTTACCCCAAAATATCATGCTATTTGCTGGTATGGTAGCAGCCCGGCTGCGATGGGCGCTTTGCTATTCTCGCCAAGTGGTATTCACGCTACAGGGAGATTGCCGCGCAGCTACTTTGCTGGAGGTACGTCGCCTAATAGGACTGATTGCGGTGACTTTACACGAGACTTTGTATCATGATAACCAGGAAAGTGAGTATAAGGGACGTTACCAATACCGAGGCCACCCCTCATAGCAGCTTGCGTTATTGCTTCTATTACCTTAGGTGGCGGGCAAAGCACCCCTTCTCGCACTTGCCCCACACACCAATCTCCGCTGCTCGCTTGTTGTGGCGATTGAGGCGATTGACCTCCGTCAGCCCGTCGTGATGGCGATGTAGCGTCACTGTTTTCACCATTATCTGTACTGTCTCCCGAGAGGCTCTCGTGTCGTCGTGTCATTTTCCTCACCCAAATTATCCGTTAATGGTTATTCATTGTAGGCTATTTTTGCGGATTTGCCAAGGGGTTTGTTGGGTAATTGATCGCATGCGCTCGAGGTATCGATGTATCCATCTTCGCCATACAGCTCTTACGCAATTCCTCATCATCCACTGCCACAAAAAGACCCAGCGCACGAAGTAAATAACCAAGATCCATTTACTCATAGAGCACAAGCAGAGAAGCGCAAGGGCAAAAATACTCACACCGTACAGTGGTCAAGCCCAAGGTAGCCTTTTGCCGCAAAATTCCTCATTCATCGCTATCCGCTCATGGTATAATGGCCATAAGATGAGTTCACCACAGAATACACCACCGGCAGCTTTTGGCGGTCGGGCGCAGCGTCGGCGTTTGCGACGGCATGGACGGCACTTTATGGGGCTGCGGCATTTTGTGGGGAAACACCGCATGCCTGTGATGGTGATTGGTGGGGCATTGGTGGTATTTGCTGGAGCAATGGCGTCATTTTCTCTGCTCAATAAGCCTCGCCAGGCCAAGCCCGCTCCTGTTGTGGCAACGCAAAAAGCCCCAGAGGTGTATTATTCGCCTCTGACTGGCCTCAAGGTAGCCGACCAAGCGGCCACCACCAAGCCCGTTACTGCAGTGATGCTCGAGAATAGCCCCAGTGCTCGCCCTCAGTCGGGCGTCAAGCAGGCTGAGGTGGTGTATGAGGCAATTGCCGAGGCAGGTATCACTCGCTTTCTCGCGCTGTACCAGCAAAACAAACCAACGATGATTGGCCCAGTGCGCAGCCTGCGGCCGTATTACATCGACTGGCTCGCGCCATACCAACCCAGCGTAGCCCATGTGGGGGGTAGCTCACATGCCTTGCAAGAGATCCGCAATGGTACCTACCGCGATATCGACCAGTTCTTTCATGAGCGCAGCTATTGGCGTGCCACCGACCGCCGTGCCCCGCACAATGTCTACACCAGTGCCGAGCGGCTGGATGACCTAAATAGCAGCAAAGGCTACAAGCAGTCTGTTGTCAAGACCGCCCTTGCTCGGGCCGATGGCAAGCCAGCCAACCCCGCGACCGCCACTGTGGCCGTCATTAACTTTGGCAAATCCGCCCGCTACAACACGCGCTACCAATACGATGCCAGCACCAACACCTACCAGCGTAGCATCGGTGGTGAGGCTAGTTTGGATCGTGAGGAAGGGCAGATTGCGCCCAGCGTTGTGGTGGCACTAACCGTCCAGCAGACCACTGTGCAAGAGGATGGCACGCGCGAGAATATTATCACCACTGGCCAAGGCAAAGCAACCATCTTCCAAAATGGCAGTGTAGTGGAGGGAATATGGCGCAAGGCCGACCGTACCAGCCCCCTCGAGCTACGTGATGCCAATGGCAAGGCAATCGCTCTCACCCGCGGCCAGACATGGATCGCGGCAGTACCTGGTGGCACAGGGAGCGTGTCGTGGCAGCAATAGGCCCAGCCCGGCCATTGCCACCTCATCATCCACCCACCCTTATTAAGCAATATTGGCCGCGCTATAGCCGCCGTGCTATTGGTGCAAGTATCCTGATGCAGTGTACCATTGCCGGGCTCGTGGCGAGTACGCTGTGGATGATTGGCCTAAGCCCTAGCCAGCTGCAGTTTTGGCTGGTCATTATGGTTGTAGTGCTGGCGAGTATCCCACTCAATATTTTCCTGCTCATGCAGCTGCTCACCCCGCTCAAAGACCTCACACATGCCCTCAGTCACGTAGCAGGCGAGCCCAGCACCATCACACCGCCCAACCCCAATGCAGCACACTTCGAGCGCGATGGCTTCAAGCCGCTGCTGCAATACATCTACCAGACGGCCGCACTAGCTGGCCAAAACCCGCCGAGCCAGGCTCAAGCACAAGCTGCCCAGATCGAGGCCGCGCTTGATCAAACTAGTGCTGGCATTGCCATCCTCACTAGCCAGGGGCAGGTACGCTACCACAACCGCCACACCCCACTGCGCCAGAGCCATGATGACACGGCCGAGCTCGAGCTATTATTTGAGCCAGGCGATGGTCTGACAGAGTGGCTCGCGCACTGCCGCCGCAGCGCTGTTCATGCTGAGAAGACCTGGCTACGCGTTGCAAACAAGCTGGTAGGTGAGCCTGGGCGGCATATCTTCGACATTACGGCCAATTATGAGAAGGGAAGCAGCGCCGAGGTTATACTGGTACTGCACGATCGCACCACTCTCTACCAGCCCGAGGATGACGACCTCGATTTCATCGCCTTTGCCGCTCACGAGCTGCGCGGGCCCATTACCGTTATTCGTGGCTATCTGGATGTCCTCACTGAGGAGGTTGGCCCAGCGCTGGCTGGCGACCAGCAAGAGCTGCTAGGGCGGCTCGTTGTCTCAGCCAATCGTCTCAGTGGCTATGTCAACAACATCCTTAATGCCAGCAAGTTCGACCGCCGCCATCTCCGCGTTCACCTAGCAGAAGAGTCAGTGGCTAGCATCTACAATATCATCCGCGACGACATGCAGCTGCGCGCCACCACCCAAGGTCGCCAACTCACGGTGGATATCCCCACCACGCTGCCCACCATTGCAGCCGATCGCTCCAGTCTGTCTGAAGTACTAAGCAATATCATTGATAACGCGCTCAAATATAGCAACGAAGGCGGGCTCGTAGCCGTCTTGGCAGAGCAAGACGGTGCATTTGTCGCCATCAAGGTGCAAGATCACGGCATCGGCATCCCCGCCAATATCATGGGCAATCTCTTTCACAAGTTCTACCGCTCGCACCGTAGCCGCGAGACCGTAGCTGGCACGGGTATTGGGCTCTACATTAGCAAGGCAATCGTCGAGTCGCACGGTGGGCAGATTGGCGTGGTAAGCCGCGAAGGGGAGGGCTCCACCTTCACGATCACCATCCCCACCTACGCCAGCGTAGCAGACAAAATCACTGATGGCAGCAATAGTCAGCTCATCACCAGCGGCAGCGGCTGGATAAAAAACCACACGATGTATAAGGGATAACAGAGGTAGTAGGAGAGAAAGTATGGCAATTCAAACAATTCTCGTCATCGAAGATGATCGCTTCATCGGCGAAATGTACGTGCGCAGCCTCCGCAAAGCAGGCTATACGGTAGACTGGCTAATCGACGGGGCAGATGGCCTCGTGGCAGCACGCAACAATCACTACGACCTCATCTTGCTCGACATCATGCTCCCCGAGAAGCGCGGCAGCGAAATCCTCGAGGCACTGCGCGCCGAGCCGCAACACATCGCTGGCACAAAGATCGTCATCATGACCAACTTCGACCAAGACGAATCCACCCGCCTCGCTCTCCAAACCAGTGTAGATGGCTACCTCATCAAAGCCGAGATCACCCCACGGCGATTGCTGGAGATTATTGCGGAGATGGGAGAGAGGTGAATAACCACCTCTTAGCTATATATACTTTTTAATCCAGCGTCATCAAGCGCCTCAATCAGCTCTTTATTTGGATCAAAGGCATTTGGGGATAGAATAGAACCATTAATTTTGTTTCGTGTTCTCTCGACGTAGAACGACATGGTTACGCTATTGAAATACTCTTCATTATCAATAAAATTTAAACCTTGATGCTGTGCGATCAACAAACTCATCCGAGCACCAACAGCATAGGCACGTAGCTCGCTTCTTAGCCTATTTTTTTCTGATGAATTATCATCCCCTTGTTGCGTAAGTTGCACTGGCTCATCAAGATCATCCCTGGCATGAATCAATTCATGTGATAATGTATCTCCGTAGTTATTATCATCATCCAGTCTAATAGCAATATTTGGTTGACCAGCCACAGTCCCTACAATTGGACTGTCTTTTTTATGATAATCTGCATGGATTGGTAGAGAATACGACACTGTCGAGCCAAAGGAACCTCTATCTACTCGAAGTGGTTCTGTTGTATAATCACTTTTTCCATCATGAAAATAGTGAGCGATCTGCCTCTTTCCCATCGGATGAACATCGCTTCCGCACTTGATTCTGTCATAATACTGAAAGTCAGTGATGCCTACCATTGGTGTCTGAACCTCTTCATCAGAACGTAGTTCCACTACTGGGATAGTTGGAATTTGCCTCCACCGATCGATTTCTTGTATAGAGCCATCATCATTAATTCTTGGTAGCCGCACATAATCTATTGCTTCTACTAAGCGTGTCGCGAGAACACCAAGCATATCTTGTGCCTGCGTACTCTCGGCTACTGTATAGATAAGCTCCAGCGACCGCTTCAATCTATCCTGCCGCGCTACATACTCAGCAGGGTGCGGCGCGTTACTTCTGTTGCTCTCTGTTGTCATGTGGTGATTATACTACATTTTGTGTAGAACGCAATAGCGAACAAGCTTATTGGAATAACTCCCCTCGCATGGCAAGCCCATCACGCCAAATATACTTCGATCGAGAGTGATATAGCAAATATCTGCCAATATGCCACTACCTCCATATTTCTTATTTGGTCAGTCCGTTATATACAGTGGTGAAGTTTTGAAGCTTTAGCTCCTGCTATATATCTCAAAATAATACCGCAACTAAAAACACCTCGCCGAGGCAAGGTATCGTAATGTAGCTATGTTGGTGACCTCACCGGGAATCGAACCCGGATTGCCAGGATGAAAACCTGGTGTCCTAACCGTTAGACGATGAGGCCGTGCAAGTACACATAGCAGTGCTGTGTGCCATTATACGAAAAAGCCGCTGGTTTGTCCACTACAATACTCCTTCATTATCCTGCCACCCAAAATCCTGCTCCGGCTGCAGCGATATCTGCTATACTAATGACACAATATTGTGTAATACAACGAAGTTACTCATGGATATTTCACCTGTTCCGACATCTGTGCTGGGGGAGCACCCGCCCCAGCGCCCCGCCAAACGGCGGCATAGCACACTCATGCTATGGGTGATGCTTGCGGCGGCCATCACTGTGGTGCTCTCAGCCATTGCTGCGGCAGTAACCCTTCTCTCCTCGCCGCAGCGCATGCAAGCAGCGGCAGTGTCGGCCACGCCATCGCGCACCGATGTGTTTCTGGCCAATGGCTATGGAGCAGGTCAGCGCGCAGTGCGGTTTGCGGCGGGGCAGGGTGACTTGAGCTTCTTGGGTGGCACAGCCGACCACTCGCGGCTTGCCATTGCAGGGCAGGGCGCGCAGGATACCGCACCAGTGCTCCGGATTTGGGATACTGGGCGCAAGCAGGCAGTCGCTACTTGGCCAGCCAGTACCTGTAGCAGTGTGACGCCGCGTGGAGTGGTATATTGCGCCAGCCAACAGCGGGGACACTCGGTCATTACGGCGGTAGAGCTTACTACCGCCAAGGTTCTCTATACTACCCCTGTAGCTACCCAGCCTACTACGCTTACATATTACGGCACAGATAGCCAACAGCAAGACATTATTGGCGAGAGCACCACCGCCACCTTCTACGCCGCCGCAGGGAATCTGCGCACTATCACCAGTGGCGATTTTCAGAACCCCAACGCTACCTGCACAATAGCAGGTGGCAACAAACTCCTCTGTCGCCGCAATACCGAGAAAGACCATGGCGCTAAGCCATCCCAGAAGTCACCTAGCAAGCGTGCTACCTCACGTACCACCACCGGTGTTGTCATTACGAATGAGCGCCAAGCGGCCACTGCAGACCAATCAACCACCACCATCACTGTGTATGATATCGCCAGCGGCACGCGCGAAGTGCAGCGCACAGCTAGCTCCAGCAACGTCACCTTGGCAAGCGATGGCTGGCTGGAGGGCAGTGCTGGCAGTAACACTGTCCAATCAAGCGGGCAAGAGACCTTCGAGAGCTATGGCATTGATGGCAAGCCACGCGGCCGCAGCACTGTCAATAGCGCTTACAAGCTCAGCCCAGCCGCCAGCTCCTTCACCAACCCCACCGGCACTACTGCGCCAACGTACCCCCGAGAAGCTCTCACTACAGATATGCCACGCGTCGTTGTGGATGGGCAGGGTAGAGAGTTCCTGCGTATTGCCAGCCAAAACACGCAAGACTTTGCCCTGAGCCAGGCCACCTACAGCCGCACCAGCGGTGGCACACTCACCCTGGCTGACGGCGGTAATATCGTCTCCGCCAGCCTGGATGGCTCACTCCTCCTCACCAGTAATCTCCACTCCGCCGGTATTCAAGCCAGCGGCAGTAAAGGTCTCAAGATCGTCAAAGTCGCCGATGGTACAACCCTCCTCACCATCAAAGGGACCGACATGCGCAGCCTCACTATTCGTAGCAATCTCATCGCTAGCACCGGCAAGGACGGCACACTTGTGGTGTATGTGCCGGAAAATACAAAATAGCCCACGTTACCATGGGCTATTTCTCTAAGAGGATGCTTAGACACTACGATTTGATACGGAGTGCCACCTTGCCAGTTGTCTTACCTTGCTCAAGAGCTTCAAGCAGGTGAGCTGCCTCTGTTATATCAGCAACCTCTGTCAGATCGACGCGAACCTTACCATCGGCAACGGCGTTAAGCGACCACGTAAGCGATGCTGTCCCCTCCGCTGGATGGGCCGCCAGCCAGGCACCAACGTTGAAGCCGGCCGTTGTTTTGTTCTGCAGCCAATGTTGTGTCGAGTTTATCGCCACATCGGGAGCCTGCGACGCATTACCAACCCGAATCAGCCGTCCACCACTGCGCAACACACGAAAGGCATCTTCTGTTGCTTTGCCGCCAACTGGGTCGATCACAATGTCGTAAGTATCACCTGGAATAGACGACAGATCCGAGCGTAGATAGCTATTATCATAGCCTAGCTCAGCGGCACTCGCTTGCTTGGCTTCTGTTCCAACAACGGCGTCGATACGCCCTGCACCAAGCACCCGAGCGACCTGTCCAAACTGCGAGCCAAGCCCACCGACTCCAGCATGAATCAATACGCGCTCACCCGGCGCAAATCGTGCAACAGTCGTCAATGCGAGATGTGCAGTTACGGTGTTGATTGGCACAACCGCTGCGAGATCGGGACGAAGACCATTAGGAATCGGCGCTACTAACTCAGCTGGCGTACACACGACCTCGGCGAAGCCACCTGTGTTCGGGAGAATAGCAGCGACCGCTTGGCCAATCTTACATCCAGTCACACCTTCGCCAAGTTCACGGATCGTACCCGACACCTCTAGACCAGGAATACGTCCCAGCCGAGACGGCATAAACCCTGTCGTCCAAAGAGCATCAATTAAACCAACACCCGCGTATTGGACATCAATACTCACTTCTCCCGGTCCCGGTACTGGAGTTGGTGCTTCGCTGTAATCCAACCCGTCAAAGCGGTCATGACGATTGATGATAAGTGCTTTCATACGTTTACTCCTTTCAGATTATTTGATGACCGTCTAATTAGACTAACATCAAAGTATTTTTTGTGCAAGGTGATATTTGTCTATTTTGGCATGTATTACACGCGCACAGTGCTATAACACGCAAAATATCCCAGCAAATTTCGTGAGAACAAAAAGGGAGAATATAAATAACCCGCCAATCGCGAGCGGGTTATTTAATAAGAGTAGTAGAGCAGGATTCTACCGGCTTGCTGCGTGGTTAAGCACATAGGCACTGAGGCAGGCCAGACCAACGCTGAGCATAACGATAGCAGTGTGCGGGTCGATGCTGTGCGAGATACTCAGTACCACTACGATAACGCTGAGCACCAGGCAGGCTGTGATGAGCAGGATGTCGAGCATTTGCTTGGGCGTCTTTTTGCGGGTGGTCGATACTGTTACCTTTGTTTTTGTGGTAGTTGTTGATGGCGCGGCTGCTTTGGCCGCTGCTTTGGTTGATTTTTTTGCCATATGGCCTCCTTTGTTTTCTGGCACTATTGTAGCACATTGTAGAGAAAAATGGGCGAATAAATTACTACTAGAATCATAAGAAGTGACTGACAACGAGCACGGCTATCTCGTCCAGCACTCCATTGCTATCACCCAAGCAATCCGCTATAATACACACAAAGCATAAGGGGGATAACCAATGGGGGTGCAACAAATCAGCCGGTTTTGGCACCGGCGCTTGTGCGAGGCAAGTATGCTCTATGCCGTCATCATCGTGGCGCTGTGGGCATGGCGGCATTTTGGCGGGGTGGATCAATACAACCTCGTACTTGGCATGCCACTCATTGCCGTTATCTTGGCCGGTATAACAGGGGTTGTAGCAGCGGTGCTTCACATCTGGCCACCGCAGCAACGGCTTGGGCAGGCGAGTCTGGTAGTGTATCTCTGCGCCATTGCCACAACAGGCGCGCTCATTATTGGCACTGGCGGGCTTAGCTCACCCTTTATTGCAGCCTGGCTCTTGGTGGCAGTCTTTGCGATGTTTTTTGGCTGGGTGGGGCTAGCGCTCGTCTTGCTACTAGTCAATGCCTATCTCAGTTGGGGGGTGCTGGCGGGGCATATTACAAGCACGATGATCCCCAGTGCCATGCTGACGGGCGAGCTGCCCGTCCTAGTGGGGTGCTTGCTCTGGGGGCCGGATGATCGCGCTGCCGAGGCCCGCACTACCTCATACCGCGAGCTTGCCGCCACACTAAGTCGGGTAGCAGGCAAGTCGGACATCGTGCTCAATGCAATTGGCGATGGCGTGATGGCACTGGACGCAGATGGGATGATTGAACTTATCAATCCAGCAGCCCAACGCCTCGTGGGCTGGGGCGACGAAGATGCTCTGGGCCTCAGCTACCAATCCGTCCTCAAGCTTATCGATGCCAAAAATGACCCCATTACTAATGATACCGACCCCATCGCCGCTGTCCTGGCGGACAACCAGCCCCTCACCACCGACCGCCTACGTCTCGTGACGAGCTCTGGCAAGACACCGATCATCTCACTCGTCATTTCGCCCGTCAGCAGCGAGCCAGGCAATGGGGCTATCGTCGTCTTTCGTGACGTGACAAAGGAAAAGGCCGAGGAACGCCAAAAAGCCGAGTTCATTAGCACCGCCAGCCACGAGATGCGTACCCCTGTAGCGTCAATTGAAGGCTACCTTGGCCTCACACTCAACCCCGCCACCGCCACCATCGACCAGCGCGCCCGCGACTTCATTACCAAAGCCCACCGTTCGGCCGAGCACCTCGGCCGGCTCTTTCAAGATCTACTGGACGTGAGCAAAGCCGACGATGGCCGCTTGCAGAGCAATCCTGAAGCAATCGACCTCATCCCCTTTGTCAGCGACATTGTAGAGGGACTGCGCCACAAGGCCGAGGACAAAAAACTCCAACTTATCTTCAAACCACGCCCTGGCACACCTGGCGGTGAGCACAGCGCTACCTTTACTAGCCGGACGCTTAGCCCTGCCTTTTATGTCTATGTCGACCCAGACCAACTGCGTGAGGTGCTTGATAATCTGGTGGAGAATGCCATCAAATATACCCCTAGCGGGCATATAGCAGTGGATGTGACTGGTGGTAGTGGGCGCGTGACAATCACCATTGCCGATACTGGCATTGGCATACCAGTAGAAGATCAGTCACACCTCTTCCAGAAGTTCTATCGAGTAGATAATTCGGACACGCGCGAGATTGGCGGCACTGGCCTAGGGCTCTACCTCAGTCGCCGCCTCACAGAGGTGATGGGTGGCCGCTTGTGGGTGGAGAGTGCGTACCGGCAGGGAAGTACTTTCTTCCTTGAGCTCCCGCGCTTGAGCGAGCACGATGCTCAAACCGCCCTCGCTGCCAAGGCCAAGACAGCAGTACAGGTAGCCGAGGCAACCCCGCCTCGCCCAGTGCCAACTTTTGCCACAGCCACACTCCAAGGCCAAGGCTTTTTGCCGCAACCAAGCCTAGCTACTCGCGCCCAGCACCCAGCCCAAAAGAACAGCCGCGCAGCCACGCCACCCACGGCAAAAAACGTACAATTTACTGCTGTTACCGCTGCCCAGGCTACTCCTTCCACTCCACCAAGCGCCACACCACCATCTGCGCCGCAGCCTACGCCAAACACATCGCCTACTGCGCGTATTATTGCCACCAGCCAACCCAAGCGCAGCCCCACTCGTGTCCGTGATGTCCTCACCACACCGCGCTCTGCTGCGCCACCACGGGCAGTGCGGTAGCTCGTGTACCTCTCTCTAAAAATAATACTGAGGCCGATATTTTCCAAAATACCGACCTCTTAATTCCAAATACTATTGCTGGTCCCTCTGTTACGGCAAGATGTAAAAAAGGAGCGAGCCCTGCAAGGGTAAAATTCTAGACCATCACACGCTTACGACTGATCCTTCTTGCGCTTGCGCTCCGTCCACCCGTCGGACAGATACAGTGCAGTAGCACTAAGACTTACCACTTCAGTACCACGCACTACCCAGTGCGTAGCCGTCTCTTCCGCCTGGCGGCCTTCAAGTGCAATGATGTTTGAAAGTCCATCAGCATCAGCAATGTCCTTATCCGTCGTCATCACGTGCTCAGCAACTGGATTAAGCAGGTTACCAACCGCCTCTATATCGCCACTGTCGTGATAGATACTGACACCCGCTGCGGCTGTCAGGGTAGCACCAACGGTAGCTATCATTCCTAGCACCCGCGCCGCTTGCCCGCACCACGAGGATTGCTCGGGTGATTGTGCTTCTTCAACAAAACGCTCAACCCGACTTGGTTTCTCATATTTGTGTCGTGCCCGACGTGAAGTCTTGGCATGTCGCATTGGTTGTGTTGTTATCATACTCATCTTCCTCTGTTAGGAACAACATGATACCACAGGATTGATTTATAGTCAATAGCCGCCCCAGTAGCGCTGCCAAGTTAAACATACGCTAGCCAGAATATAGAGCAAAGCTCTTTTCTTTGGCTTGGTCGCGAGTTTCTCGATGTTTTCTTGTAGTGGGGTTACTACGAAGAGCAGGGGAACGTTTTGCAATTTCAGGTATGTGCGCCTATTTGCAAATCACTACCAGCGCTCTGTCAATCTCTTCGCACAAAGCCAACCGTGCGCCAGACCCATCACCAGAGCAGCGCTTTATATTAATTCCTCTCAAAAAAACCACAAGCACTATGGTATTTTTGCCGACAATTGCGTACAATAGAGGGTGATATGACAAAGGTTAAGATTCTGCTTGTCGAAGACGACAAAAGCCTGCGCGAAATATACGGAGTACGCCTGTTGGCCGAGGGGTATGACATCGTGTCGGCCGGCGATGGGGAAGAAGCACTCGCCATGGCTATCAAAGAACGTCCGCAGCTCATCATCAGCGATGTGATGATGCCCAAGATTAGTGGCTTCGACATGCTCGATATCTTGCGCAGCACCACCGAGACGCGTGGCATCAAGGTGATTATCATGACGGCACTCTCTAGCCAAGACCAGCGCATGCGCGGCGAGGCACTGGGGGCAGACCGCTACCTCGTCAAATCGCAGGTTGGTATTGAAGATGTGGTGCGCGCCGTACACGACGTCCTTGGCGATACAGGGGTAAGCCACCGGCCGGCAGCACATACCATTCCTGAGCCTCAGCCAAGCGCACCAGCCAACCCAGTGCCACCAGCCAGTCAGCCCCAGCCTACCACGCTGCCGCAGCCCACAGCGCCATTCTCTACACCACGGCCGGCCAGCCTGGGTGAGCGAGTAATCCACCCGCTACAGTCTTCTATGCCAAGGCCAGATTATGCCAGCTTAATAGATGACGAACTCGATGCCGCCAATGGTACTTCACAGCCCACAGCGCCGCAGCCGCCAGCCGAGCCCACTACGCCACAGCCATTCACCTTGCCGCCAGCCGAAGAGGCACCAGAGGCCGAGATCATCACACATCACGATGAACACCCAGCCCCTACTAATAGCGCACCAAGCTCAGCAGAAGCTCCACATCTACACGCACCGCTAGCCAGCGACGCTCCCGCTACTCAGCCACTCATTAACGATATTATTGCGCCGCATAGCACAGCGCCATCAGGTATTCCAGATGTGCAGCACCACATTGTGGCGAGCCAGTCTGCTCACTATACCCACACTCCAGCCGACGACGAAGCCGAGTTAGCCGAAGCTCTCCGCACAAGCACGCAGCAAACCGATGATGAGACAGATACCGATGCAGCTGTCTACCAGCCAAGCCAAAACCAGCTCGTCACAGACGCCGTGGCCAGCCTTAATGAGCAGATGGACACCATTCCGACTCCGATTCCAGTCGAACCACCAGTACCAACCGCCACAGCATACGACGCACCAGCACTAAGCCATACTGCGCCAGTAGCCGTAGTTCAGCCACCAGCTGCTCACCACGAGCATCACGAGGATTCACCAGCTCATCCTGCTCCTGATAGTGCAGCCATTACACCGCACAGCACACAAGCCATTGCTGCAGACCCGTCTGATGCACTAGCCGCGGCGTTGCTCCAGGGCAGTGCAGCCGCTCATCCGTCGGTCTCGCCAGTCGATCATCCACTTTACGATGCCATCCGTCCAGCTCCCGTTGCTGCAGCACAGCCCATCAACACCGCAGCAGGGCAACCATCAACCACTCATCATGCAGTATCAGTGCCTCAGCCAGAAGCTGCGCCTTCGCGCCCAGCACCAGCCATACAGCATAGCCACGACAACCTCAGTTTCGAAGAGACTGAGCGGGCAGCGCCATCGGCCGGGTCGCACTAAAAAGCGTATCCATATCGCTTCACACGTGCTATACTAGGTAATCATCATTGCATGGAGCCTGTTATGCCCGATCGATCACTATTCGACTACCCATTCCATGAACAACCTACCGATGACCCTGTCACTGGCCCTGCTGCGCGATGTAACGATCCACTACAAGCTGATAGCCGCCAGCATCCATCGCTTGAGTACCCACTTGATGTGCCAGAGGTCAAACATAGCCCACTTTTCACGCGCATTCGTGCCATTGGCCAGGCTGCTCTCCGCGGCACGCGGAGCATTGTCTCAGCGGTTACTCAGCCGTGGTCGCGTCATACCCATCAGCATTAATTGAGAGAGTTATGAGCGCAGAGCCGAACCTTCGGCTAGCACGTCCTGGGTGATATAATAGAGGCATGTCGACTACTCGCCTCAACAAACACATTGCTCTTGTGCTGGGCCTGTCGCGCCGCCAAGCGGACGACCTGATCGCCGCTGGAGATGTCGTAGTTGATGGCGAGGTAGCTGTGCTCGGTGCCCGC
Source organism: Nanosynbacter sp. (assembly GCA_015257665.1). Lineage (GTDB taxonomy): Bacteria > Patescibacteriota > Saccharimonadia > Saccharimonadales > Saccharimonadaceae > Saccharimonas. The sequence goes on along the minus strand of JABZJS010000001.1, from coordinate 124,442 downwards.
CTCCAGCCAGGCAGCTTGGTAACGGTACAGGGCGCGCCACTACCCGAGCAGGTTACCTACCGTACTATCATGCTCAACAAGCCAGTGGGCTACGTTTGCTCGCGCAAACAACAGGGGTCACAGCCCACTATTTATAGCCTTTTACCAGCAGAGTTGCACGCTCTTAAGCCCGTTGGCCGGCTCGATGCCGATAGCTCGGGCTTGCTTTTGCTCAGCAACAACGGCGACTTTGCCTACCGCATGACCCACCCACAGTTTGCTAAGGTCAAAGAATACCACGTCCGGCTCGACCACCCGCTCGAACCCCTCCACCAGCAGATGATCAGCGACTACGGCATCCAGCTTGCCGATGGCACCAGCCAGCTCATCCTCACGCGTCTTCGACCCGATAGCCGCACCGAGTGGCACATTAGCATGAGTGAGGGCCGCAACCGCCAGATCCGCCGTACCTTCGCTACCCTAGGCTACACCGTCACGCGCCTGCACCGCACGCACTTTGGCAGCTATAGCCTGGGCAAATTACCGCGAGGTAAGTGGGAAGACGTCGCTGCGCAATAGAGCAGCACCTTCTTGCACTATTAGCAAAAAATAATATACAATAGCAATATATGTGTATGCCTATTCTTAAAGACCCGACCCCACGGTACAGGCTCCGTTATGTAACGGATGACACCGTCACCTGGCTGCTTAGTCCACTCCACGAGCGCACGCTCTGTTTCGACCCCAAGGATGATCACTTCTGGAGCGAGACACCCACCCCACCGCGCATGATACCTTTTGGTGATCACGCCCGCTATGGTCTCGACCTTTATGCCTTAGCTATCGAGATTATCATTATCGCTGCCTGTGGTGGCGCGTGGTGGCTAATCTGGCGGCCATGGCACAAGAAAAAAGACAAAGATGCTCAAGACGCCCCAGAGAAAAAGCAGCCTCTCCCGCTGTGGCTCTATGTTGTGAGCTTAGCTATTCTCATTATTGGCATCGTATTCTTGCTCACCATTATTATCTTTACCGTGCGTCGCTCTATTATTCTCAATAGCTAACCTCTACTCATCGTGGCCCCATTCGCCAGAGGACGCCAGCCGCGCCAAGAGCCTGGATGATAGTAGGGTTTTTGTCAAAGGGCTGCTCTGGGCGGTTGATGCGTGCGCGGATCGTCTCGATCTGCTACACAGCCGATAAGTCACGGTACGGTGGTATATCATGCTGGCGAAGGAACTGTGCTTGTAATGTGTATGCCTTGAGCTCGGAGGAGAATAGTGTATACGGTGGCTCACCCCAGGGTGTACAAGGAGCGGTGATGGCGTCATCGGCGTGACTTAACTCGTGGAGGAGTACACCGGCTGTGATGATGCGCGCCCTCTCGCTATCATCATGGAGAGGTAGTCTAATCTGATTCATCACAATATTCGGCCGAGCATGCATGGGAGTGCGCCCAACCCACCCCATATCAACGATACATGCAGCATACGTGCCACGTATTCTGACTGGTGCCGCCTGGGCCGACATGTGTGGTGCGGCAAGAATTCGGCTTGGTGCATAGTACCATTTGGCCGCGCCAAGCCGCCACGGGGCATTGTGCGCTACGTCAGCCTGCTGCCGCTGCAGCGGCATAGGGTCGGTCATATCCGTCCAAACGTCGCGCGTCTCTGGCGCAATTGCAAGAGGAATAATGTCGCGCCGATGCCAACCATCAAGTGATTGCACCTGGTGATCACGCTGGAAGAGGCGCGGCTCTGCACCATCATGGTCATCGAGTTCTCGCTGCGTGGCACCTGTGCGGACATCGGCAACCGTCAGCATCGCCGCCCGCTGCTGAAGCGCTACTGCCGAGACGCCCAGCGCACCCAGACTGTCAATCAGCTGCGGCTGACCTAAGCTCTCATCCAAATATTCTATCGACTGGTGCAATAGCGTGGTATAGGCTGGCTGTAGTATCTCATTGTTCATTACACACTTTCTTATATTTCAGTCTTTATCAATGAGAGTGAGCCCGTTGCCGCACTCGTTCTTTTATTGTACAAGAGGGGAGGGGGCACTGCAAATCCGCTCGCGCGCTTTCATGATATAATGAGAGCATTATGGCTACCAAACTTCCTACTGTTGCAATCATTGGGCGTGCCAATGCCGGCAAGAGCTCGCTGTTTAACCGTATGATGCGTTCGCAGCAGGCTATCGTGGCACGCGAGGCCGGTACGACGCGCGATCGGGTGGTGGGTAAGGCAGTCTACCATGGGCATGAGTTTTGGCTCGTCGACACAGCCGGCCTCAAGCCAGCAGAAGACGAGTTTGAGGCAAGTATCCAAGAGCAAATCACTGATGCATCCGATACGGCCGACGTCATCCTCGTGGTGGTGGACAGCACCGAATACCCCAGTGACGAAGACCGGCGCGTCGCCAAAACCGCCCTCAAGAGCCGCAAGCCTGTCATTCTCATCACCAACAAAACCGACCTGCGGGGCAGTCTGCCTACTAGTGAGTTTCTTCGTCTTGGCATCAAGAGTATCATCCGCACCAGTGCCGAGCACAACAGTGGTATTAGTGATGCACTGGATGAGATCTGCCGGCACATCCCAGAGAAGCGCCAAGCCGAGCCGAGCGATGTACTCAAGATTGCTTTGATCGGCCGGCCCAATGTCGGCAAATCCAGCCTCTTCAACACACTGGCAGGTAAGCAACAAGCCATTGTGGCTGGGGTAGCAGGCACCACGCGCGATGTCAATCGCATCCGCCTGCGCTACCAGGGGCAAACCATCGAGCTGCTCGACACCGCTGGCATTCGCCGCCAAGGCAAGCAGGAGGTGGGCATCGAGAAATTTAGCGTCTTGCGTACTTTGGCTGCCATCGAGGAAGCCGATATCTGCTTCCTCCTGATGGATGTAAATGAACTCAACACTGCCCTCGACCAACGGCTTGCTGGCATCATTGCCGAGGCAGGCAAGGGCATGGCCATCGTCGTGAGCAAATGGGACGCTGTGGAAGGCAAAGATGCCTACACGCGCGACGCACTCGCCCCGCAGATCTCCGCCCAGTTCGACTTCACACCGTGGGCACCACTCATATTCACCAGTGCTGTTACCGGCCAGAATGTGACGAAGTTATTCGACCTTGCCCTTAGTATTGCTACCCATCGCCAGCAAAAGACCACCACGCGCACCCTCAATGACCTCCTGCAGCACTCTGTGCAGAAGCACCCACCAGCTGGCCTCAAGAATACCCACCCTAAGCTACGCTACATCGTCCAGACAGACACCAGCCCACCATGGTTTGTTATCTACGGCAGCAACCTCAAGTTCGTCCACTGGAGCTACAAGCGCTACCTCGAGCGGCGCATCCGCGACACCTACGACTACACCGGCACCCCCATCAAGCTCTCCTTCCGCGACGAGAAGCAACTCAAAGCCAACCGCGAGCGCGTTAAGCGTGGCCTCGAGCCTGTTACCAAAGCATATAAGCAAGCCAAAGACGCCGAAAGATCCACCAAGCGGTAATTATAGGCCTACAAGCGTGTACTACGAAGCATACATAATGCTACTATCATGCAGAGAGAGGTTGACGGCGTGATCAATTATTGATATATATATTAGCTTTTGTTGACAAACCTATCGTGTTTGACCAAAAGTGTTTTTTGACAAGCAGGAGAATAGACAGCAAGGTGAGATTCTCTGGCGCTAGTTCCTAGGCCAATATAGTTAGTGCCCGATAACCTCATCTTGCTGGCCGCCATCCGGGCGTCCGAGCAGTGTTTTACAGAACATGGACGCTTCGTCCGGGTGAGGAGAAGAAAGAACTATGGGTACCTACTACAACCCTGGCATCGATGTCATCAACGGGCGTGTCGGACGACGCCTCCATAACGTCTGGACTTACAAACAGGCTAGGAGCTGCCTGAGTGCAGGTGAGCACCTGTATGCGTGCGTTGAGTTCACTGCATATACTGCAGCAGTATGTGTTGATGACCCGCGCGAGTTTGACGCGCTTCTGGAAACCTGCCCGTTTTTTGACTTCTACGCCCTGAGTGGACTTGAACATGCTCGCTCAGTATAGGTTCCGAACTGACAAGCCGCCAGAATTATCAGCGGCTGCTCTGCTGCGCATATTCTCCTGCTTGTCAGTTCGCTCTATAGACTTACTATACTGATGGGTCAAAAAGATAAAAGCGAATAAATTCTATCTCGAAATTATCCATAAAGCACTCCGTCAGCAGCCAGCACCAAGAAAGTGGCAGCCCCTACTGCTAAGCACACCAAGCCACAGGCATAATACGACACAAGGGAAAGAAATAAGAGGTTCTCACACCCAAGCCGGCAATTAATCACCCTACCCAAACATCATCAGCTGTGCTACCAACCCATCGCGGGTGATGCTGCTGGCGTGGGTGCCAATGCAAACCAGCTTGGGCGCTTCACCAGGCTGGCCAGTGGTGATCTGAATCTGCTCGGGCGTAGCCTCGATGTGCCGGCGCGCACCATGCTCATCAATAAAGCACCCCTTGAGCCGGCGCAGCTCATACGTCGCAAAGAGCTGCAGCCACAGCGCCTCAAAGGCTGCCTCGGTAGCAGTGAGCTGCGACATATCGATGACGCTATAGGTCGGGTTATCTGGCACAGCAAGCTCACCATCATAGGTGTCGAAGAAGGTGAGTAGACTCGACGGCGTTGTGATCTTACTGAGGTCAAAATGCCCATGCGGTGCAGACAGCACTCGCGCGTAGGGCAGGGCGCGGCGCTTGGTATCATAGATGGTGCGATCATCGCCGCGCAGAAGATCTTCTTTGGTAATAAGGATTGTATCGGCGGCTTGCAGCTCCACCTCGTGGGCTGGCTCAATACCATGCAAAATCTCGTGTGCCGTGATGACATAATAGCTCTGCAGCAGCTCGTATTTGTCGAAGATCCGGGCATTGACGAGTTTCTCTACCAAGTTCATCGTCCGTGCTACCCCTGTTGCCTCGATAAAAACCGGGGCAGGGGACGACTGGCAAAAATCCAGCAGCATGCGCGTCAAGGCATGCTTAGACGAGCAACACACGCAGTCGCCCGCCAGCGTCGTTACAAGTTCCGCCAGGCCTTCTAGCCGGTAGCCATCGACATTCTCGTTGGCATATTCATTCTCAATCACGCGCGAGCCAGCAAACTCCGGCTGACGCAAAAGATACTCCAGCACGCTCGTCTTGCCCGCCCCGAGCGAGCCATTGATGAGGTAGAGCGGTACCAGGCCAGGCTGGGTGCGCTGCTCATCAAAGGCAGCATTAAGGCTAAATTCAAGATCATTATCGCGCTGGGCCATGAGTTTAGTATAGCATAGCTCAGTATCCATCCATGTTATACTAATACGTATGAAATTAATCCTCGCTCTCGGCAACCCTGGCCCGCGCTATGCCGCCACCCGGCACAACGCTGGCTTCATCATCCTCGACGCTTATGCAGCAGAGCAGGGAGTGCAATTTACCCCAAAGAGCCGATTTAATGCTGAGCTGGCCGAGTCTTCACACGGCGGCGAGAAGGTCATCCTCGCCAAGCCGACCACATTTTATAACGAAACAGGGGTCGCAGCGCGGGCAATTATGGATTTTTATAAATTATCACTCGACGATGTGCTCGTTATTCACGATGATGTGGCCCTCGATTTTGGCAAAATTCGCGTTAGGCGAGGCGGCGAGAGCGCAGGCAATAATGGGCTTAAGTCGCTCCACCAGCATATTGGGCAGAACTTTTGGCACATTCGCCTTGGCACAGACAATAAAATGCGGCGGCAGATCGGCGATGTTGACTTCGTCTTGAGTAATTTTACCTCAGATGAGCGAGCCATTTTACAACAGTGGACGGCTGAGCAGTCAGCCTCTCTCATTGCGCAATTCCTTGCGGGAGACATAGCAGCGACGAGTGTGACGTACTAGCCGTCGGTATAGTACATTATTTCGAGCGTATTTTATCTCTCGACGACATGTATCAGTGGTGAGTTTGTGGCTTTTGTTTATAGCAACATCTCGTGCTTTATCTACCCAAACATGCGAACTAGCAGCTCATTTCAATCCTTGCAAGAAAATTGACAACAGAGAAGAAGAGATTAGTGTCAAGAAGGTAGGATTTTTATATTTAGCTATTCTACCGCTTCACAATCTTCTTCACTCCACGCTTGAGGCGCTGCTCAGCGTAGTGGACGGTGTTTGTGGTTGCATCCTGGAGGTTAATGGCGCGGGCCTCGAGGATGCTACTGCCGACTGCCAAGCTAATAAAAACAAGGCCCAGCCCACCAGTCGCCCATTCAGGCAGCTCCACGTGGAAGAGTTTAGCGATCATCATCACACCCAGCGCCATAATGGCCCAGTGCGCACCATTCTCAAGATACTTATATTTACCCAGTGCACCAGTCCGTAGTAGATAGACCGTGAGTGAGCGCACCCAGATGGCACCCGCCCCGAGGCCTGCCACAATCAAGACAATACTACTGGTGATAGCAAATGCACCAATCACCCCATCAAAACTAAAGCTCGCGTCCAACACCTCCAGGTACATCAGGCTAGCAAAGGCCGCCCAGCCTGTTTTTGCCTTGAGAGACTGCGCCGTATCGTCATGAAAGAACGAGCCAAAGAGTTCCAGCCCAATATGCAGTAAGATCCCTAGGATAGATGAGATCAGCACCACCGACTCATACTGCCGCTCCACCGTGAAGTACAGCACCGCTGCCACCGCCAGCATCACACATACCTTGAGATTCTCGAAGCGCCCCGCCTTGGCTAGCCATGGCTCAACGTGCCGCATCCAGTGCACCCGCTTGTTGTAGTCCATAAAGTAACTTAGGCCAATCATGATCAAAAACGCCCCGCCAAAGGCATCAATCATTGGCGACGCAGCGTGGAGGATGTGCCCATACTCCGCTGGCTTATGTAGCGCGAGATCGACCACTGTTGAGAAGTCGTGCCCGCTTGCCACCATCACAATAACGATCGGCAGCACAAAACGCACCACAAACACTGCAATAAAGATCCCCACCGTCAGGAAAATCTTTTGCCACAGTGGGCTCAAGCTCGCCAAGACGCGGCTATTAATGACGGCATTATCGAAGCTAAAGGTCACCTCTAGTAGTACCAGGATGGTAAACAGCCACAAGCCGCTCACCCCCAAATGGCCAAAAATCGCCCCGCCCAGCAGCACTGTCAGCAGCGCCGAAAACCAAAAAATACGAAAAGGGTGATGAGAATGCCAGAGATGTTTCATAGTGGTTTAGTATAGCACATGCATCAATGTATCAGGAAGACTGTACTATGTCTGCGGCGAATGTCACGGCTCGCCACAGTGGTTGCTGCTTATCCATCGCAGTAAGCGGCCCCATCATCTCACTCACACTCCCAAGATATGTCAGACGCGGCTTGTATGTTGCTGCCTTTTTCTTATCAGCAATAATACCATAGCTCTTCAGGGTATCTGTATCAGCCACGACCGTATTACTTGCCTGCGTCATGCCAACGATCTTAACCTCAATCCCTGTTGCTGTCTCGACTTGTGCCACGACAATACCACCAGACATACCAGGCAAGACAGAATCCTCGCGCGCAGGATCATACGGTTCGTTCTCATCCACTGCTTTCTCTATTCCCGCCATCACAGTTATTTTGCCCTCAAGGCCATCTTGCGCTACTGGGAGGAGGACGTTGAGGTGTGGCTGATTAGCTGGCCAGCGTGTAACCTGCGCCGGGCTGCTATTATTGCTATTGATAGGGAAGCCAAGCGCATACATTGGCTGGCCTTGTTGTATAATTGCCTTTGTTTCATCGGGAGTAGCAAATTGCAGTGCAGGAGCAGGCGTATAATTCTGGTGACGCAATGTTAATGCCGCAACATCGGGCACTGTTGGTCTGTGCGGCCCGTCTGCTTTGCCAGTGTAACAACCACTCTGGACGGCATAGCGATGGCCATTGGTCGTTTCTACTGCGATATTACCTCTCTGGCGCTCAGACGACACAACATGCCCAGCCGTCAACACCGCAGACCAACCACCCGGCGTTTCAACAATAAACCCACTTCCACCATAGTCTCCACCAGAGTCTGTCGCTTCACTGCCATAGACATTAATCTTAACGACCGAAGGCTGCACCGCCTGCAACACTTCTTGCTTATGCCGCTCGAGGGCTGTACGATCACCAAGCGCCTCAGCAATCGCGACTGAGGGGCGGCGTGCAATCTCTGTTGGCTGCCCCAGATGCGGCTTCAGCATTGACTCATCCAGTGTCGTACAGGCTGGCAATGGCTCCTTCGCCTGAAGTGCCTCGAGTCGAGCACCTACGAATGACCACGTTCCCGCAAGCGTAGCGCCAAGCATCGCACACGATGCTCGCCAACCAATCGCTCGCCACAATCGCTGACGTCGCTCTGCCCGCTCTTGTTGTTGCCGCTCCATCCGCGTCTCTAGCCGAGAATGCGAGCCAGAACTACGTTCTCGAACTGCCATTCCTGTCATGGTTTGGCCATTATAGCGCTTTGCGGAGGTAAATACAAATTTATACAGTGGATGACAGGGAAGCAACAGGGAATATAATATTACCGTATATATTGTAATATTTGTCATGTAATGCAAAATGTACTACTATAGTAATTATTATGACTAAGAAAAATCGCGAACTATTACCTCCACAAAAACAAGAACAACCATCGCCAAATGAACAGCAATCTCGTCGCCGAAAACGCGGGGCGGTAATTGCTAGTCTTGCACTGACAACTCCTCTGGTGTTATATGGTGCCTACAATAGCCTCCCAGACTTCTACCCAGGCAACGACCCACTACCGGCCTGTAGCGACACTGAGCTAGATGACAACGTCGACCTTGGCCATGACAAGCCAGCTGTCGACCATATGCGCACACTAAGCGATTTCTCATTTGATTCTGAAAATTCTGAGGACAAAGCATGGGAACGCGCCTTCCGCGATAGTGGCATTGATGTAAACGGCTATTCTGAGGGTGCACCAGCTCTTACCGCTACTAAGGTGAGAATATCAGGAGGAGAGACAGATGTACTCTACTCTGGTGTTATTACCTACTCTGCAAACGATCGCAATCAGGGTAAGCCCATCATTCTCACTGTCGTTAATACAGAGGATCTCGAGAATCTCACCCCAAACAATATCGGCGTCATCACAGTAGGCTCAAACGAATCAGAGTTTCACCCCAATGGTGGCTGCACCATGCCGATGCCTGGCCCTTATGGCACTTCTCACAAACACATTGTCGCTCTGACTCTTGCTGACAAAAATGAGAACCATGCTAAGCGGCGAACAAGCCGCCAGATGGATCCTGATGCAAAGAATGGTATCATTACAACAATTGCTCAAGACAACTTCCTCGAGCAGCCACTCACTGTCGTAAATTATGGTAGCCAAGGTAACGAACGCAAGATTGGCAAACCGATCGTTGCGTCTGGTTTTGTTGTTGGATACAACGATGCTACCCATACCAAGACATTTCTTGTTGCGACTGCAACATCTTCATCAAAAGAAGAATCCAAAGAAGAAGCCTTTGCAGACCGCACAGGGCAGGGCTCGCCACTCTTTGTGCAAACTAGCTCAGACGACCCATATAAATTCCAGCTAGCCGGCCTCGTCGTAGAGGGTAGTATCGCTAGTCCAACACCAGAGTATCTTAAGAAGGTTTATAATGTCGATGTGAGCTATGATGATATTGGCACATATCATCTCCAGCTTATCACTGTCACCGACCCGGCAATCACTAAAGATATCGTCACCCATCCAGATGTCACAGAGAAGGCCGCTCAAGACGAAGCACAGCAAAGCACAACCTCAAACACAAGTAGAAGCAATCTGTATGCATTCGATAAGCCACGCCCGTACTGGAAAGAGCCAGAAAACCAGGCTCATAGCATTCCCAAGTACTATGTTGATCCAAACGCTACTTCAGACAAGCAGCCAACACGTAGCGACACAGCTCAGCTCTAGTGCTCACTAGCGTATAACAGCGTTTTCTTGCATATCTCTCACTTGAATAAATAATAAGTTCACTGCGCAATAACAGAGAAAAACATGGTGAAAAGTATTGTTCAGCCATAGATTTTATGCGCGCTAAGCTATACAGTAATATCTGCTAAGAGCGCGTGTCAATTGCACGAACTCTTAGCATGTGGCTCTTATTTATCTGTGTCTTACCTCCCACATACCCCGACACCGCTATAGCAGCTTCCTTCTTAAGGTTAGTTCATTCTCATTACAATGTTCTGTCTGGAATCAAAACTCATCGGTGCAAAGGTGTTTTGTGCCGCACCAGAGGGTACAGCAACGCGAAGGAAGGGCTGCTTGTCAAATTTTCTACAGTACAGTTTTTACGCTAATAACTCTTTGCTCTATAGACAAACAAAGAACACCGGGACACTGAGATCTTAGCTACTACCAGAGATAATAGCTATCTTTGCCTTGGTAGCGCGTGTCACAAACCGCCAGAGCAACTCATAGCGTCTTCGCACACCAAAGTAAATCAGCTTAAAATAACTAATGTGTGACCAGCTCATCACCAACTCACCCCAACAAAAAAGCGCTCATAGTAAGGGTGGGCATCACTATGAGCGCTTGGTTTGCCCTTCGTCCCACCCAATCAGGGTATACGTGATCTACTCACACATACGAGATCCGCTGGACAAAGGGGTTAGTAAGCACACAACCCTGTCTAACGGTGCTGCAGTGGAGGGTAGATAACTACAGCACAGATTGTGTGCAACCTAACACGTTACCTTCGTGAAAACACTGGGGTAACTATGTTAAAATAGGGGGTATAAGGTACTTGAACGAGCTTGCGCTCAATCAATCACTTATGATACTAGCACCCGCTTGACAAAATGTCAACACTTTTCAGCACAAATCATGCAACAGATCAATCACACCACACCACAAGCCCACCAATACCTCAATCCACTCCGCCATATTGCCAAGCCACCGCAGCAGGTTCACTACCTCGGCACACTGCCCGAGGAACGCCGCCCGAGTGTGGCAATCGTTGGGTCGCGTCGACCCACGCGCTATGGCCGGGAAGTGACGGAGCAATTCGCCCGCGAGCTGACCCGCCAAGGGATAATTATCATCAGTGGGCTCGCCCTTGGGATTGACAGCATTGCACATCAGGCCTGCGTGGCGGTAGGCGGCACGACGATTGCTGTGCTCGGCAATGGCCTACCGCGGATCTATCCGGCCAATCATACTGCGCTTGCGGGTGAAATCGTTGCTAAGGGTGGGGCAGTGGTGTCAGAGCACTTGGCGGGAGATGGCTACCGCTTTGGCAGCTGGAGCTTCCTCGAGCGCAACCGCCTCGTCGCTGGCCTAGCCGACGTCGTCATCATTACCGAGGCGGCCGAGCGCAGTGGCACGCTCAACACTGCTGCCCACGCACTCGAGCAAGGCAAGGACGTCTTTGCGGTGCCAGGCAACATCACCAGCCCACTCTCGCAGGGCTGCAATAACCTCCTCAAGCAAGGCGCGTTGCCCGCCACCAACCCAGCCGATATCCTTGCTGTCATGACCATCACATCACCCCAGCGTCAGCAGAGCGAGAATGCCACTCTACCGCTGGGTAGTACACCGCTCGAGGCTGCCATCATCAAGCTGCTGCGCCAAGGCCTGCGCGACGGCGAAGAAATGCAGCGCCGTCTAGGCACACCCATCAGCGAATTTACCATTGCACTGACAATGCTGGAGATCAATGGCGTCATCCGCTCACTCGGTGCCAACCAGTGGACATTGGCTTAGTATTATGGTACAGTACCATATACTATGGCGACAGCAGAGCAAACCCCAAGACAACGCAAATATCACATGAGAGATATTCCTACTGTGCCAAATGCCATCTCGGCTACTGGGCTTGGGTTAGTAGCTGCCGGTGCTCAGAAATTTGACACCGCCACAAAGGAGAACGACAAAGCTGGCCAGATCATTGGCGCACTCATGATACTTGGTGGTCGTACATGTGACTTAGCAGATGGCCTAGCAGCGCGACGTCTTGGCCAAGAAAGTGACTTTGGTGCAGGGTTTGATGCTTTTTGCGACAAATTCGGTATGGTAGTGATTGGTGCAATAGCAGGCAAAACCCATGTTGTACCCAAATCAGTTCTAGCAACAATTGCCACTAAGAATGCCGTCAATGCTGGCGCGACCGTCTATCATGGTCTCACAAATGACGAAGCCTTCCGTACGCCAAAATCCGGCAAGTTCAGTATGGCAGCAGATAATATAGCAATTGCTGCCTATTTTCTCAAGTCGCTCGCTCCTGAGGGGAGTAAGCTTGAGCGTTGTGCTGGTGTAGCAGCACTAGGGTCGTTTGCTGCAGGTGCTGTCCTTGGTATTGCCGCTGCGAAGGACTATCTCACTGGCCACTATGCCAAAGCCAAAGACTACAGCAAATCTACCAAGTCCACCTCAGCAGCAAACACCTCACCACGGCAACCTCGCACCCGCGTGCGTCGCAAACGCCACGTGCGTGGGTAATGCGATTGATGATTCGTGCAGTATTCTTTATTGGCAGCCAGACTTTTATATATCTCCCACGCCAGCAGCAATACCCCTACCTATAGACTGGGAAGGGGGAGAGGGTATTCTTAATGTATCCAATTTGCATTCCACTCTACTTTGCGGTATCATAGGCGCTTGATTAGATAGGTTAATAGCAAGCATATAACTATAAACAAGCGAGTAGATAATCAATGAGCAAACACACACAACTAGTCATCGTCGAGAGCCCAGCCAAGGCCAAGACAATCGAGCGCTACCTAGGCGGGGAATATCAGGTGCTCTCGAGCGTAGGGCACATTCGCGCCATCCCCAAGAAGACCAAGGATGGACAACCGCCGATCGATATCAAAAACGACTTCAATACCGTCTACGAGATCGATCCAGACAAGAAGAAGGTCATTACCGAACTCAAGAAGGCCGTGAAGGCAGTTGGAGCGGATAATGTGTGGCTTGCAACCGATGAAGACCGCGAGGGGGAGGCGATTGCCTGGCACCTGTGCGAAGTCCTTGGCCTAGACCCGCAGCGCACCAAGCGCATCACGTTCCATGAGATCACCAAGCCCGCCATCGAAGCAGCTATCAAACAGCCTCGCACCGTAGATATGCAGCTCGTGGAGGCTCAGCAGGCACGGCAGATCCTCGACCGCATTGTGGGCTTCGAGCTGAGCCCTGTAGTGTGGCGCAAAGTGCCGGGTGGCAAATCGGCCGGCCGCGTGCAAAGCCCAGCGGTCCGCTTGCTTGTGGAGCGCGAGCGCGAGATTCGCGACTTTGCGAGTAGTGCACAGTTCCGCGTAACGGCGCATTTTGTCGTAGATGGCGAGGAGCTCAAGGCTGAGCTCAAGCAGCGCTTCGACAGCGAGCAAGCCGCCCACGACTTCTTGACGGGGCTGAGTGGTGCTCGTTTCACCGTCAGCAGCATTACCAAGACGCCTAGCACGCGCAACCCTGCTGCACCATTTACCACCAGTACCCTCCAACAGGAGGCCAATAGCAAGCTCGGTATGGGCAGCCGCGCTACCATGGCGAGTGCTCAGAAACTCTACCAAGAGGGGCTCATTACCTATATGCGTACCGATAGCGTCAATCTCAGCCGTCAGGCCATTGCCGCAAGCCGTACATACATTACTCAGCACTTTGGTGCCGACTATTCACACAGTCGCACCTTCACCACGAAGTCAGCTGGTGCCCAAGAGGCTCACGAGGCCATCCGCCCGACCGACATCGCCCGCGAATCCGTCGCTGGCAGCAGCTACGACCAAAAACTCTACGACCTCATCCGCCGGCGCACCCTAGCCAGCCAAATGGCCGCTGCGAAGCTAGAGAACACCACCATTACCATCAGTATCGACAGCACGCAGCTGAGGTCAGAGAAGACACTCGTCTTTGAGGCAAAGGGTCAGACAGTGCTGTTTGATGGCTTCTTGCGCGTCTATGGCGGTAAGGATTCGACCATCCTGCTATCAGTCAGCCAGCACACAATTCTTGAACTTACACAGGCCGAGGCGCGGCAGGTCTTTGCTCGCCCACCAGCGCGCTATACCGAGGGGACGCTCGTCAAGAAGCTTGAAGAGCTTGGCATTGGTCGGCCCAGCACATACGCCACCATTATGAATACCATCCAGACCCGTGGCTATGCCGAGCGAGGCGAGAGCGAGGGTGAACCACGTGATGTCATCGTCCTGGAGCGTACGGGCGAGATCCCAAGCGATAATACCCCTGTCATCACTCGTCGCATCGTCCAAGAAAAAACTGGTGCTACCCGTGGCAAGCTACTGCCTACCCCAGCGGGCGAGCTAATCGCGGGCTTCTTGACGAACCATTTCGACCCCATCATTGACTATGGCTTCACCGCCCGCGTCGAGACCGATTTCGATGACATCGCTGCCAGCAAGCTTGCGCGCAATGCCATGCTGCGCCAATTTTACGAGCCCTTCCATGAGCTCATCGAAAAATCCGGCGACATCGACCGCAGCACTGTTGGCGCTCACCGCGAGGTTGGCACTCACCCCAAGACTGGCAAGCCAATCTTTGCCCGCTTTGGACGTTTTGGGCCGATGCTACAGCTGGGCAGTAGTGAGGATAAGACAACTAAGCCGCAGTTTGCGCCGCTCCCCAAAGGTGAGCGCATCGAGACCGTCACGCTCGAGCAAGCTCTCAAGGCTTTCGAACTACCGCGCACTGTTGGCACCACCGAGGATGGTCAGACTATCAAGGCAAACGTCGGGCGTTTTGGGCCGTACATTCAGGTAGGCAAGCTCTACGTCAGCCTGAAGGAGCACGACCCGCGCGACATTACCGAAGCCGAGGCCCGCGTGCTCTACGCCGCCAAGCTCAAGGCCGAGGCAGAGAAGCACATCGCTGATTTTGGCGCTATCAAGATCCTCAAGGGACGCTGGGGGCCATATGTGACTGACGGCAAGACCAACGCACGTATACCCAAGGATACTGATCCAACAACTCTGGATGAGGCGCAAGCCCGCGAAATCTTGGCCGCCGCACCACCCAAACGAAGCCGGCGCAAGACCGCAGCCCGCACCACCACCACACGCAAGAAGCGCACCGCCTAGCCCGGCGACCTCTCGTATACCAGCGGCTCCTCTGTACTGGCCGCTGGTTTTTCTATGTCAGCCCGCATTGCTGCGAGCCCGTCAACTGCCCCGTCATGCTCGCCACATCACTTGCAAATGAAAAGCCTCAAAAAATTGTTTACCATAAGCGTAAAGTGTGTGCTATAATAGTTCTATGATGAAACGATTGACTTATATCACCTATTATTCTATAATCAAATGTAAGAAGTGCGAGTGGGCATTCGCAAACAACTGAGAAGGAAATGGAGAACCGAATCATGAACCAAACAACCAAACAACCAACCGAAATTTTTGCTGCGTCGATCGCTACCATCCTTGATGCAGTCGGCGAAGAACACGACCGCGAGCGCGAGATCATCGTGCGTCGCTTTGGCCTCAAAGAGCGCCGCGAAACGCTCGAGCAGATCGGCGAGCTGCTCGGTATTACGCGCGAGCGTGTCCGCCAGCTCGAGAAAGCCATCGTGGTGCGCCTCAAGCTTGCTGCCGAAGCAGGCGAGTTAGAGGGCCTGCACGACGCCGAGCGTCTTATCATCCGCGACCTCTCCGAGAATGGCCGCGTTGGGCGCGTCTCAGATATCACACAGCGCCTGTTAGATGTCGAGACACCCACGGTGCAGCAGCGCGCCCACATTGCCTTCATCGGCGAAGTCTCAGCCCGTCTCACCCCCATCAACGAGACCGACAAATACCACCAAGGCCTGGCCATTGCCGAATACGGCGATGAAAAAGCAGTGCGAAGCCGTGTGGATGAGATCGTTGCCGCCATTAAGCAGCATGGTGCACCTATCAGCCTCGAAGCGCTGCATGACCAACTCACCTACGAGAACCCTAACCAAGTGCGCGGCCTGGCTAGCCTCTCTACCCAGTTGGCCCACCTCAAAGATATGTGGGGCCTGAGCAAGTGGCCAACCGTTAATCCCAAGAATATCCGCGACAAGATCTACGTCGTCCTATTAGACGAAGGCAAACCGCTGCACTTTAGCGAGATTGCTCAGCGCATCAAGGAAAGCACTTTCAAGCGCCGTAACGTCACCAAGCAAGCCATCCACAACGAGCTCATCAAAGACAAGCGCTTCATCCTCATCGGCCGCGGCATTTATGCGCTCGACATCTGGGGTTATAGCCAAGGCACCGTGGCTGATATCATTGCCGGTATCTTGCGCGACGAGGGTGGCCCATTGCACCGCGACGAGATTGTTAAGCGCGTTCTCAAGAGCCGCCAGGTCAAGGAGACCACCATCCTTCTTAATCTCCAAAGTAAACCGCTCTTCAAGCGCGTCGCCAAAGCCACCTACGCCCTCGAACCACCCAAGGAGCAAGCAGAGGCGGTCGCAGCAGCGTAGCTCTAGACAAACAATACACCACTAAGAGACGAAGTGATTAAAGCTTCGTCTCTTTTGGTTAGGTTATATAGTATGGCTACAATGATGCACTGCCATTATGACAATCCATTCATCTCACACCTACACTGTCACCGACCAAGCAGCCCGCTGGAATGCTAATTCCGCAGCACGTCTACACGAATTAGGCTCAAACGACGACCCATCGTATCGGGCGCTCTCGCATCTTATTCTACAGAAACTGACCGGATTATTACCGGACGGTCATGGTAGCGTACTTGATGTTGGCTGTGGCATTGGGTTTTTGTCTAGCCATATTGCATCACTTGGTTTTACGGTAGTTGGAATTGATCCGGCTGATCAAGGTATTGAGATTGCTTCCACACCGCATACGCAGCCTCATCTTCAATTTGAAGCCACATCTCTTGAAGACTATGCCTCCAACCATCCTAACGCTTCCTTTGATGCACTCGTGGCAAATATGGTGTTGCATTGTGTGCCAAACCATTATTCATTCTTTGCCGCAGCAGCTCGGCTTCTTGCGGCTGACGGTGCGTTTATTGCAACATTACCCAACCCAGATACCTATCTGCCAGGAAGAAGCGATGTAGATGTATCTGACTATAACATGCAAACATCTTACGTCTTTGAAATTCCGTTCCGGATTCATGGCAAGGACGCGCATCCAGAGCGAGTTCTTTTCTTTCATCGGCCAATGAAGGAGTATATTGCTGCAGCCACGGAGGCAGGATTAGCGGTGTCGAATCTCTCGGTGCCTGAGCACATTGGTGTTGGGCGAGCCAAACGCATCTCAGTGCTCATCCTCACAAAAGCATAAGTCTTTGTTTTGGTGGATCACAAACAGCCTGAAAATAAGTGAGAGCTCGAGTCTACAGGTTGAGAGAAATAACGATAGGGAAGTGGCCTCCCCTCCCGCCCCGAACACTACATATACTCAGCTATAACAGAGGTAATTTGCCGCCTGGACAAATATCGTATACACATGATGACTGCGGATATTTGCGTGTGATTTTGCGCTTATGGGCTTGTTTATTAGCCATTTTGCGTGCAAGAAACTCTGCCCGCAGCCACAATTTGCTCATACATGCCTCTTGTATCTATTCCTTTGCAGAGTAAAGTACACAGCAAAAGCGCAACAGTCAGCAACCAAAAAGGGCAGGGCAAGGCAGGGGAATCTGCCGCCCTTTCGCCAAAAATTCCCAGCAACCGCCCTACCCCTGTTTTTTGCCTCATTTCACTAGCATCTACCACTGATAAACTCATATTCGAGAGCCGTGTTCTCGTGGTATACCTCACCTCAGCTGTAGCTCTCTGCTTACCTCCGGTTCTTATGCTTATATATCCCTCAAGGTTAGCCAGAGAGTCATACTTAGTCATACTTGTCCTTACAGATACATATCATTGCCTTAACCGCCAAACAGCAGCACGCAGCCTAGATTTGACTAACTATAAGGCTATCTAATATACTGAGACAATTCACAAGCCCACAGCACCGATTAGCATATCACACAATAAAGCAAGCAATCATGCACAGCAAAGTAGCAGCCAGAAGCAAAGCATAAGCATAAACATCAGCGTTAATAGACAAGGGAATGATAAGCTGCAATGTACTGCAATCCACGCATGCACAATAATTCACACCCGCGCAGCAGTGGGGTAGATGCAAAAGATGTATCATTGATCATCTTTAGGAGTGTAATATAACTTCGCACAATAATCCTTTTACGATGCATATATAGATTTGACCCCAGATATGGCTAGATCGAGCTGGGTTTGGCGGGTATAAGATTCATGGGCATAAAACGTATATATCCGGTGTATAGATCTTTGATTATTGATCGATTCTATCTCTAACAGATTCGCATACGATAATATCCGCTATCCAATGGAAAGAGAAAGGATAGATTGCGGCGCTATTGCGGAGCAATGCAAAAAAGCAGACGCTTGTTCTATTGGAGGGAACGGAGGGAACACACGGTGCATATGTTCATGCTTCATGCGCGCAAAGTTACGTATGTTTGTTCGTATGCGTGTTTGCCGCGCAAGGTTTGTGGCATGTCTGCTGCGCAATGGCTCAGTATCGAACAAATGAGCTTGGCCGCAGAACTAGACATATGCATTCCAGTCTCGTGTTTGCCTGACGTCATACTAATACCTAACCCGAGCCCCACAGATTTTGAGCCATGGTTGCGTTGTTTGACATTTTGTTTGCTTAGTATTTTTGCTATGTTTTCTACCCTGCTTGGGTTGGCCGAGATTAAAAATCTATACAATATCATGATTTGACTTTTTCGCAAAAAACATCTCCCCTACTCTTTTTTGCATTTTTTGGTTTTTGTAGTATAGATATAGTATTTGCACTTTTCATGCTTTATTATATAAAATGTTGTAAATTTGTTCTTGTTTTACAGAGTAGCCCCCCTACCCTTTGCTGGATGCGCTGCAGTTAGCGACGAAACCGATGCTTCATAACCTCAGTAATTTCTCACATTAATTTCTCTCGCGCCGCTCCATTTTTAGAAAGGTTTATAGCTTGATACCTCTCATAAATGTCAGGATGCAGGGCTTTTACGCCAGAACCAATAATCCTCTGGTGCTATTCATGACAATCGATTTTCGTCCCATCAATGGTGAATGGAGGAGCTACGGAGAAAAAAGAGGATATCTCAATATCCACACTATAGACCAGTTTCCTTGTTGGTCCTGCACTTTACAAGTGCTAACACCTTTGTTATCAACAGTTCCCTTTTATCGATACGCTGCTCGGCCACTGACGCGGACATCGAGATATTTGGGAGTGATGTGGTGCTGCGCTAGGTAGCGAATGGCTCGGGCGGCATCCTCGCTCTGCAGGCCAGCCGAGCGATCGACCGAGAACTTAACAGGATACTCCACCCCTGTAAACCAAACGTAGATTTGACGCGTCGTGCCAGCAGGCAGCGTAATCTTTTGGACGGTAAGCTGGTGGCGGCGGACGGCGCCGACGACTTTGCCGATGAAGCCGAGAAATTGGTTGCTCGCGACGACTTGGTTATTGCGCGTACCGATACCACTGTCGTCCACTACCTCGATGCTTGGCCGTGACCCATAAGCGCGGCGGAAGGCATGGCCCTCAGTGTCAACAAAGAGTTGCTGGCGATTAACCGTCCAGACCACTGCCGCTTGGCGCATAGCGAGAGTGATAGTACTGCGCCCCAGGCCAGCTTGCTGCGTGGCTGGGAGTACTGCAGCAACCTCGGGGCAATCATGCGTCTGGAGATAGGCCGCCAGCCGACTAGTATTGAGCGCAAAGCGAAAACGTTCTAGCGGATGGGCAGTGAGATAGTCATTTATCTTGGCTTGGTAGAGCTGATGGTTGCTAGTGAGATTGCCTGCAACAACTGGTGTCGCAATGACGTTATCAAGCGCAAACCACACTGCAGCTAGCAGCCCCACTACCACTCCAAGCGACAATGCCACGTGGCGGCGCGTCCGGCGCAAATCATGCGCATGCATACGAGGCGACCGCAGCTGCGCCTTAGACTCGCCCGCACTTGGGACACGGCTCACCAAGCTACCAGTCAGTGTACGGTTACGCCGGTAGGTGTAGGCGGTGCGTTGGAGCTGCTCTTCCCTCTTGTTTTTGGCAGCTCGGCGGCGCGCTGGTGGTGGTGTTTGTTTTGTGCGAAAGCCCATGATGCTACAGGCCATTATACCGTAGATGACTAGTTGTTGGCAAAAGCATCTGGGTATTAAACGACGTCTTCTTGGCGCTATCCCCTTCCCTTTAGCACTAGGTAACTGCCTGATTAACACCTTCCCTGCAATATAATTTGACATTTCTTGCTCCCCACTCCATACTGGGAGCACTACAGTTAAGCGGAGAAATCGACATATGAAGACAGTCCATGCAACAAAAGAAGGAGCAACAATAGAGCTCACAAGAGACGAGATTCGTCTGATCGCAGCACTCGGCACCGAAGTGTTTCATGGGGCCTTTCGACAAGAGTGTGAAGACCTCTGGAATACTGTCGCTATGCCAATCTCTTTCAAGCGGTCTGGCGAGATACTACACCAATTTTATGACACTCTCATTACAATCAGCGAGCTACCTCCCTCTAAAGAGCGGCAGGAAATCGATGCACACTATCGGCCATTTGAGTTTGGGAGTTAATAGCTTTTACCAGTGAGGGTGAGGCTTGTCTTATCTTGGCGCAGTGTTTTTAATGAAAATAATGTAGCATGAATTAACATGCTACATTATTTACTAGTACTTTATGATGAGACCTTAGATACACTCTTACTCTTCCCCTTTCTATAAGAAGAGTCGGGTCACTTTTATCCTTTTCTAGTACGCTGAGCCACCTTCACCACCATTTGCGCTACATCGCGGGCGGCGTGGGGGCGTGCATAGGTATGGAGGCGCTGAGCGAGCTGCTGACGCTGCGCAGGGTCGCGCACGAGGGTAAGAATGGCCTGGCTAAGGGCATCGCTCTGCTCTAAGGCGTCGTCTTGTAAAACAAGAGCAGCCTTGGCTTCAGCATAGATGGCGGCATTTTTGCGCTGGTCACCCAGGTGATGAGCCGGTACCAAGATAGCCGCCTGAGCTAGGCCAGCGAGCTCTTGTGTGAAGGTAGCACTAGCGCGTGATACTACTACATCGGCTGCGCCGAGCAATTGCGCCATATGCTCGAAAACGAAGGGTACGCAGTGAAAATCGGGGTGCTGCGGCGCTTTGGTTTGGGCAGCATCGTAATTGCCTTTGCCCGCCACCAGATAAACCTGCATGCCAGCAGCTAGCAAGTTATCGGCAGCGCGCAGCACCGCGTGATTGATAATGGCCGAGCCAAGACCACCACCGGTAGCAACGACTAATGGCTTGTGTGGATCGAGCGAGAAGGTCTGCCGTGCCTGCTGCCGCTGAGCCGCAGTGAGCGGACGAAAATCAGCGCCAATCGGCACCCCCACGTAGCGGCTACGCGATGCTGGATAGTGATAATGCTTGAGTGGCCAGCCTGTAGCAATCGCTGCTGCCCAACGTGCCATCACACGATTGGTCAGGCCGGGGCGAGCATCGGAGTCGTGAATCACTACTGGTACGCGTAGGCAGCGTGCTGCAATACCGACCGGCAAACACACAAACCCCCCCTTGGCAAAGATCACATCTGGCCGCACGCGCAGCACCAGCCAGAGGCTCTGACATACGCCAGCCAGGGTCTTAAAGATATCTAGTATATTAGCCAGGACGATACTTGGCATAAGCAACTGGCGCACCACACTGAGGTGCTGATAGCGCCGGAACTTGCCCGCAGCGATTGTCCGCACCTGCACTGGCACCGCAGCGTGCTGCATAAGCCCGCGCGATTGGCTAGCGAAGGCCTTATCGCAGACGAAGGTCACCTGCACATCGGGCTGGAGGGCTGCGATTTCATTAATGACGGCGACGACCGGCGTAACGTGCCCGCCCGATCCACCGCCGACTGCCAGTAGCTTCATGAGAGGTCTCCTTTTCGTTGATTGGTTGGTAAGCTGCCTGGCGTGATAATTGGAAGGCCAGGCCAAGCGCACCAGCAATAAATACCATACTGGTGCCACCAAAGCTCAGCAATGGCAGCGTAATACCCGTCAGCGGGAAGACTCCAATCATCGACGCTACATTTAGCATAACATGTGCACCCAGCCAGCCAAAGACTCCAGCTACCACCAGGCACATTGTCGTATCAGGCAAGCGCTCGGCAATCTTCAGTAGGCGTAGCAGTAGTGCTGCAAATAGCGCCAGCACAACCACCGCCCCCACAAAGCCAAACGTTTCACCAATGATAGCAAAGACTGAATCGTTAATCGCCTCAGGGAGGTAGCCCGTCGCTTGGATACTGTTACCAATGCCCAGGCCAAATAGCCCGCCTGTACCCAGCGCAATCTTGGCATTCTTGATGTGGTAGCCATCATCATTGCTACTAGTGGCATGATCATCCCCCTGGAAGAAGGTCGCCACCCGCTCCATGCGGTGCGGTGCGATGACGATGAGCAGCAGCACCAGTGCCACACAACCCGCCGCCAGGTAACCCAGCCAGCGCCAGCTCATGCCACTCATCACTACCATGCATGCTACCATGGCAGTAAGTGCCAGACCCGTGCCCATATCCTTTTGCAAAAATATCACGAAAAAGAGCGCTGCGCACATCATAATTACCATGGGGATGATCGTCTGGTGGAGGTCGTTTATCACCCCCTGACGCATTCGTGTGCCAAGGAAGAGTGCCATATAGATAAGCATGCCAAACTTCAGCATCTCGGCTGGCTGGAAGCTCCCTAGTGGCCCCAGCGAGAACCAGCGGCACGCCCCAAGGCTACACTGAGCAATCGCCGAGACATGTAGCATATTGCCAAGAACAAACAGCAGTGCACACAGCACAAAACCGCTCGCTAGCAGCGTACCCGCCTTCTGGCGCAGCCATGCAAAGGGTACGAGCGACAACCCCACAAAAGCGCTAATTGACAGGAGCAAGCTCACCGTCTGCTTAATGGCGAAATAGCCATCGGTGTAGTAGTTGGTGTTGTGCGCAGAGTTGAGCACATTGGCACGCTGCGGGCCAATGGCATACATTACCACCAGGCCAAGCAGCATGAGTAGCCCCACCCAGAGGATAATCTGATAATCCGGCCGGTGCAAACGTGGCACGGCGACAGATGGAGCGGAGGTAGCATTACGTTGCTCGCGGCGCACTGGCTGAACCGACCGAGCCGAAGCCGATCGGCGCGCAGCACGGGTGCGGCGAGCAGCAGCCATTCTAGATATGTCCCCCACCCAGCGCCATCATCAGGCCAATAAAACCTGTCACGCAAGAGATTACCCAGAAACGCATCGTCACCTTTACCTCCGGCCAACCGACTGCTTGGAAGTGCTGGTGAATTGGTGCCGAGATAAACACCTTGCGGTGGAAGAACTTCTTGCTGAGGATTTGAATAAGGCTCGAGCCCGCCTCTACCACAAACAGCACACCAATGACCGGCAGCAAAAACAGGGTATTCGTCAGCATCGCCACGACGCCCAGGCTCGTCCCAAAGGCAAAGCTCCCCACATCGCCCATAAAGAACCGTGCTGGATAGATATTAAACCACAGGTAGCTCAGCAGCACTCCCACTACAGTGAAGCAAAAACCCGCCAGCTGCAAATGCCCCTGCAGCAAAGCAATCACCCCAAAAATGCAATAGCTTACCGCCAGCAGTCCACCAGCCAGACCATCCAGGCCATCGCTAATGTTCACTGCGTTGCCAGTTGCCACCACCGCAAAGATAAAGAGTGGGACGATCCACGGGCCGAGTTGCCAGTCGCCCAAGTACGGCACGTGCACTGTTGTATAACCCAGCTTAACGTAAAAGAACCAGGCCAGTACCGCCGCCATCACCGCGATCATTGAGAACTTCAGCCAGGCGCGCAGGCCCGCCGAGCCCGAGCCATCACTATTGATATTGATCACATCGTCCAGCAGCCCCACTGCCCCACCACCAAGCAATGCCGCCAGTGGGAGCCAGGTCTGGGCTCGGTCGAGATTAAACCCCAGCGTCACCACAGCAATGGCCACAATGCCAACCATCCCGGCCATAGTGGGGATATCACGCGTAAATTTATCGGCATGCAGCTTGGTAAAGACCGTCAATTCCTCGCCCGTTGTGCTCGCAGCGCGCTGTTTTTTCCAGAACTTATAGCGGTAGGCAAAGTAGGTGTAGAGCGGCGTGAGGGCCATCGCTAGCAAAAAAGCCGCAACGCTGAGGAGAAATGTCGCGTTGAGCTCGCGAACGAGTGTGGTGAGGTTCATTATGGTGTGTGTCCTTTCGGCTCGAGCTTCATGTAGTCGAGCAACCAATTAGATATATCCGTGAAAATCGGGTGAGCGTCTTGACCCCCCTGCATATTCAGCCCTTTGCCCGAAACCTCCACCATAATAACATACGCTGGCGTTTTGCCAACCTCCCCACCAAAACCGAGGTAGGTGCCAATAGTTTGGTTCGAAATATACTTGCCATCCTTGATGGTTTGCGATGTACCCGTCTTGCCGCCAATGTAGAACCCCGCACGATCGCCACCCGCATAAAAGGCCTGGCGCGCTTGGTGTACCATTTCGCGCACAGTGGTAGATGATTGCGGCTTGATAACATGAGCATACGAAGCTTTGCGCGCAGCCTTGGCAAAGGTACCATTGTCGTCAATCGTCCCCGCAATGACGGTGGGGCTATAGTACGTCCCACCATTAATAATCGCACTAAAGCCAGCCGAGACCTGTAGCATCGTCGCATCCATCCCCTGGCCAAAGGACATATTAGAGTAGCGCACTGCATTGCCCTGCTGCTGGGTGGGCGATACGATATTACCCTTAGCCTCACCAGCCAGTTCCACTCCCGTCAGCTGCCCAAGACGAAAGCGCTTATGGAAGTAGTCATACATCGTGTCGCGCGCCTGGCGCGTGATGTAGCTGCCATTGCCCAAGCGCTGTGCAACGGTGACCATACCAGTGTTGAGCGACCAATTAAGGGCGTGCTGCATGGTAATGTTGCCCGTCTGGCCCTTGCTGGCATTGCCGATAGTGATGTCGTCTACCTTGATGCTATCGGTATTATTGTACGTCGTTTGCGGCGTGATAACCCCTTTGTCGATGCCCGTTGCTACTGTGAATGTCTTGATATCAGAGCCCGGTTCGTATGGCGTAGTGATGGTGTTGTTGTTGAGTGCAGCGACGCTTTTGATCGTCTTCAGGTTGGACGGGTCATAGGTGGGGAGGTTGGCCATGGCTAAGACTTGGCCATTCTGTGGGTTCATCACAACGGCACTGACATCGGTAGCGCCACTGCGCTTGGCTCCATCGACAAGCGCTTGCTCGACCCTCGTCTGGATGTTGCGATCGATTGTCAGCACCATGTTAGTTCCATTCTTGGCGGGCTGGTTAATGTTCGTCCGGCCTATCGTCAGCGGCACAGAACGGATGTCCGTCACCGTCTTAAGCACCCCATCCGTGCCGCGCAGTTTCGCATCATTGGCCTGTTCGAAGCCGTACTTCCCCTTGCCCTCGGCGTCAACAAAGCCCAGCACTTGGCTGGCCAGCTGCCCCTCTGGGTAGACGCGCTGGCTCATTGCATCAAAGCCCACCCCAGCGAGATTCTCCTTCTTGATAAGCTCAGCCTGCTTACGGCTCACTTTGGTGGCAAGCACCTGGTAACGGCTTGGCTTACGCGTGATGTATTGGCGAAAATTCTCACGCACATTACCACCAGCGACCCGGTTGAGGACCGTCACAATCTTGTCTACGTCTGTCACAGCCATCGGGTCGGCCCACACGGTATAGACCGTCTCATTCATGACAAGTTTGGCGGGAGTAGTACCATCCATGGTGTATATCTCACCGCGCTGGGCGCGCAGACGAAATTGCTTGACTTGCTCGCTATCAGCCTGCGATACATAGTAATCATGCTGCAGCAACTGCACATACCCCAGGCGCAACACAAACACCACAAGTAGCCCGCCGAGCACAGCGGCGAGCGCCTGAGCGCGTGGCGTAGCAAGATGGCGCTGCAGCATAGGCTACTCGCTGGCGTACGCTGTATTGGCTGGTGTTGTCATCGTTTTGGCCACACTACTACCCTGCACTTCCTTAAGGGCAGTCAGACGGGCGTTATCGACCTCTAGGTCCTTCTTTTGCTCGCTGAGAGAGGAGATCTTGTCGTCAATCTTGCTGGCCTCGTAGCCATAGCTGACCGTATGTGTCGCCTGCGCTAGATATATCAAGCCAAGGATGGTGATAAGGAGGGCAATCAGCACTGTATGGGTGATTGGCCCAAGTTTGATAGCCGAAGCAAAAGCAACGGTGTTACGGTTGCGCTTCCAGGTGCTCTGGCGTCGACTATTAAATTGCATTGTCCGTGTGTAGGTTGTCATTGTGGTGGTGTTTGTGTTTAACGTTGGTATGGGGTCGTTTCTAGGGTGGGGCGAATAACGCGCCGCCCCAGCGCGAGGTCTTGAGCCAAGGGCTATTTGCCGTGGCGGACCAATACGGTTGTCGTGATTGATTGATTTTGTACGGGGATACGAACTGGCATGTCCCTACTCCTTTTTTTGTTTTTTTATATTTTTGCGGCGGCTCGCAGCTTAGCGCTGCGGGCACGCGGATTGTAAGCATCGTCATGGCTGCCCGCGATTGGCTTCTTGGTGAGAATGCGCAGCTCGGCCTCGTAGCCTGCCTGGCGCTGCTCCGCGAAGAAGCGCTTGACGAGCCGATCCTCGAGGCTATGGAAGCTAATCACTCCCACACGCCCACCAGTGCGCAGCAAGGCTGGCACCAGCCGGAGCGTCTGCTCTACCTGCGTCAATTCATCATTGACGGCGATGCGGACTGCCTGAAAGGTACGTGTGGCTGGATGGGTTTTGCCCCGCTTGCCACGGGTAGCGTGCTCGATGACGCGTGCGAGTTCTCCAGTACTCGACAGTGGCCGTGCCGCGCAAATAGCAGCAGCATAGCACCGTGCTATCGCTGGCGATTCTTCGCCGTAGCGGGTGATCAGTCGGGCGAGCTCTGCCTCTGCCATGTGGTTGACAATCTGCTCGGCAGTCATCGCCTGGCGTTGATCCATCCGCATATCAAGCGGGCCAGTGTGTGTAAAGGAAAACCCTCGATCAGCTCGATCGAGCTGTGGTGACGACACCCCCAAATCCAGTAGCAGCAAATCAAACTGCTCACCCTCGCGAACCAACTGCTGTGCTGCCTGCAAAAAATCGCAATGCATCAGCCGTGCGCCCTGCCCTGCCAAGCTACCAAGCTGCGACAAAGCATACTGGTCGCGATCGACCAAACACGCCGTGGTATACGTCTGGGTCTGCTCGAGAATCGCTGTGGCATGGCCGCCATACCCCGCCGTCAGGTCGAGATAGCGCTCACCTGGACGTGGCTGGAGCTGGGCCAACACTGCCTCCAGCAATACCGGAACATGAAGTGGTGGATGTGCTTTGATACTCATACGTTTCTTATGGTAGCATAGCGCGCAATAATATTCTTGCCTGGTGGCATGCTATTATTATGCCCATGTCTACAATGCAAAAGCATACGGCTTCTCGCTTTGGCGGATCGACCTGCTGCTGAGGGAGTGTGAGAATCTGTTGTTGTCCCAACAGATTCTCAGCCCAACGCAAGAGGTCGATACTCGGGGAGTGTCGACCCTTACAGAGTTCCCGAATGCAGTAGGCGATACACCAAAGCAATGTACGCTATTGATTCTAAAAGATACGCCCCGCTCAGGCTACTGCGAGATAGTCCGATGCGGGTTCGAGATCACCCACCTGGTAGCGAAACCTGTTTGTTTTCGCATAAAATGTGTTTGTTTTTGTTGACGATCTTTGCTTGTACCAGGCCGAGAGAGCCCGCCAAAGATCGTTTGAGAGACTTATGTGTATAATTGCCGCAGCAATTATGTGAGGTGGAGTTTTTTTGGGAGGTGTTTGTGAGGAAGGTGCGCCCGACAAGGTTTTGCGTGGGTCGGGTGCCCACATGGCTCACTACCAGATGGTCGATCTCGAGGATATCAGTTACACGTACTTGTTAAAGAGCGTCACAAAAACAGCCTTGCTACTCGGCCTGCTCTGGTGCCATCAAGCGCCAATACTGGCCAGCGCGCACCGCCACAACCTCGCGCGATATCCCAGCATAATCCAGCAGATGCTGCTCTACCGTTACCCTGCCCTGCTTCTGGTCCAGAGTGGCAGCAGTCTTGCCGCGCCGGAACTTGACGTTGAGGTCGGCGACATGTTCATCCAGGATACTGCCTGTCAGCGCTGGCTCCACCTGGCTATCCCACACATCCTGCGCATACAGGTGGAGGTAGCTGCCAAAGCCGCGCGTCAGGACCACGCCACTGGCGAACTCCGCCCGAAGCTCCGTCGGTATGGTGAGCCGACGCTTGTCATCCAGCTTGCGTTCGAAGTAATCCATGGGGTGTGGCGATCCTTACAGATG
The DNA here is from genome assembly GCA_015257665.1 of Nanosynbacter sp. Taxonomy (GTDB): domain Bacteria; phylum Patescibacteriota; class Saccharimonadia; order Saccharimonadales; family Saccharimonadaceae; genus Saccharimonas. Next base: position 96,012 of record JABZJS010000001.1, on the reverse strand, counting down.
AATTATTTTGTTTTTGTGCAGTGGTGTTTGTTTTTCTCGTGGTTACCCACTTTCTTCCACTACTCCCACTATACTACCCACTCTCACCCACACGCAACCCTTTTTACCCACGGCATTCCCCGCCACGCTGGCGCTTATCCACAAATCTGTGGAAAAGCTCAACCAGTATCAGGGGTCAGTTGCTTTCCACAACTCCTATGGTGTGGATAAGAATAAGCGATATTGTTGAGTGTTTTGATCTGATCTAAGCGCGCCTATATGGGCGTACCTTACTATCTTATACGCACAAAAATAGAAAATACGCTGATTTTATGGCATTATAGGCAAAATAGCTTGACGTAGCTCTCGTATATTGATATATATATTAGCTTTTGAGCTCAGAGGTTTGTCTCGAAGAGCAAAAAAGCAGCTCTTCGGCCTCTGAAGTAAGAAAGGACTCTATTATGAATCCGTACACCATTGAAGTTACACTGGTTAACGGACAATCGTTTGTTCTAATTAATAGCTTCAAGGGCTATAGTTATTTTGTTGATTCCTTGCAAAAAGCGAGAATTTGCGATAACTACTTGCTCGCTGAGAGTGATATATACATCAACCCAAACGCAATAGCATCGTTTAGGTGCTACGAGACAGAGGCTGAATAAGCCCACCACACAGTCCGCCAATCGCCACGCCTGATTGAGTACTCCACTACGAGTATTCTCGGGCATGGAAACCCGATTTGGTCGTGGCAGTTGGTGGGCTGTGTTTTTTGCCAAGAAAAAAACCGGCTGATATGGAGCCGGTTTTCATTATTTCTCCCCTACCCCTGATGCTCGAGGAGCCAGTTATTGGCTGCCACCCAGGTCTCGAGTGTGCCAGTGTCGAGGTAGTGACCCTTGGTGGGGACGACGGCCATGTGGCCACCAGCAGCGAGGTAGTCGTTGAAGGGGTCGGTGATGTAGTATTCGCCCGCTATGTCGTCGCGGTCGGCGTGGGCAGCAATGCGCTGCAGGAGGTCGTGGCTGAGGACGTATTTGCTGACATTGATCATTTCGCTTGGTGCCTTACCTGGCGCTGGCTTCTCTACCACGCCGCGCAGCCGGCCATCATCGGCAACATCCAGCACGCCGTAGTGGCTGAGCTGGTCGGGTGGCATGTGTACACCTAGGATGGCCGAGCGGTCTTCCCCTGCTGCCTCAATGAGGCGCGCTACCTCTGATGTGCCATCAGCATTATACACACAGTCATCACCCATCAGCACGACCACTGGTTCACCAGGGTCGAGCTGCGGCACCACGAGGCTGACCGGGATGGCTGTGCCGTACTTACCATAGCTCGATTGCACCATGTAGTGCAGATTAACCTTCGGTGGAGCGATGAGAGGCAAGAGATCTGCCTTACCATTGCGTCGCAGATAATTATTGAGATCGACGTTAGAGCGGTAGAAGTCGCGAATCTGCGTACTCTGCTCGCTCACCACGAAGTAGATATCGCGGATGCCCGCCGCGATGCAGTCTTGCACGGCGTAGTCTACTACCGGGCGGTTACCTAGCGGCAGCATGCATTTTTCGATCGTCTTGGTGACGGGCAGGCGTCGTGTCCCCCAGCCTGCTACGGGAATGATTGCTTTGGTGCATTGCATACTCGATGTCTCCTTGTATGATATTAGTTGCTTGAGCTAACGTATGACAAATGGGCCAATCTCCCGAGCGCCAATTGATGGAGCGCGGCGTAAGCTGGCCAGTGTGGTCGATCTGCACGCAGCGGATGGGCGGATCTGGCTCGGGCGCAAAGGCGGTAGCAACGGGCTTATCGTCGATTAGGTAGATTATTTGGCCGGGGTTTGCAGCGGCAGCACGGCGCAGCCACTGGGCTTTATCTTGCAAGGTAGTAATGATCACCTGCCCACCCTGCTGAGCCACGAGCGCACGCACTGCTGGACACAAGCGGGCTTTGCAGTGTGGGGTGATGGGATCACCATAGGTCAGTATCTGCACTGTGCCATAGTGGCTCAGCGCGCGCAGCATCGATGCGACGCCTGGGTATTGGAGGTGACCATTACCCAGCGTCGTCTGCTCGAGCTGCTCTATAACAGATGCCGCATCCAGGCCGAGCGCCGCAAGCTGTGCCGCCAAGACGTAGGTCGGGGCGGTAGGATTCGTCCTTGGCCGGAGCATATAGCGAGGCTGCGCTGCCAAGAACTCCCTGGCAGTCACCTGCGCTGGGTAGAGCTGCGCTAGTGTTTCCGCTATTTCACGCAGCCACTGCGTGGTGTTGATAATCGTCCGATCGAGGTCAACGTAGATGTGATAGTGGCCCGTCATATACTCCATGATCTTTACAGTATAGCCAGTCCTTGATATTTATGCAAAGTATATCCGCATCAGCTGGCGCGCCACAACATCGGGGTCGTGCCGGATGAAGCTGCGCGTGCTAGCTAATGGATCGCTAGCCTGGGCACCATCCCACACGTCTTGCGCAAGGACTGGTGCAGCGCGGTAGCGATAGTGCTGGCGATGCATCTCGTCCATGTCGTACTCGACCATCAGTTCACCATCGTGAGCGTACTTGTCCATCAGCTCGGGGCTGGGACGCGTGTTGTTGAAGACGACATAGTCGAGGAACTGACTGCCTGCTAGGCGCTCAATTTCACTCGCGAAGTCACTCACCGAGAAGCCGTCCGTCGGACCAGGTTTGGTGACGAGGTTGCAGACAAAGACGCAGCGTGCCTTGGTGGCAGCAAGCGCCTCTTGGATCTCGCGAATGACCAAGACGGGTGCCAAGCTACCATAGAGGTTGCCGGGAGCCACGACGACCATATCTGCCGCGTGAATCGCCGCTATCGCCGCGGGGTTAGCCTGAGCTTCTGGCTCAAGCCAAATCTTGGGCCGACGCGCCAGCGCCTGCTGTGAGATGAGATATTCACCCTTGATAGGCTGACCATCCTCACCCTCTGCGCAAAGCGTCACATTGCTGAGTGTTGCGGGCACAACGCACCCATCGATATTAAGCACCTGGCTGGCTAGTGCCACCGCCTCGGCAAAGCTGCCGGTCATTTTCTCAAGTGCTGTAAGGAAGAGATTACCAAAGGCATGCCCCTTAAAACTCCCCTCATCGAAGCGATAATTAAAGAGGTCGCGCACCTTGGGGCTATTGCTCAGCGCCACGAGGCACTGGCGCACATCACCAGGTGGCAAGACACCGAGCTCATCACGCAGTTGACCCGTCGAGCCGCCATCATCTGCCATATTGACGAGCGCTGTGACCTGCGAGGCATACTGCCTCAGGCCTGTCAGGAGCGTAAAGCTCCCCGTCCCGCCGCCGATGACGACGACGCGTGCTCCACCATTGCTCTGTGTCATGTATTATTCCTCCCGATTATTATGACTACGTGAACGACTGCGTGATGCGACTGCTGGTCGGCGTGGCGGTGTAATCACCCCACTCGAACGTGCCGCTGACCCTGGTGTAGATGGTGGCATTTGGGGTGTTTGGGGTGGCGTTGGCGGAGTAGGTTTGGGTGGTACTGCTGGTGTAGAGCGAACAGGGCGCGGCGATGATGATGTAGCTTGTGCCTGCGCGGTAGCTGGCTTAGTACTCGGCTTCTTGCGCGCTGGTACAGACGGCAATGGCTCAATGGGCTGCTGTGCCTGCTTCTTTTGCTGCTGCAATACACGAGCAAACCATAGCGCACTGGGGCGCGGCGTCCGCTTATACGTCTTGTAGTCGACCGCAAAGAGGCCAAAGCGCGGCCAAAACCCTTTATCCCACTCAAAGTTATCGAGGAAGCTCCAGTGTATATACCCCAGCAACTCTACCCCATTGCCAAGGGCGCGCTGCATAGCAAGGATAGACTGAGTGAGCCATTGCTTGCGGAACTGGTCGCGCTCGTCGGCCACGCCGTTCTCCGTCACGAGCAAAGGCAGCTTGTAGCGGCTCCAGAGACGCTCCAGTGCAAGCTCGAGATGATCGGGCTGCATTGTCCAGCCGAGATCATTTGGCGTGGTCTCAGGGTTGTGTATGCGGTAGCCATAGATGCGATTACTAAAGTAATAATTAACGGCAATGTAATCACTCTGCCGCACCACCTTGCGCAGGAAATAATCATCCTGGAAGAACTGCACCACCCGCGCTGTCGCCCGGCTGAGCCAGGCGTCGTCGCCCGGGTAGGTGTAGGCCGAATTCTTGGCCACCGCCACCTTGAAGCGCCGACTCTTAGCATGGAGGACTTTGGCTACTTGGTTGTGCGCGTAGGCAAGATTGCTCAGCACGCGGTAGGTTTGCCACTTGCTGCGGACGTTGGGTGGCCAGGTGCCATTGTAGTAGCTCTCGGTCACGTAGACGCAGGGCTCATTGACGGTAATGACATAGCGCACCGTTGCACCAATCTCATCCATCAGCTTATCGACAAAGCGCACGAAGTACTTCACATTATCGCGCTTCGCAAAGCCTCCACGCGCAGCAAACCACACCGGCAGCGTGAAGTGAAACAGTGTCACAACTGGCTCTAGCCCAGCATCGGCCAGCGCGGCCAAGTATGCCTTGTAGTATTTGATCGCCTCGGCATTCCACGCGCCCTCTTCTGGCTCGATGCGCGACCACTCCACACTAAAGCGCCACGAGGTGAGGCCCATCTTCTTGGCCAGGGCGAAGTCTTGCGCGTAAAGCTCGGCGTGGTTGGCAGCTTTGCCCGAGATATAATTATTTGGATCTTTGGCGGCAGTGGCAATGTGCGACCAGTTGGGCAAGTCGCCATATTGATATTGGCTCTGAGCAGCGAGGGTCTTGGCCTGAGCTTTTTCCCACTCCGACCACTGGTTGTGCATACCACCCTCGACCTGATGCGCGCTTGTAGCAGCGCCCCAGAGGAAATGTTTTGGAAATTGCACCGTAGATTGTTGCTTAGCCATAATGCTTATTGTACCATCAGCAGAGGATTAAGAAAAATAGAACATTGGGTGGATACACCGTCTCGCTTTCTTCGCACTAGTTTCACCTTCCCACACTCCCTCCAACGGAACACTATAAGGGTGAATATCTCCCAGATGTTCACCTCTTGCGTTGGGCTGAGAATCTGTTGGGACAACAACAGATTCTCACACTCCATCGGATGAAGTGCGGGAAGATGGAGCGTGAGAGTCTTGAGATCAACACTCTACCCCAACAAAAATACAGTGCCCTCCCCTACTCCGGCAGTTGCTCATTCTCGCGCAAGATTTTCTTGCCGCGCATTTCGTATTTGACGCCAGTCAGGTCGCTCGTGACATAGTCGTCGTTGAGGAGATTGACGAAAACGGCTGCATCCTTGGCATCCATGATAATAATACTCCCTGCCGCGTCGTCCGTCATCAGGCCCAAGCCCATTTCGTCAGCGTGGTCGATGAGTTGGTCTTGTGTCACCTGCGCCGGGTCGAGCTTTTGCAGTTTGGTCACCAGCGCTGGCGTGTCGCGCACTAGGCGGTCGAGCGTGAGCCCCTCAGGCAAGGTAAGCTTGAACTGCTGCGTGATGGCAGCGATCTTCTCCTCCGCCACAGCGTGCTTCTTGGCATCGTAGCCAAAGAGCCGGACAAATTTGCTCTCGCTAAAGGCAAATATATCGTTGCCGACGATTAATACTTGATTATCCGGCGTGATGCGTAGGCCAGCATCAGCCACAAATGGCTGGAACGACCCACCACTGTACATCCAGGCGGTTGCTCCCTTGAGCACCTGCGACTGAGGCAGCAGCTTGGCCACAAAGAATGGCTCGCCATCTGTACCCATCCGGAAGCGCGCAATGATACCCTTAACCTTCTTGAACTCATGGTCACCCTCGTTGAATGTCTCAAGATCTGCCTCACTATAGGTGATCTGCTCGATCACTTCCTGAGCGTGTACTACCCGATCGAGCGTGGTGCGCTCAAGGACATTCTCCTCGGCCTTGGCCGCCTCAAAGTCGCGCACCATCAGGCCAGTCGCTGCACCCGTCTGCACTGCTGTGATCATATCGTAGAGGAAGAGCACCTTGAGCTGCGCCTTGAGCTCAGCTGCATAGTTGGTGGCATATACCGTATAGCCCTTGGTAAAGAGGAAGAGATCCACCTCTAGCTGGTCTTTGTCGCGGTCGGCTTGGTTGGCCCAGAGGAATATATCAGTGGCGCTGGCAGCCGCGTCTGCAGCGGGCTGAGCGGCAGTGTTTGTTGGCTGAGCCTCGGTATGAGCGGCTACGTCTGCATCACTCTGCAGTGCAGCAGCTAGCTCTGGTGGCGTTGCTGGGGTGGTATCGGTAGTGGGGGTTTGTGTGTTTGGTTCGTTATGCATGTAGCTATTCTACTACAACTATACCTTTATAACTAAACTTGTTACTGTTTGTTAGTTACCGTATCGCCAATATAGTCAGCAAAATCAATATAGACACCATCCCAAAATATCCCTTCTTTGCCATCCATACGGCCACTCGCAAGAGAGTGACCTTGTGAGTTAAGCTCATATGGCAAGAGGAGGACTTGTGCGTTTTTGCTTAGCTGCGTTACTGTAGTATTGATCTGATCCATATAATGCCATTCTCGAAACACTCCCCGTCGCTTACCATAATCCTGGTCATAGCGACTCGATGCAGGATATGAAACAACATACAATGGCGTACTTTGGGTATCATCTTTTTCTACTTGGTGGCGAAAAGTATAGAGATCCCGATTGACCGGACTATCTTTTCCTGTTATGCGGCTATCCTGACTCAGAGCATCATAATGCGAAACAAACGATTGAATTTTCCCATCTCGATTTTTTGCAAAACCAGCCACACCAGTGCAGCCCGCCAACCCGCTTGTCGCTATTACACCCGTCTCGTTTTTTCCAAGAGACACCCTTCCAGACGAGTTCATCTCTACATAGGCAATATCATGTGAATTAAGCTGCATGGTCGCTTGAGATTCCTTTACATACCCCAACATAATGAAGCTAGTGTCTTTCATCTTTTCTCGAGCGCTAAGGAAAACACTATTCTGTCGGATGGAGGCGACACCTGTCGGTTGTTTTATGATGCTAGCTGTACCTGGTGATGTATTTTCTGGTGTGATCACGCGATGGGTCGACAACCGGCCCAACGATTGGATGATCATGGAGTCTTCTATGCTTCGGCGCTCAGCGCTGTCTGTTAAGGCTCTCTCTCTGGATTTGCCATATTTTCTCCTTATTGTCTAGATTACTTTATTGTAAGAGATATCTAGGAGATTTGTCAATTAGTAAATTATGGGAACTACTGAGCGGTTTGCAACGCTGGTGTAGGAGCTGAGCGCGTTACAAGAACATTCATTTTTGTTGACTATAATCACCGAGAAGCATGAGACGGCCCCAGACTTTGGGATAGCAATGCGCTACTGCACCGCATCCTCGCCAAAATGCTTTTGCAGTCGCATTTTTATCGAGCCTTCATGCCGGCCAAGAGTACGGCTGAGCTGGCGGATGCTCACGCCTTGGACGAAAGCCTGCTTGAGCGTCTCATCGTCGGCTTTTGTCCATGGTTTGTAGGCGTTGGGGTGGGTCTGGCGCATTGTGGCGATCTTGGCCGCCCAGCTGGTGCTGCCAGTTTTACTCGTTGGCTTCTTCTGCGGCGTCGTAGCACGCTGAGCAGCCTGTTCGCGCAGATATGCAAAGCGCTCGGCATCTTGGACAGCACGGGTGCGAAGCTGCGTATCGATGATGTATGCTTCATCGCTCATGGTAAGTGCCATCCGATTGATACCAGTGAGATATATATTATCTAGGCTCTTAACACGGCTCAGTGCTACATAACCCATACCCGGGACAAAGGCTTTGCGTAGGTCGATGCGTGCGCTATCGAGCGTCATCCCCTGGCTCTTGTGCACAGTAATCGCCCAAGCCAGGCGCAGTGGCAGCTGCGAGATACTGGCCCGTTTGCGCGTACCATCGCGCAGTTCCCAGGTGTCAGGCTGCATCGTCACCACATGGCCATTGCGAAACTCCACCACAGGATAGTCTGTGCCTGGCTCGAAGTCTGCTACCAGGCCAATGCTCCCATTGGCAAAGCGCCGCGCTTGGTCGTTCTTGATAGCCATCACCAGTGCACCTCGCTTGAGCACTAGCACTTCTGGCGCAAGAATACTCCGCTGCAGCGCATCGACATAATTTTGCCCACCAGTGCTGCTGCGCTGATATAATACTTCATCGCCAGGCAGCTCGGTTAGGCGGGCTTGGTTGATCCGATCGACATCGATATTGACGGTATGAAGCTCGGTTAGGTCGCTCTCATAAGGTGGCTCTACTTCTGTGCGGGCCAGTAATTGCTCGGCATGACGCCGACGCAGGTCACCAGCTCGCATAGCCGTTAGGATGTCTAGCAGGGCGTCGCCCTTTTGCTGGCGGTATTGCTGGTCGAGGTACAGAATAGCTGGGTCGAGCTGGCGCCAAGCTTGCGACTGCACCACAAAGCTCCCCTGCCGCCCACCATCGCGATTGACTGGCGGCAGCTGGAAGAAGTCTCCGCTCATCACTACCTGCAGCCCACCAAAAGGCTGATTCGGCACCTCACGCACCCGGCGGCACACTTCGTCGATCATATCCAGGCGGTAGTCATGCAACATACTAATCTCATCGATGATAAGCACATCTGTCTTGGCAATAATATCGCGCCGCGTCTTCGACAGGTGATCAAAAAAATTGTTCGGCAAGCTATCGTGGATGCCAATCCCCGCCCATGCGTGGATGGTGCTGCCGCCCAGGTGTGTCGCTGCAAGCCCCGTCGTGGCAGTGACGGACACATACTTGCCATCCGCCTTACACTGGCGGATGAACTGCCCCAACACATATGTCTTGCCCGTGCCCGCTGGCCCTGTCAGCAGCGCACTCTGACCACTACGCAAAATCTCCTGTGCAAGTGTCTGATCCATAGGCTCTAGTATACAAGGTTGTGGGGTGAGAGGCAAAGTATGTGTATGTTCTCTATATATAGGCAACTCATCATTAACAAAAACACACCAACACCTACTCCACTCACAAATCCACAACCTTGACATTGCAGCAATACCCTTCTGCCGTAGATACATTACTTATTTAAGCGAGAGGAGAGACATATGGCACTGCTATCTCGATACAACTACGCCCCCGAGGATATAAATAATGGAGTGCATCTATGGGCCGATTGCCCACAGCCCCTGCTCGACACTGTCGATCCAGACGCTGCCATCGCCTACACTCGCACTCGCAACCACAAGGTACCACCACAGTTTGGCGAACGAGATGTGACGCTGCCTGAAGAATACGCAGAAGCTGGCCTAAGCATTGCTACGCTCGGTGCATGTGCAATGGCTGCGGCAACCTACGCGTATGGATTTGACGGTACACCAATGCAAGAACTGACAACAGGCTTTACGATTGGGTCTGCTGCATCATTGATTGGTACTCCTGCTGCTGTTTGTGGCCGAGCTATGTTGGTCGATCATGGCCATTATGGCCCATTTGCTCATTGGCGTGCCCACCGGAAGACGCGGCAGTTGCGCAAGCTCATCGGTGAGCAATACCAGCCTGTCACCAGCACAGTGCGAGACTTGCAACATATGATAAACGAGCGTAATAGAGAGCAAGACTCATCCGCACTAATCAACCCATTCGACACAGCTGCACTGGCGCAAGTCGTGGACCGTGTTATGCCAGGCCAGTCTGCCCTCCTTGCCCAGTATGAAATGAGTGATGCGCTGCGTGACCCATCAGGCTATAGCGCACTACGGCACGACGTGCACGAAACACTCTCTCCTCATCTCGACGCCGTATACAAGAGCTACGAGCAGCACGATACTACTCATAACACGGCTTGGTAGCTCACCTAAAAGATGCAATTATCTCTATGGAGGTTGCTTTTAGAGAGACGCAATGAAGCGGAAGTAGAAAAGAATAGTATAAGATTTAGATACTCGCATTCTACCAGTAAGAGCTCAACCTCGCCATTCTACCGATCCCATACAAACCCCTCGCCAAAGTGCCCCCAGCGAGCGGTTGGCTCGTAGATAGGATGGGCGAGCTGGAGCGAGGTGATGATACCATGCGGGCTGAGATCGTAGCCTGTGATGGGCTGCTCTACACCATCGATGATGGCAGTCGCCTCGACGGGCTGGTTGTGGCCAATTGCATACGCCAGGCGCACCAGCACCTCCTGCGCGTGGTATTGTCGCAGATAATCCACTGCAATGCGCCGCGCCATATACGCCGCCGAGCGATCCACCTTGGTGGCGTCCTTGCCGCTGAAGGCCCCGCCACCAATCGGCACGCGTGGCCCATAATTATCAACGATGAGCTTACGTCCCGTCAGGCCAGCATCAGCCGCAAAGCCACCAATCTGCCAATTCCCTGCTGGGTTGCAGTGTAGCACTGGCGCATCATATTGCTTATCCTTAAAAAATGTGTTCACATACGTCTGCTGCTGAAGCCACTCCTTGACTGCCTCTGTTAATTTGTCTTTTGGTGCGTGTTGGAAGCTTGCAACAATTGCCGTTATCTGCCCGCCACGCAGTGTTACTTGCGTTTTGCCATCGTAGGGCCAACGTTGATACAAAAATTGGTTCAATCGCCGCGCCAGCACTGTTTCGAGTGGGAGCAGCTCAGGCGTTTCGTTGCAGGCATAGCCGATCATCACACCTTGGTCACCTGCCCCGCCATCATCCACACCGCGAGCAATCTCTGGGCTCTGCTGAGCAATATGCTCAATTATCTCTACCCCACTCCCCACCAAACGCTGCACAATCGGTGTCACTGCCACCGTCGCCTGCGACGTCACTTCGCCTGTCGCAAACACCATGCCATGGCCGCCGCACACTTCCACCGCCACGCGTGCCTGTGGGTCGTGGGCTAAGTAAGCATCAAGGATGGCGTCGCTCATTTGGTCGCACAGCTTGTCGGGGTGGCCTGGGCTCACGCTCTCAGCAGTACGGAATTGTGCTGATGCTATAGTAGTTGCTGTCATAAAAACTCCCTTCTCTTATCCTGCACCGCCAGGCGAGAAAGGAGCTGCTCTCTTACGCGTCTCATATCTTCCCTGCGCACAGGCTGGAATTAGCACCTTACTCGCTTCCCGAGCAGGTTGCTGGCGAGTCATTGGGCCAGTCCCTCGTCGCACTCTGGATATTAGTGATATTGGTAATAGTATAGCATATATTTATGCTAGGAATACCTACCTTGTCGATGCGGCACAACGCGATAAGAAAGATACAACCGCACTCAAGTTATCTCGCAGCCAGATTTTCCATAGCTAAGAACCGGTCGCTATTGACCGGTTCTTAGCTACTTATTTTTCCTCTAGCCGCTCCCCAGCTCGTGCTCGGTTAGCCCATTGGTCGGCGAGCTCATTTTGCTCATGGCCGTTGTGACCGCGCACCCAGATGAGCTTCGGCTGCACAGTGGTATAAAGCGCATAGGCTTCTTGGACGAGCTCAAGGTTCTTGATTGGCCCGCTGCTCTTGCGCCAGCCCTTGGCTACCCAGCCAGGTGCCCACTTGGTGAGGACATTAACCCAAAATTCGCTATCGGTATGGATCTCGCATTCCTCAGCCCCAGCTAACTGCATGGCTGCGATGAGGGCCATCCCCTCCATGCGAATGTTTGTCGTGTTGCCTGGCTCGCTGCCCAGCGCCACGGGCTTGCCCTGCTCGATGACGGCATAGCCACCCGGGCCAGGATTGGGGCTGGCACTACCATCAGTGTAGAAAATGCGCGGAGTAGCTACCATGCTAGTTACCGCGATCCACGCGCTGGAACTCCATCCAATCTGATGGCCGATACCATTTCGTGTCATTGTTATAGCGCTCGTCAAATTTCGCCTGGTGCCGCGCCAAGAAGTAATGCCTGCCACCATCGTGCTCGGCTTCGTAGCGAATGTACATTTGGTCTGGATAATTCTTGGGTGCACCGCTGTAGAGCATCACATCAACTGTGTTCCCCGGGTTAAGCGTGTGCAACTCATTGCGCATATTCCCTAGATACTCCCAACTCACAACCTTCACCTGCCGATCCGAATCATTCTTAATGCGTGCCCATACATCTATTTTCGACACACTCTCATTCCGCACATCAACACGCTCTACGCGCACTACCGGAAAATTACTCATCTGCTTGTCTCCTTGTTTATGGGGTTATCGAGGTAATTATACCATATGGTGCGTGGAGTGCTTGCTAAATACAGCTATTGCGTTGATGCTGCGCACCATCACTACCTCTGTTATGATCAAGAGCTCTGTCCCTACCTACGCTATATGTAGTGTGCCCATATCTAGTGTCTAGGATGGTGTGGAAAAGTCGTGGAGATTTTTCACCGACACTAGACCACCGTTCGGTAATCATTTTTCGCTTTTATACTGCTATATAGCTATCCAAATCCACTATATCTTTCACCTCGGGTGATGATAGAAAGCGAAAACAAGGTAGCACCCTTCACGCAAAGTAAACATCTCATAAGCCTCGCAACACGTATCTACATATCAAGATGCCGCTATCTTACCAGGCAGCCACGCAGCACACGGGACTGTATATCCTGCAATAATACCGATACCCCTACTATCTATATACCATTAGTCTATTTATAATCTGTTCTCATAAACATCTTTCTTTGTCATAACGAGCCATACGTTGCTACAATAGTGGCATATAATTGCTATACGAATTATCTGGTACGGTTATTTATGAAGCTCCAGCGCCTGCTCGCCATTCTATCGCTCCTCTGCGAGCGAGACAAAGCTACTGCTCAGGAACTAGCCGATCGCTTTGAGGTGTCGAAGCGTACTATTTTGCGCGATATCGAGACGCTGAACCAGGCAGGTATTCCTATTATCACTCGGGCTGGTCGCGATGGTGGACTCGCCCTCATGCCACACTACACGCTTGACCGGCGCATTCTCTCCACTACCGACAAACAGCATCTAGCGAGTGCGCTGACGGGTCTCCAGAGTGTCGCCCGTCAATCATCAATCACTACCTTGCACGCCAAGCTTCTCCCCGAAGATGACCAGTCTGCGATGCCGATGTATGCTATCAACTTTGCACCCTGGGCGGCGGAGCACCCAGTTCAGCACAAGATTGAGCAATTGCAACAGGCGATCGAGGAGCAATACTGCATGCAGATGCACTACATTGGCTATGATGGCCAGACAGAGCGAGTGATCGAGCCGCATCAGCTGGTGTTTCGGCAAGCGAGTTGGTATGTGTGGGCGTTTTGCCAGCTGCGCCAGGATTTTCGTCTCTTCAAGTTGCGGCGCATCATTCGCCTCTCACCGCAAGAGGAGAGCTTCTCGCCCAGGCCTTACCCGGACGCCTCTACTAGTGACGACTACTCGAGCAGCGTTGTCTTCTCGCGCCAACCAATCGCTGGCTACACGCGCGTAGAGCTCCGCTATGCTGCGCACGATGCGCTGGCGGTAGCGGAGGTGCTTGACGGATCATTTCTTGATGTCGACCATGCTCGCGTTACCTTCTATACGCCGCAGCTTGCAATCGCCTGCGAAGCAATCTGCCACCTCCCGCCCAGTGTCATCGTCGATGAGCCAGCGCAGCTCCGCGCGATGGTAGCGCAGCGCCGAAGCACAGGGTGATATCAAAACACACAAAAAACATTCAATACTGACACACTGCTGTCATCATTTGTGGTATATACTTGAGAGACAATACACTAACGGTATATCGCAAGGAGGTACCTCATGATCGATCATTTTGGCATCATCGTTAAAGATATTGAAGCAAGCAAAGCCTTTTATGAGGCGGTATTGGCACCGCTGGGCTATGCCAAGACAATTGACGAATCATATGGCGTGGGCTTTAGCAATCCAGACCGGACGCAGCATACCGGGATATTTTGGCTTGGGCAAGGCGAGCCATCATCGCCGCTACACTTTGCTTTTGCTGCACCGTCGCGGGCAGCAGTCAATGCGTTCCATGCAGCTGGTCTAGCAGCAGGAGCGCAGGACAATGGCGCACCAGGCGTGCGGGCGATCTATCATCCAGACTATTACGGTGCCTTCCTTATCGACCCAAACGGGCATAACATCGAGGCAGTGTGTCATGCTGCTGTATAGGCACACCCCTACCCTATCAGTGGGTGGCAGGGTATCTACGTGAAGATTATTTTCTCAATTAATAATAGCTAAGCACGGCAGTTTGATCTCTCCGCAAGTAGCGATGCTTCGGCCACCGCCAAAAGCAACGAAGCTCGTATAAACGACCGAGCTTCTTATGTTTCCACAGGCTTATATAGCGTAGCTATACCCCTCGCGAGGTATGGCTCACGGCAGAAGTATTGCTACATCACCACGCTTACTGTGCTTGTTCATGGTTTTTTGCAGTGTCTTCGTATCAAAGGTCATGTCTGCACCGGCCTGCTTGCCAAGAAGCAAGTGCTGTGCCATTGCCCAGGCAGCGAGCTTACCAATGTGCCGTGCGCGCACTACCCCTGAGCTGTGCCGCTCGTCGGCCGCACCTCTCTCTGTAGCATCATCCGGCCGAAAAAGTGCGAGGACATTCACTACTCCGTCTTCTTCGCCTTCGCCCATCCAGCCACGCATCTCACCCGTTATGCCAGGTAGCGCTGCCGTTGTAAATCCATAGTCTGATACGATACCTCGATCAAGAAAATCCTTGTGACTCCCCTGCGTCGTATGGACGGTATCCACCACTAGGTACTGCTCGCGCCCCTCACCTTCTAGACGTATGTCAGTTGCCAGGCTAACTGGTGCAGTATGTGCACCGTCGTAGCGCTTGATCGATGGTGGAATAACAGAATCAGTATGAATCCGTACGTGATTCGGAATTGATTTTTTTCAAATAATTTCATAACGTCCATCATCATATATGATATACTGATAATTTGCAAGTCATATTACCTCTGCTCTTACCAATACCCTATAGGCCATCCCCTATATAGACTCATAGGTTGATTTAATGGAATTATACCCAAGCAAGACACAGTTAATATCTTGCTATGACTATCACCTAAAGATTGTGCTATAGCCTACTACCTATATAGACCAAGGGGTATGTTTTTACACAAGAAGTAGACAAATAATACACGTTCTTACATCAAAACCACTTCTGCCTGTGCGAGCCCTTTTTCTACTGCTTCATTCGAAAAATAATAAGGACGCGTCACGTCAGCTTGCTTTTATCAAGATCTCAGTAATCGATGCATGCAGCGCAAATGTCGATCACCAGCAGCCTGATGGAAGTGTCACAAGCAGGATATAGATAAAACTGAGTTTGAGCTCTCACCGCTGATAGCGCTGCACAAACTGGCGCAGAATCTTGACTGGCTCGGTGACGGTTTGCTGGCGGGCATTGGCGATGAGGGTATCGGCTTCGTCCGGAGCACAGTAGCCAGCGTGGCGATAGATATCAATACGCAAAGCAAGGCTCTCCGGGTCGAGCTCGGGATGAAACTGCGTGGCATACACGTTGCGCCCCACTCGCAGCATCTGCACGCAACTGCGTGAGCGCGCTAAGACGGTACAAGCAGCTGGTGGTTCAAGCACTCCTTCTTTGTGCCCAACGAAGCCGTCGAAGGTAGTAGGTACGTCAGCGAGGAGTGGGTCATCCCTAGCTGCTGGCGTGAGGGTGATTGGCACAGCACCAATCGCCTCACCATACGCAAAGCTCGGCGTACCACCCAGTGCCGACACCAGCGCGCCAACCCCCAGGCAGGCACCAAGAAATGGCATATCATGGGTAATAATCTCGCGCAGCAGTGGCATCATCACGGCTTCGAACTTGCGCTGCTCGGCAGGCTTCTCAGCCGAAGCGTAGGCAAAGTTGGCCGGGCCACCACCCATCAGCACACCACTATAGGAAGCAAGCGAGTGCGCGGGGCGCTGCCCTGCCTCGATGCGCACTCGCTCAAGATCGGTTGGCGCAAGACCACTAAAGTGCAAAAATGCCTGATATTCATTATCCGACGCCTCGTCCTCGGGGCGCGACTGCAGTAGTACAAATGGTTTCGTCATACTCCTTAGTGTAGCATGGCATGGCGGTAGCTAATACCCCCTGCAGACACGTGCTATGGGGTATGGGGTATTACTGTGCGGTATCACCTGGATAGACATAATCCTTGAAGAAGTCTGCATCAAAGTCGCTATCGACCCACAGCTCTAGCCAGCCAAGGAAGTCCTGGCGCTCGCAGCATGGGCCAGCCCCTACGTCGCAGAAGTTCCACACTTCACCAGCCCATTTGCCAGAGGTAATAAGCTGGTAGGTATCGCCACAGCCTTGGTCGAGGAGCAACACACCTTCGTTACCCAGCCGCTCCTCAAATGCTTTGTTCGTAAGCAGTGCCTCATCCTCTTCTTCCTCCCAAAGCCAGTAGTCGTCGATCGTCACACTGCGCGAGAGGTCTTTCACCTCGGTATCAGCCAGTCGTTTGAGGCCATAGATAACGATGCCACCGGGCCGCCGAATATCTTGACAGCCATCGCCCACCTGCTGGAGGAAGAGTCGATAGGCATCGGGCAGGCGCGTGTTACAGGCGGCCTCAAAGGCAGTGATGTCTGCTTCGCTAAGCGTTGGGCCCATCACGACGCCCTTTTCGGCTAGCTTGGCTTTGAGGCGCGCGATGATGACAGGATAGTCGGCGGGGTTATAGATAGGCATAGTTAGTTCCTCCTTATATTTTTTCTCATCGTACCATGTATATTACTGCCTCGCAAACGTGCACTCACACCAAAAGAGCTGCTCTAACATATAGAGCAGCTCTTGTATCCATCAAGAGATGAAGGCTTATTGATCCATCTTGCCTTTTACGTAGCCCTTGGTTTCGTAGGCTTTGTTTTCGATGTCGTTTGCCTTGTCTTTTACGGTGTCGACGGCGTTTTGCGCAGCGTCTTTGGCCTTCTCGGCTACTTCTTCGGCTTTGTCTTTTGCGTCACTAGCTGCTGCTTTGACCTTAGCTTGTGCGTCATCGGCTTTGGCTTTGATATCATCGGTAAGTCCCATGTGAGATCCTCCATGGTTAGTGTTGGTACTGTCTTATTATAGCAATGTTGGGCGATAATAGCGAGCCACCTACTAGCGAAAAGGGAGCTGCTATAGCCGTATATCTCTATTCTATGGGTAATACCCCTGTTATCTATTGTTTTATTGATAAAGCACAGAGATTTGCTATCGTGGTGATCTATTTACTCACTCTGTCGTGTGGACCGCTCAGATATTCCTCCGCATCGTGGATAAGAAAGAGGCTTACGTCGTCGCGGGTTTTGCCAGCCTTATGGAAGGGCGTGCTGATGATATGGATGAGGATGATCATATACACCAAGACGAAGCTAATCAGCCCCACGACCGTCAGGCTGGCGACAAATGGGTCGATGTTGGTAATAAGCAAGAGACCAAGCAACGCCACCACAATAGAGCGCGCCAAGATAGATGCTGAGGGAATAAAGCGAATCCGCTGAATGTAATCGACCCGATGGCGGTGGCGGAGCAGCACCGTCTGTTGCTGCTTAAGCTTGACGATGAAGTTAGGTGGCACATTACCCTGCTCCATCGTGGCAAAATACGGCGTTAAGCCCCGGATGTCCTGCCGAGCATCATAGGCCGAGTGGCGCACATCGCTCGAAAACCCTTGGGCTACAGCATGGAGCTGACGCCGAAAGCCATCGATATCAAACACTGGATAGCTCTGATGAATCGCCGCGGCGTCATCATACATATCTTCTAGTAGCGCCGCAAACTCCGCTGGAATCCGCTCCGACTCTTTGTAGTCTGCGATCGTAGCCGAGAGCAAAAAACCAATCACAAAGGTCACGCTAGATATGACGCTATTATGCAATGAGCTCTGCTCAATCGGCTCCCACCCCAGGCGGTGCAGGACGAACTTCACACTCACCACCACTGTCGCCACTGCCAGCGCCTGCCAAAAAATCCGCAGGAGCTTACCCTGCTGCTTGATGTGTTTTATCTGCTTGATAGGTCGATTCATAATTTTTCTATTATACCGTATGAAGCGCAGAAGACAATTATCCTGCCTTGTTGTGTATACAATCGACTAGGTTTAGCCATATCGCTGGATAGGAGATATGATATACCCACACCCCTACTGCCCTCATAGGTTACCCCTATGACGCGGAGCAAGCTCCTCCACCGAGGCAACATCGCGTAGCCACGGGAAATGCCGCAGCAGCACCGCTGATTGCACAAGCTCCTGCCAGGAGATCGCGCGAGTGGTAATCCGCTCGCCCGCATCACAGTGTGGCGGCATGTGGCACACTGGTTGCCGGGCCAACACAAGGTGGATGAACCACTCCATCTTCGGCTCAGGCTGCACCACCTCCAGCAGCTGCCAGTCGGCAAACTCCCAGCCTGTCTCCTCGCGCAGTTCGCGCTGCGCCGCCGCGATGATGGTTGTATCCTCAGGGTCGACCCGCCCTGCTGGCAGGTGGCCACGCCGCACGATGCCGCCTGGCTGCTCTTCATCGTTTACGAGCACCTTGCCTGCATCATCGACCGCAATGATGAATACTGTGTCGGGTCGGCGCACCATTTCGAAGGTTGCTACTGAGCCATCATAGAGCCGCTGCGGCCACTGATAAACACTAAATATCTCGCCCACAAAGACACACTGTGCCTCGGGTGGAATCATCCGAGCATGGGGTGGAATGGTACGTTGTGTCATGATGGTATTGTAGCATTGTTCACGTCTCCACGCATTTTTCACCGCACATCATCTTCCAAAAAATTCGCCCCCGCCCTGCACATCTGCTACAATAATCCTTATGCATAATGATATCGAAACAATCCTCTTTACTAAAGATGACATTGCGCGTGCTGTGGCGCGTCTGGGCGAGCAGCTAAGCCAGGAATATGCCGATAAAAACCCGCTGGTGGTGGGTATTCTGCGCGGGGCAGCGCCCTTTATGATCGACCTGGTGCGAGCGATGGATTGCATGCTGGAAATCGACTTTATGGATGTCTCGAGCTATGGCGATGAGCTTACCTCGACTGGCAATGTGCGTATCTTAAAGGACCTCGATACAGACGTGGCTGGCCGGCATGTGCTGCTGGTAGAAGACATCGTGGATACGGGTCACACTGCCCAAGCGCTGTTTGAACTCTTTGCGGAGCGCCACACCGCCAGTACTAAGCTCTGCACCTTGCTGGATAAACCCGAGCGCCGCACAGTGGATGTGCAGGCAGACTACATCGGCATCCCTACCCCCAATGAATTCGTGGTGGGCTACGGCCTAGACTACCGCCAACACTACCGCAACCTACCGTATATTGGTGTGCTGAAGCCTGAGGTGTATCAGTAAGAGTGCTCTACGTTATATTGGACGGCCACTACGATCGATGCCTGTCGTGTCGACCTTACCCTGCCAATCTTCAGGTATAAGAAGCTGTGTACTGGGATGCTGCACTGTCGGTGGCAGATCTGCTAACTGCTTTGCGTCAACCACAAGCGCATACTTCATTCCAAGCATTGCTGTGCGGACAATGGCGTCGGTCGTTGCGGCAGATACCTGTCGGTCGGAAGCGCTCTGCCTGCAAATCGTAAGAAGCGCCATAAGGCATCCTGCTCAGTCTTATCTGGATTATAGCGCCCAAACGCAAAACCAAGTGTATAGGCAAAATCCTCTGGTAATATTAGGTATGAGTCCTTACTTAGATTTAAAGCCAATCTCAGCCCGCAAGTCCTTATGATGCGGCTGGTTTCCTACTCCGATATCTACCACATAGACATCACCCGCACTTCGGTGTAGACCATACCACACCAAGGCGTGCCTTACCCGCATCATCGTTTGCTCGCAAATTGTGCAGATGTATCTGCACGTTGGGTTCTTCAGGTGATGGGTGTGCTGATGTTTGGAATTTCTCTGTCATGGAGAAAGATTATACCACAATATAATCTATAGGAACATGACATCAAAAAATGGCGCGTTCTGCAGACGCGCCATGGATGCTCATATCTTGGTGACGATAATACGCCACTTACTTCCAATTGCGCAACATAAGCAAGATACAAGACTGACTCCACAGACACCACACGTGGTACCTACTTAGTGTACATCAAATAAGCTAGCTGATCAAGCAACCAGTTGGTATGGCTCTCGTGAATGAACTCACCTTTTGCAATGCGGAGTCGCGCCAATGGGAGATTGTGTAGCACCCGATCAAGACGCACTGGCCGCATATACGTTACAAAAACAAGGTGGGTAATAAAGTGCGCCATACGCAATCCATAGTGAGTTTGCGGTTCAATCGCATCAATCACAAGCGTATGCTGGTATCCGTGTTCACGCGCCTGCTGCTGTATATAGCGCTGCATCTGACGCGCCGTTGCTGCCTTAATCGTCTTATTGCTCACAACAATGCGCACATCCTCATGACACTGCACCAGTGTATCAAGGAGCAACCAACGTAGCAACGCCTGCCGCATGTGAGTGCGCGCTATCTTATCGCGCATTCGTGTGTATTCTTTGTCGCGTTCCATTACAACATACGTGATAGAGTGATCATCTCGAGTTGGTAAGTTTTTCGTAATGTGCTGTTCAATAGTCTCTTTGGTATGTCGCCGTGCAAGGTATGACCCCGGTTTATATCGTCGCAAAACGTGGCCGTTCACCCGCCGGATCAGATTCTTCATCCGCTTGAGTGCTTTCTCGTCGTCAATCATCAGCGCTGCCATGACGAAGTACGGCTCACGGCAATAAAATCCCAGCGTACCAGATTCGTGAATATAGATTGTTTTCATCTCGTATAGTCCTGTTGGTGTTATTCTTTTGTATAATAATACATATCTGCCGCGTGAGCAAATATCTCACGTATATACCGCTTGATGCTCTATACAGTATTGAGACGGGCTACTAGTAGACGGTGTATACAAATCTCAAACCCCACACGATTTCTGTGTGAGGTTTGCTGGTGCTCGTATGCGTTTGCTATTACTTACGGCGGAGTAGTCGCTTTCGCATCAACCACACTCCAGTACCGCCCAAGGTAGCTGCACCAAGAACAATGAGAAGGATGCTCTGGCCAGTGTCGGCAAGGAGTGACTTGTGCTGGCCACGCGGTTTGTTGGCCTGATTGGCTGTAGGTGACGACTCTGCTTCGTACACCGCAATTGGGTCGGTAATAGTACCGTTAGCAGCGCCATCTTCGTCACCAAAGCCACCGTCGGTTACATCATAGGTTATCGTCGTGTATTTACCGTCTGCTGTCGTGCCAAAGTTCATCCGATTGGTAATGTCCTCAGTAATAGCGCCATTAACAACCTTTGCAACAGTCACACGGCTCGTGTCGTCATAGCGGCGACTCAGTGTGAGCGCAACGTGCGTGGTGTACCCGACCTTGGGCGGCTGGTGGTCGCAGGTGATGGTGAAGCTAGCGACATCATGCAGTGTACGACCGTGATAGTAGCTCGGGGCAGCTGCCGCCTTTGCGGTGGCGATATGATAACACTGATCCCCAGCAGTCGATACCGTCGCAGTACCGCCATGCGGCTGAGCAACCACGGTAGCGTTTGTTGGCTTTTTGGGTGTCGGTGTAGTGACAATTGCGGCTAGGCGCGCCTGGAGAGCGGCTTTTTTAGCAGGGTCTCGCACAGCATCGACCAGTGCTTTGGCAGCGTCGATCGCAGCACTAGTCCTGCTCTGCTCAGCTTGAGCTACGGCAGCCTCGGCAGCAGCGATCCGCTGCTCATCTGGGTTTGTGTGGTCAACTGTATAGATTGCACCACCATACGCTACTGCAGCGACTAATGTACCATCAGCCGGGCTCACAACCGACGCCCAGTTTGGTGTGCCAGCAGACGTTTGTGCTACCCAGCTAGCACCACCATCACTGGAGCTGAAGATGTAGCCACCGCCGCCTGCGGTTGCGGTTAGTTTACTTCCATCATTAGAGATGGTAGCAGATGTCCAGTTGTGCCGACCATCGACAGCCCGCTCCGTCCAGGTAGCACCACCGTCGGTTGAGACAAAGAGATTACCGCCTGCCGTTGTGGCGACAAGCTTAGTACCGTCAGCCGAGCTGGCGATGGATGTCCAGGCGCGTATGCCCGCCGATGGACGTTCCGTCCAGGTGACACCCGCATTGGTTGAGGTGTAGACCGCACCATTCTCGACAAGAGCAACGAGTTTATTCCCATCAGCCGAGCTGGCGACTGCCTGCCATTTGCGACTACCCGAGCTTGGCTGCATTGTCCAAGTAGTACCCGAGTCAGAAGATGTGTAGATTGTTTTGTCTTTTGCGACGGCGACAAGCTTAGTGCCATCAGCTGAGCTGGCGATGGATGTCCAGTTTGACGCACCTTCGACTGCATGTTTCGTCCATGTTGCGCCACCATCGCTTGAGGTAACGATGTAGCCACCCCAGTCATACAACGCAGCGAGTTTGGTGCCGTCAGCCGAGCTAGCGACACTTACCCAATCGCGCGCCTCAGAGCCCTGCTGTTCTGTCCAGGTAGCACCAGCATCACGCGAGGTATATACCTTACTCCCCTTGGCGACGGCGACCATCGTTTTGCCATCGGCGGAGCTGGCGATCGATGTCCAATTCTTTGCATCAGTTGTTGGACGCTTGGTCCATGTAGCGCCTGTTGCTGGGACTGGCGTCTCGGGGGGCTGCGTGCCCACACCCTTTTGGAAGACGCGCACATAGTCGATCAGCATCGTCTGCATGGGAAATGAGTCGGATGGGTCGATAGGGCTGAGGTTTTTGCTTATCTCGACATAGTCGTTGAGGATAAATTGCCAGCCACGGTGAAATGCGGCGTTGATATTCTCTTGGCTGGCGATCTTCGTGAGCGGCTCGGCATCCTTCTTGGGAGTAATGGTGCCATTATTGGTAGGGCTCACATGGTAGCGATATACTTTGATGGGCTGGTCATCTACAAAATATTTAACCGTTGTGCCATCGTACTCGACCGCCCAGGTGTGCCACTCATAGGCAAATGAGCCAGGCTGCGCACCAGCATAGTGCTCACCACTATGCGAGAATGATCGCGTCCGCCAGCCAGTCTTCCAGGTGGCGTCGACACCGTGGTGATAGCATGACATATGCGTCGTCGACCACGCGTAGTTAGGCGTGTATGAGTACCACTCGATGATATCGAGCTCACCATAGGGATCATTCGCACCAGGTGTGTCGTCACAATTTTGTAGCGTATTGCCGCTCACCATCCACAGCGATGGCCGTGTCCCACGCTTGCCGTTCCAGTTAAACTTTGCTCGAATCTCCGCTCGGAATGGCTTAGTGCCATCAACTACTTTGTTTCGGTTCTTGACTCGTCCACTGAGGTAGCGTGTCATCTTGCCACTTGGGCATGGCTGTTCGCTTGCATTAGCATCGGTGAGTGGCTCACTCAGGCTACTCGCGCAGTGGCGCTGAGTTGTGATTTGTAAATGGTCGTTGCCGACGATTTTAATATTGTTTGCGCTGTAGGCTAGATGGGTGTTTTGCAAATTATCTTTGTTCTGCTGGAGTATATCCCACGCGTTTGACACCGCCGCGCCTTTAAATTCATCGTTCCACACCATACCCCATTGATTAGCCGTCGTCTTTCCGTTGGTTAACATAACCAATGCTAGAATACTGCCCGTCATGAGTAGCAGCGTGATTATAGCTCGTTTTACCACCCGTTTCTCCCCTATTTTATGTATAAAACTCTGGTCATATTATAACGCTTATGCTTTTTAAATCAAGGTTTTTACATGGTGACGCGCTGCTTTCGCAGCGTCTGGCGTCGTTGTGGCGTGGTGAAATCCTCAGCTTCAAGCAAGAAAAAGAGAAAGGCGGTAATCGCCCTTCTCTCTTCGCGTAAGGAAATCCTCAGCGGTTAGCTCTTGCGGCTCTTAACGAACCAGAAGCTTCCAGCGCCAAGACCACTGGCTGCGAGTGCAGCGACAAGCCATACACTGTCACCAGTATCGGCTAGTGTTGGTTCTTCGTGCTTAGCAGGAGCAGCAGTCTCGGTCGCTGGTGTGGCGGCTGGCGCTGGCTCTGCGGCAGGTGCTGGCTCTGGTGCGGGAGCAGGCGTGGGAGCGGGAGCTGGCGATGGTGTCGGTGCAGGTGGGGTAACTGGCTTATCTTTGGCCGTTGCGGTGCGAATATTCCCACTGTTCAGTGCTGCAGCAAGCTTATCCCCAGTGGCAGACATTGCAATAGCCGTCCACGCATTTGGTCCAGTATTCTCACTCTCTGTCCAGGTGGCACCACCATCGTCTGAGGTGTAGATCGAGCCGTCGGTTACTGTTGCGGCGAGCTTGGTGCCGTCATCCGAACTTGCGATAGACGACCAGTTCTTTGCACCTGGGTTGGCTTGCTCCTTCCAGGTTGCACCAGAGTTTTCAGAGGTATACACCTTGCTATTGCGCCCAACAACAGCGAGCTTGGTGCCGTCAGCAGAGCTCGTAGCAGACACCCAGTCTCCAGCAGCTCCCGGGAGGCCTCTTTGCTTCCAGGTGACACCTGCGTCATCTGAGGTGTACATGTAGCCACCCCACTGATAGAAGGCAGCGAGCTTGGTGCCGTCAGCCGAGCTAGCAACGGCTGTCCACTTCTGCGGGCCAGCAAGCCCAGTTACTGTTTGCTCCTTCCACGTTACACCACTGTCAGCCGAAGTGTAGATACTCCCTGCATTCGCTGCCGCAACAAGTTTGGTGCCGTCGGCCGAGCTAGCCATTGTCGACCAGTTCTTTGCACCAGAACCAGTTTGCTCTTTCCAAGCTACGTCTTGGGCAGCGTGTGTGGGCTGGCCAAACAATGCTACTACAGCGGCCACTGCCACCAGGCACCCAGCCTGAGACACGCGAGTCAGTGCTCTCCATTTATTATGTTTTGCTTGCCTGAGTTCCCTCATGCAATAACCCTCCTTTTTTGTTGTGAAACACAACACCTTAATATAACGTTCGCATTATAGCATTATTGTGCTTATGGTAACAAGGGGGTAATTGGGCCTGAAATAAACAAGCCTTCTGCCCTAGACCCCAGGAATTCACCATCGTTATCTGTGTGTAGAAAATACATCACTCTGTGGAAATACTGTGGAGAATCATACTATATTTCCTCAGTATTTTCTTGCAACCACTGTGCGATGCGCACGATATCCCAATGATCGGTGGCAATCTGCACTGCTATATTCTCAAGTTCTTGGGGTGCCGCTCGCAACCAGACATCATTGCGTAATAAAAATACTCCAGTTAGTGTTACTGCTGTCCGTTTATTCCCATCTATAAACGGATGGTCAGCGATGCAATGATGGAGATACACTGCTGCTTTTTTATGCACCGATCCATAGAGCTCACGACCAAACAACACTGCCTGTGGTGTAACGACGAGTGACGCAAGTGCCTTCGCGTCGCGCAGACCATGCGAGCCACCATAGTCCGCAATCACCCAATAATGTAATGCTTGAATCTCATCCGTCGTTAGATAGCGCATCATCGGTCAGCCAAATTCTTCAGCGTTTCACCATACTGCTGCGTGAATGTTTCGTAGTCACGCCGCACTTGGTCAGTTGCTGGTTGCACTGGTGTATGAGCAGAACTCACCGTATCAACCACAATGCGCACTTCATCCCCCTCCTGCCAGCCAAGCGCCCGCAGCTGCTTAGCCGGCAGCGTCACGCCACGGCTCGAGCCGATTTTGATGATCTTTTGGATTGTGGTAATCGTCATAGTTTCATTATAACAAAATTGGAATAAGCATGTCACGCGACAATTAATCGTGTCGATCTCGTGCTATATACTTAATGTGTGGTTGATCTGAGTATTACCAGCAATCCCCCAATATAGCGAAGCTTTAGCTTTACTGCTTGAATACGACGAGTTATACGCATGATTTTGCTATACCTCTCTAGGAGTTTAGCGGAATCGACCCTCCTAAATGAGACAGTCCGCTTATACTCGCTTTTTGACAGATGCACAAGCAGTGCTTATATAGCAACCCGCAAACACTACTAGCCACATCACAAGCGAGACAACGCCTACTGCTGAGCTAGCCAACAGTGAGCTCCCACCAACGACCAAAAGCGACATAACATTCGAGAAGCCATTAAATGTCCCATGCAGTACTGCAGCGAGCCATACACTTCGGGTCCGCTCAACGACGAAACCAAGCACGAGCGACATCACCACACAAAATCCAATGAACAACACCGACCCCGGAAGCGCGTTCGCTGTGCCATAGTTATACCCGAGGGCAATCAGTGGAATATGCCACAGTCCCCATAGCACGCCAATCGTCACATATTTCTTGCAAAATGGCCGTCCGGCAAATGCCTGCGCAAGGTAACCACGCCACATAATCTCTTCCGCCATCGCAAAGATCGCATTTACCGTTAGCCCAGCCATCAATGCACCAAAGATACCAAGCGGCAGCATGGCAAGCGGTGTTGGTGGCATATTCATCGCGCTAGTATCGACCGATGTGCCGATGAGCTTCTCAAGGTTGTGCACCAAGTGTCCATTAGTCGTTGCCAGGTGCCCAAAAGTCTCTGGCCACAGCCAGCCAAGAATAGCAACGGAGCCAATCATCAATACGGCCCAGGCCAAGAATAGCCCAGCGACCAATGCATACTTCTTCACGGTGATGTGCTTTAATGATAACAACGCACGAAATGGTATTGGTATGCCAAGCATCAATCGACTCAGTAAGAGCGTATACAGTGGTACCGGCATATACAAAACCGCGATGTACGCCAAGCGCAATGCTAGCGCTACCGGCGGCGCACTACTACTCGTCACAGCTATAACCGCCCAGTAACCGCCTCCGGCGAGTGCCGTCACGAGAAAGAGGGTGATGAGTACTTTGTTGCGATGCTCTTTTTTAATGAGAGGAAGTGAATTGGATGTTTTTTCTGTCGTGTTACTCATAATGTATACACCTAGCCTTTTGTGATTTTGTTCGTATGAGGTGATTATACCACCCTGAAGCTTTTCTCGCTATTTACTTATATAGATAATTGTCCACCATAACTAGATTAGCTCATTTGCTTTATTCTTCTATCGCCGCTACAATAGAGCTATTAAGACGAAAAGGTTCCGAACGGTTAGTTGCCTAAGGACCCTTTTTCTATTTAGTGCCAGACAGCTAACTTACTGCCTCAAGCTATGCAACCGCCATCTCCTCCCTCATCACCCGCACCTGCCATTGGCGCTCGCGGGCAGCGACGGCTCTATCGCCGGGGTGGAGCAGATTGATGACCTTGATGGCGTAGTCGCTAGCCACCATGGCATGCTCTGACATGTGGCCGGTGCCGATAGCTTGGCCTACCACGCGCAGCACTGCCGTGGTGAGTTCATCCGGCGCTTGGCGGGCCAGCTTGTGCACTGCAAAGCCAGCTTGGCGCACATCGTGCATGCAGACCGCCCCAGTTTGCCACTGGCGGTTGACGGCAAAACCAGTGGTAATAGCTGGGTTGTGCGGGTCATTGTAGCCCGCAGTCTCCATAATGTGCACTGCCAGCCGCAAAGCATAGCGGCACAGCGCCACCTGGCTGGCACCCTCGTACAAGGCATCAAGCGCCGCCCGGCCAGCGCTATCGTCATTGATTGTGATTTTTACGCGTGTTGACATAAACTACCCACGAGGTGATTTAGACAGACACCGCGTGGCATGGCGAAAGCCGATTCGCCCATTACCCTTATTGATATCTTGGAGCAACAGTGTCACACAGCCGTTGTTACCCCATACAACATACGGAGCATACAGAGACTGCTCTGGTGCCTTGCAGTATGCTCCATAGACCTGATAGCTCGGCGGCTGTGACTCTCCTTCGATAATCCGACTCAGCTCAGCAGTTAGAGCTTCTGCGATGGTTTGGCTGTCGTAACCATACCGCTTATAGAGATTTGGGTCTTTATCTAACGGAGACCGATTCTGCCCTTCTGTAGCTACTGTATCAAGACTTTTCGCATGCATCTGATCGGAGTTTTGCTCAGGCTTACGCAGCGAAGGAACCGGAATCCCTCCAACTGAGAAAAGGCCAGGAATAGACAAGGACAGTTCTACGCCTCTCCTTTTGCTCTCTTCGGATGACTGTTGACCGCTCCGACCTATGAGCGCAGTCTCTCTTGGGGCTGCTTTGCCACCTCGATAGACACGCCCTTTTTTGGAATGATAAGTCCCGTCTCTTCACCTGTTACTGAGTATGTGTATGACTCCCAGCCACTCGGGATAGATTCCTTCCCATTCATCGGTCGCTCCTTCTATTTATAATTCAATTACCGTTTTGTGTTTATTATATTGTGATATTATCGTTTCGGCAAGGGTGCTTAGATCTGAAGCTCAAAACCATGAGGTGCTTACCTAAGAACTCTTCTATGTGTCTGTAGGCCTCATTTACTAGCTGCTTTGATATTTTCCGCGGTATCCCTTATCTTCCGAGATGCAACATTATTAACTTCTTCTAATTTTTTCTTATAGGCATCTAGTAGTTTCTTATATTTACTGTTGGGATTCTTTTCGATTCCTAGTATGTATTCTAAGCGTACTACTATAGACTGTAGGCAAGATCTATAGTTTTCATCGGTTGGATCAATTTTATCTAATTGATAAATTGCCGCGCGTAAGTTATTCTTTTTCTCCCTCGACACTCTAACGCCGCCAGTATCTATAGTTACCACTGTGTTCAGTATCCGTGAACCATTCGTAATACGCAAGTGGCTTTTTCTGTAATTTATAGGTGTACCTAATTCTTGAGACTTTTTGTATATACTATCTCTTATTTTAATCAAAAGTTCTTTATCATCTGAGGATATATAAAGATCATCATAATACCGTGTGTAAACACCAAGTTCATTTTTACCATCATGTAGTTTTTTATTAATCATTTTGTCAAAGTGATATTTGAAGAACAAATCAGCAAGTATGTTTGAGGCACTTAACCCTGCCTGTAGATACCCGTAAGGAAAATATATTGACTCAACAAGTTTCAATGATAGAGGATTCCTTAAAGTGCCTTTACGCTCCCCTTCTCCTTAATTATATCCATGACTATCTCTTTTCTAAGATGGCGAAAACAGGACTTGAAATCTATCTTAAGGAGGTATTTACTACGACGGTGAACATCTATAAAATTTCTCAATCTGTATCCATAAAAAACACCCTGTGGCCAACATGGTTTCTTTTTGCTATAGAATGATTCTTTCAATAATTCACCTATATTCTTATCAGCAATACGAGCGCTATCACCCGGGCAATTTGATTTAATCATTGAAAAATGACGTTTCTGTCGCCAATAGTCAACAAAATATCTATCTCGATTGTTAATTAGACCGTTATAGCTTTCCTCAGAAAGTCCATAGTACTCATAATCCATAAATAAAACCATAGTGCGGGCAAGCACACTAAAGCAATACGCTTATCGAGATAGCAAATTATTATGCTAACGCTACAGTGGTACACTGCAACTCTACTACCCGCAGGTTTATTGTACTCTTTATTGGGTAATATTACCACGGGTATTGTATTTAGTTACCCCATCAAATCCCTGAATACATTCAAACCGGATTCTTGGATAAAGAAGTGTATAAGCCCTGTCGATAGCGGAATTACTCTGATTACGAGATAGTTCTATTTTTTGCCTGTAAACACCTGCAAAGATATCAGCAAGTGCTAAACATGGCTCGTCTTTACTGGCAACAACATGGATATGATCCCCTTTAAGGTCATCATAGTGATTTGACGATTCTTCAATATAGAATTCGCTATCTGGATCACATTGTTGCTGATACCCCAAACTCCATTTAACAATTTTACTCTCGCTAGTATCGCCTTTATCACACCAAACATATATTTTTGCTGTGATTGTTAATGCATTAACGGCATTAACAAGACAGGCTTTTCCAGCTGCATCTTCATCTGTGTAGTGTATTTTCGATTTATTTTTAAAACGTATTGTATCTGGCAAGAATTTTGTTTTATGCCAGTTATTAAATTCTCGAATGGCTTCATCGCTTGCTATAACATGAGCTACTATAAATTTCCTTGACGAAGAATCAAGGCAATAATAAGTTTCATCGACAAAGACTTTTGACACTTTACATCTACCCTCTTACGAATATTCTCAGGCTACTCTACACAGCTTTACTTGATCAGCCTAGTAAGTTAGCTATGTGCACCCGCTTTTGCTCCGTCGTATCCCGCTCGCGCACGGTGACAGTATCATCCTCCAGCGTTTGGAAGTCGATCACCACGCAGTATGGTGTGCCGATTTCGTCTTGACGGCGGTAGCGTTTGCCGATGTTGCCGTTGTCGTCCCACATTACTCGGCCAGGGTTGGCTTTGGCGAGGTTTGCGTACACATCACGGGCTTTTTCTACCAATTCTGGCTTATTCTTCAGCAGTGGCGAAACGGCAAATTTGACTGGTGCTAAGTGCTCTGGTAGGGCCAAGTATACTCGCTTTTCGCCATTTTGCTCGTCCTCGCGGTAGCTACTGGCCAGCACTGCCATCAGCGCCCGCTCAACGCCGAAGCTCGGCTCAATGACGTGCGGCACAAATTTCGTATTTGTCCCCTTAATGGTATACTCCATGCTCTTGCCGCTGGCGCGCTGGATGTTCATCAAGTCAAAATCAGTCCGGTACGCGATACCCATCAGCTCCTCGCGGCCAATTGGATAATCGTATTCGATGTCGATCGTCTTTTTGCTGTAGTGCGCCCGATCCTCTGCCGGCACATCGAGCTCGTGAATGTGCTCTTGCTTAAGGCCTAGTTCTGCCAAGAACGCATGCGTGCTCGCGAGCAGCTCATCAAACGCCTCTTGCCAATGCTCAGGATTCACGAAATATTCAATCTCCATCTGCTCAAATTCTCGGCTACGGAAGACGAAGTCGCGCGGTGCAATCTCATTGCGAAAGGCCTTGCCCTGCTGAGCGATACCAAACGGCAGATTAGGGTAGAAACTATCGACAACGTTTTTGAAATTGGTGAAGATGCCTTGGGCGGTTTCCGGGCGGAGATACGAAATACTATCCTCGCTCTCGGTGGCGCCAACGTGCGTTTTGAACATCATATTAAACGTCCGCGATTTGCTTAGCGGATTACCGTCGGGGCTTTTGATGCCTTGTTCTACAATCGCCGCGTCCATCTGCTCCATAGTCATACCGTCTGCGTCAACGCCATTATCTTTGAGGATATGATCGGTGCGGTAGCGGCGGTGATTAACTGTATCTTCGCACAGTGGGTCCACAAAGGTATCAACATGCCCACTCGCCTTCCACACCTTCTGATTCATCAAAATCGCCGCATCCACACCGTACATGTCGTCGCGCTCGTCGACGAATCTGCGCCACCACAGGTTCATAATATTGCGTTTGAGCGCCACGCCTAGCGGGCCATAATCCCATGTGCCACTCAGGCCACCATACACGTCCGACCCCTGATAAATAAAGCCGCGGCGCTTGCACAGGCTAATAATTGCTTCCATTGTTACATTACTCGTTGCGCTACTCACACGCGTCCTTTCTCCGCGTTGGCAACGCGGCAGCTTCATGATTAGTTCTTTGGTATTATTATAGCATTTTCCTGAAGTGGGGTGTGTCTTATGGCCAAGCACGGCATTGATTACCTCCATCTCAATAACCTCACGCTCTACCCCCCCAAGCAACTTACCGAACAAGAAAATATATGGAGGCCAGCCACCAAGCAAACGGAAGAGCTCTGCTACATGTTCTGGCCGGAACATTTTCGGTGCGGTGAGTTGCTATGGGGGGCGATAGGAAGGTTTTGCAATTCAAACTATAGCATTACACCCCAGCATGCTGCCGTGCCACCAGCCAACACTCGGGCAGGATGGCTAGCACGCCACCGACCTGTGCTACTACTGTGGGTGGGCGCGTGGCGAGCAGGCGGAGCAGCTTGATGTGCGCTGCGGTGATGTCGCCTTGGTCGCTGAGGCGCAGGCCACGTTCTGACCCGTCATACATATACCGCCGCTCGGGCTGGAGGGGTTGGCCTACGACGTCGCGCAGTAGGTTAAGCTCATAGCCCTGCAGCGCCGCATAATGGATGGCTAGCCAGGCTTGAGTGAGCATGACGGGTACGCTAGGCTGATTGAG
Source organism: Nanosynbacter sp. (assembly GCA_015257665.1). Lineage (GTDB taxonomy): Bacteria > Patescibacteriota > Saccharimonadia > Saccharimonadales > Saccharimonadaceae > Saccharimonas. The sequence goes on along the minus strand of JABZJS010000001.1, from coordinate 64,017 downwards.
CCCCTCATATACCAAGCGCAGTACCTCATACCACGCTGGCTCGTCCAGCATGCGGCTAGCTTGTGTCACCAGTTGGATGGCGGCATAGCCAGCTTGCAGGCGGTCATAATCGGCCACGATTGTCTGATAATACTTCGTCAGGCGGGCCTGTGTTAGCACGCCTAGCTCACTGCGCCCCTGGCGGATGACGACATCGCTGATCGCAAAGAGTTCAACCGCTCCAGCTAGCCGGCTCTTTTCGCGCCGGACACCCTTGGCGATCACCGCCCGCTGCCCTTCTGGCGTGAGCAATTGCAGTACGCGGTCAGCCTCGCCATAGTTAGTGCGGCGCAGGACGATCGCTGTGGTGCGCTGCATACTCATGTCGCTACCTCGCTTGGGATGTACCTGCATAGTACGTTCGTCACGTCGCTCGGGTGCATCGTTGTTTTGTCCAGCAAGGCAACGACGCCATAGGGTGCGAGATCGGCTAGCGTCATGTCGCTCGCATTATTACTACAGATGATAATGGGGATACGTGCTGTATCGCTATACGATTGCAGTTCGTGGAGCAGCACCAGGCCATTACCCCCGGGCATGAACATATCGAGGATGATCACCGCTGGGAGCGCCTCGTCGAGCGCTACCATGCCAGCCAATACATCGGCCGCATAGACAGGCACCATACCAGCCCGCCGCACTGCCGCAAGCTGCAGCTCAGCAAACCATTGGTCATCGTCGATGACCAACACCCGCGGCGGTGATTGCATCATAATAACCTCTGTTGATACACCGCCTGGAGATCGATGTAAAAGGTCGCACCATCGCGGTGCCGAACTGCCCCAATTTGCGCCTCCATCGCGCTGGCAAATTGCCCCGCAATGTAGAGCCCTAGGCCACTGCTGCCTGGCCGGCTGTGTAATGGCTGTGCGCTGACGCCAAGGCGTTGCTCCAATTGCTGCCAGAGCGATGGCGGAATGGCTGGGCCATAGTCGCGCACCGCTAGGCGGATTACCTGGCCGCCAGCTCGCCGGGAGAGTCGTACCACCACAGGCGCATCGCCTTCGCCACTGTAGTGAAGTGCGTTGTCGGCGAAGTTGCATAGAACGCGCCGCAGGAGGTCGCGGTTGCCAAGACCTACCACTGCCCGCCGCGGCACACGTACCGTCAGGCGACGCCCCTTGGCTGCGTAGAGTGGCTGGAGCTCGGCCACGACGTCGCGCGCCACCAGAGCCAAGTTGAGCGGCTCGATACCAAATAACTCCTCGTGAAGACGGGTGGATTGCGTCAAGTCGGTGGTGAGGCGCAAGGCCCGCTCGCTGGTTAGTGCCATCCGCCGGGCTAGCTCGGCCACCTCGACGGGCGACAGCCCTCCAGCCTCCAAGCTCAGCGCTAATTGTCGTAGCAGCGCCAGTGGCGACTTGAGGTCGTGTGCCGCCGCAACAAAGAGCGACGCCTCCCCCCAGGAAGCGCCGCTCATCATAACCGCATTCCCCTCCGTGCTCATACCAGCTGCATTGTAGCACAGATCGTCGCAATGTTCTATATTTATTCGTTAAATTTAATGGTTTTTATCAGGGCTTCGTAGTCGTTATTAAATACGTCGGCATCTGTCCGCACCGTGAGTGTCCGGTCACGCATCTTGATTACTACTGCGGTGCCGCGGATGTCTTTGCTAAAGTTTCCTTCCAGACGCGTGCCTGTCAGGCCTTTGTCATTGCTCCAGGCGCTCGACTTCAGCTCACCTTTTTTGATCTGGTTGTCGTAGTCGTTCACTGCTTTGTCGTAGATCTTCTGCTCAATGCTAATCCGAATGGCAATCTTCTGCGTGTCTGTCACTGGTGGCACGACACGGGGGTTGAGGTACGCCTCATATGTCTTACCACCACCCTCACTCACATCAGTGGCTTGGTAGGCACTCCAGGTCTTGGGATAATCAAAGGTCAGGCGGCCATAGTCATCTGGCCCAACGAACTGCAGCATCGGCTGCTTTTCGCGCTCAGCAAATTTCTTCTCGTCTTCGTCTGCTTGCGTCTTTTTGGCCTCAGCTTGCGCTGCGGTAATCTTGCTATCGAGGTTGCTCTTGGCCTCGGTATAGTTGGTGTAGGCCCAGGCCGAAAACCCACCAAAGAGCACCACCAGCAGGGCCAGCCCAATAATGGCAAAGGTACTGCCACTAAGAAAACTTCGTCGTTTGTAAGATTGCTTCGTCATATCCCTATTATACTTATGCCTGGGGCGATAGACAAGAGCGCGATGAGGATTTGTCTATGAGCTAGAATCTCTTCGCTTGCGTAGGCTCCTCTACTTACCACTTCATCCGATGGAGTGTGCAAACAGATTGCAATAATCTGTTTGCAGCCCAGCGCAAGAGGTCGACACCTGGGAGGTGTCGACCCTTATAGTGTTCCGGAGGAGGGAGTGGTAAGTAGAGGAGCAAAAATAGTGTATATTTGCCATTACTGACACTATGTGCTATTCATAAATACATGAAACGACGCTACCTCCCGACAACACCACGCAGTATTAGTCTCACCATTATCGCCGTGCTCCTCTTGGGTGTACTCGGCTATGGAGTATATCGCTGGCGAGCGACGCGGATCGACTTTACCTACTTCGAGCCATCTTCCCTGCCAGCCAGTGCAACGCTTGCCCAGCGGCGTCTTATCAAGGACGAGCGCAATAACGGTACATTTGTTCGCACAAGGCAGAGCTTCCGAGCAAAAGATGGCTGGTACTATACCATCACGCAGTGGTCAGGCCAGCACGCATCGGCGGGTGGCAGTCTCACAAAAGACCCGCGCGTCGCCTCTTGCAGTTGGATCGAGACTCCACATAAGCAAACCTACCGCCTATGCTATCGCTATGCTGGAGATATGATAACCACGTATGTTGAGCTCAATCGAGGCACTACTTACCTCGAGCTCTCCTTCTCTCATCGCGTTGAGCAAGCAGCTATTACCACGATGATCGACTCACTCAAGCCAGCCAGCACCCTGTGGCTGCCTGTGACGCATTCATCAAGCGAGGATTAGCAGCGCTTTTAATCGCGCTCTGCTCGCACTTGATACAGCTTATGCGCGCCTTGCTCGCGCACTGGTGTCCAGCCAGGCACGGCAAAGGCGTAGGAGATAAACCATAGGTCTGTGCCAAGGCGGGTGGCTTGCTGCTGCACATGGGCAGCCATCCGAGCGATGTCGCGCGAGTCACCAAAAGTGTAGACCACTGTGGTGCCAGCGGGAAAGTTCGTGCGGTAGAGATTACCACACACCACCATCGCTTTGGTATCACCACGTAAACGCCAGCGCGAGAGCAGGACGAGGAGCGGGTTGAGCTCCACGCCAAAGGCTCGTGCCCCCTGCCGGCGGGCAATCTTTAAGACGACGCCATCACCTGAGCCCATATCCACCAAGCAATCCTCTGGCCCAAGGCTATAGAGCTGAGTCAGCGCCCGCTGCACATCTCGGCGGTGTGACGGCACATAGGGTGCCCCCGTCAGCGCCGTCACGCAAAACAGTAGGATAATGACCAGGAGTGCCCACCACATCATGAGGCAGCTGTGTCCTCTGTGATGATAGTCACCTTATTTTTGATCCCTCTCAAGCGCTGGTCGATCTGCTCGGCAACGCGTGCTGCCTGTTGGTAGCGCTCGACCGCCGCCTCGAGCTCAAACTCATCACTGTCAAACCACGCCAAGATCTCCTCCAGCTGCTCCATTTGCTCACGCAGTGAATGGTTATCTGCATCGCTCTGCTGGTCAGGCTGCGGCGACGCTGATGGGCTTGCTGATGTATTATTGATGGGCTGGCTATAATCCGGCGTGATTCCCTCTGCTGCAAGGGCCATTGCCAGTTGGTCGTCATCACTCAGCGCAGTACGCTTGGCCCGCGTGCTAGGTGTGGCGGATTTCGCCTGTTTCGTTGGTTGTTTTGCGTTCGACATGGGTTACCTCCGCTGTTATCATATCGCTATATCGCTCGATGGTGATTGTCTGACCGATGGTGGCCTGGCCGCGCACCAGGGCGTAGCCACGCGCTAGGGTTGCTGCAGGGTTATACAGCCGGAGCCGGGCCTGCAGCGCTGCGCATTGCTGCTCGAGTACCTGCTGCCGCCTGGCTAGCCTTGCCCGAGCTTCGGCCAGTTGATGCTGCACTGATACTAGCTCATCATCTACCGTGGCAATAATCGTTCGCTTCATTGCCTGTAACTGTTCGGCTAGCCGCGTTCGCACTGCCGTAGCATCAGGCGTGATGAGCTGAGCAGCGTTAGTCGGCGTCACAGCCCGGACGTCAGCGGCGAGATCGGCTAATGTTTCATCGGTGTCATGCCCTACCCCAACCACTGTTGGCACCCGGCTTGCAGCAATTGCCCGCACCAGCGCTTCGTCGTTAAAGACTTGCAAATCATCGGCGCTGCCACCACCACGTACAATCGCCAGTACCTGCGGCACGGTTGCACGGCGGTTACAGCGCTCAATGGCGCGGATGATCCGATCGGCCGCACCAGCACCCTGGACTGGCACTGCATAGACATCGATCTGCATGCCGCCCCAGCGCTGGCTAATGATCGTCATAAAGTCGGCATAGCCTGCCGCCTGGGGACTGCTCACCACAGCAATGTGCTCGGGCCACTCGGGCACTGGCCGCTTACGCTCTGGAGCAAAGAGTCCTTCTGTACTCAGGCGCTGGCGCAACAGCTCGAAGTTTTTCTTAATGCTCCCCTGTCCAACTGGTCGCACCTGCTGCACGGTCAGGCTGAATTTGCCGCGCGCTGTAAGCTTCGGCACGGCTTGCACTGCTACCTGCATGCCATCTTCTAGCGCCACCCGAAGCTGCCACACCATCATAAAGCAGCTCACGCTGCCTGTCTCGTCCTTGAGGTCAAAAAAGACAAACTTTCCCTGGCGTACTACCATACTAGCCACCTCGCCCTCGACCGTTAGTACCGGAAATGCTCCCTCCAGTACCTGGCTCGCACAGGCAAGGAAATCGCTAACGCTCAGTGGTGGGAGGTTTGTCGCGTCCATAACGCATGATGGTTAGTTGATAAAATGCATAGCCAAACACCAGTGTGGTCACGATAGCAATCACGCGGTAAAGCATCGTTCCAGCGATGGCTTGGCCCTGGCTCACGCCTGAAAGTGCCAAAATCCCTACCATGACCGCCTCATACGCACCAGCTCCACCAGGGGTAGCGACGACCACCGCCATGGTCGTGGCCACGCCATAGGCGATGAGGATTGATGCAGGATTAACTGATACCCCCAGCGATTGGAAGGTCATCCAGAAGGGCAAGATCTCCATAATTGTAAAGATAATACTCCAGACAAAGGGCTGCCACAGCAGTTTCTTGTCCCGCCGCAGCTCGAGAAAATCGGTGTGGAGGTCGTCGCAGTAGCGCCGCACCGCAGCTTCGTCCATCACTGGCTTTGTGCGCCACAGGATGCGCCGCGCGAAGCCGTTGATTGTCAGCGTGATCTGATGCGCCGCCTTGTGGAGCCGCTGCTGGCTCGTCAGCAAATATACTCCCAGTAGCGTGATCATCGTCAGGCAAAATACCAGCCCCCCACTCATCAGGATAATCCAGCGGTTCACGCCGCTATCGATCGTCACTATTACCACCGCCACTGCAAGGAACAGCACCACTGCCACAAAGCCCATGACATAGCGCACCATCTGGGCCATCGTCGCGCGCCCCGTCGAGACGCCGTATTTGCGTAAGCGCCAGTTAGCGTATGATATACCGCTCAGGCCACCACTGGGGAAAGCGTGGTTAACAAAGTTTAGCTCCAGCGACAAGCGCATCAGGGCAAAAGGGCTCACATCACGCACGAAGCCCTTTTGCCGCAGATATGAGAAGATCATCTCACCCGCCGCTAAATACCCCAACGCCGCCACTGGGAAGACGGCAATCAAGACCCATATATTGACCTGCTGCAGCAAGTGCCACGCCTGGAGAAGTTCGTGCCGCGACAAGAATAGAATCAAGGCAATGAGCACAAACGTCATAATACTCAGCCAGGTGCGGAAGGACAGCTGTTTTATTTTTTTGATATATTTCTGCATAGCTACGGTATATTATACCACGAGGCTAACTGCAGCTACTCAAGCAGACTCGCTGGGCACGCAATCGTTGCCTCATAGGCCGTCCACTCGTCGTACTCAGTATCGTACAACCAGTCTTTCGTTGCTTCATAGAACTCTCTGTCGGTGCCGAACGGGTCATCGACTGTTGGAACATGCTGGTATTTGGCAAGCTTTGCTTCAACAAATGCTGTTATCTCGACGAAGTCAAGCTGGGGCATAACCAGTGGTGTAACTGGGTCACCATCAAAATACTCTGCGCCAGCAGGGTCATCCAAGAATGACTGGGAACACACGGTGAGGATATAGCGTCCTGGCTCGGTCGTGCCAACGCCAACGTCCTGATTAGGGGAGACGTCCATCTTCTCACGGACTGACTTATCGCGCGGTGCGATACAGACACCAACCTCAATTGCCCACGGGCAGCGTGCGTCACCAAATGACAGGTAGGGGCTCTTTGGGTTGTCAGGTTGATGCACCCATGTTGGACCGATTTTCCATTCCTTACCGACGAAACGCGACGAGTCCCAGGTGAGAAGGCGGGCTATTGTATAATATGACGTCATAGGCGTATGATATGCCTCCTCGTCGCTCCTGTCAATTATCGGCCTGGTTGCCTATTTCCTCCATTCTTACCCGCTTTTGCGCTATACTAGGCATATGTATATTGCGATTCTTGGCCGGCAGCCGGCCCTGGGTGTGGCGGAGCTGGAGTGTCTGTATGGCGCGGCGGCGGTGCGTTGGTTTGGAGCGCAGGCCGCTACTATTACCTCCGATACTTTCGCCTTTGAGCGCCTGGGTGGCAGCCAAAAGGCGGGCCGGGTGGTGCTAGAGCTGCGTGGTAACTGGCTGGCGGTGAGCCGGCAGATTGTCCGCCGCTATAGCGCGCAGTGGCAGGGCGCGTCGCACAAGATTACGCTGGGCATGAGTGCTTATGGCTTCTCTGCCACCGCCCGCGAGGTGCAAAAGACTGGCCTTATTCTCAAGGCAAAGCTGCGTGCTTCTGGCACGAGCCTACGCCTCATCCCCAACGCCGCTCCAGCGCTCAATACTGCCACGAGCCACCACAACAAGCTTGGTCGCTCACCGCATCATATCGAATTGCTGGTGGTGCGAGCCCAGGATGGGCGGGTTATTGTGGCGGAGAGTGTTGGCGCGCAAAACATTTCTGCTCTGGCCGCACGCGACCAAGCCCGTCCGCGCACTGATGCCTTCGTCGGTATGCTGCCGCCTAAGCTTGCCCGCATGATGGTTAATATGGCTGGGCCACTGGTGCAGCCCTCACCTGCTACTAAGCACTCAGCGCCGCGTCCCGTGCTGCTCGATCCCTTCTGCGGCACTGGCACTGTCTTGCAAGAGGCGTTCCTCCTGGGCTACGATGTGTGCGGCAGCGACCTAAACCCCAAGATGGTCAGCTATACCAGCGAGAACCTCGCCTGGCTACAGCGCCGCTCTGCCGCGGCTACTCCTGGCGCGGTGCAGGACATTACTCAGGCTGATGCCACTACTCATCAGTGGGCAGATGCCCAGCAGCTCAGCGCTATCGTCTGCGAGACATACCTTGGCCAGCCCTTCTCTGCCCCACCTGCTCCCACTAAGCTCAGCGCTGTGCGTACTATGTGCAACCATATTATCAGCCATTTTCTCACTAATCTTCGTCCCCAGCTGAGCCCTGGCACACCACTAGTTATTGCAGTGCCCGCTTGGCGCGGCAGCGACGGACAGTTTACTCACCTGCCACTCATCACCCAGCTCGAACAGCTGGGCTACCAGCGCCGCCCACTTCAGCACGTTCGCCTCACCGATCTCTGTTATTACCGCGAGAACCAGGTAGTAGCGCGGGAGTTGTTGGTGATGGAAGTAATGAAATAACCTTGGGATAAAATCTCATTCTGGTCATCGAGCAGTGTATGTATTTCCTTCTGCATGCTAACGTCTATAAAAAGCAAAGAACCTCAGCATGACATAGCTAAGGTTCTTTATGTGAATCTAATACTACGGAACTATTGATGACTGCTCTCTTTCGTATCCATTACATTGATGGCTTTCTCCACCTCTTGCTGGGCAACCTCAAGATCACGAGGATTAATGCTTTCCAAGAGTACCAAGACAGATCGCAGACTGGTCATAGTATCTGTTGATATACCTTCCTGTACAACGAGGTTCTCTAGCTTACATGTTACAATGCTAAGTACATCTGGAGCAACGCGGAGTGTTTCCGCTACGCGCTTGAGAGCCTTTTTTTGCTCTTTCTTTTTGTTTTCTTCTGCTATCTGAGCAGGCTGCTTTAGTGCTTCAACACAACCATGAAGCGCTGTACGTATACCCTCTTGAGTCTGTGATGCAGCCGGCTTTATTGGCTCGGTAGCATCAGCAATTTCTCTTAAGCTCTCTCGAAGCTCAGCTGCAGTGGGCGGAGGAGTGTCCTGTGGGGTATCGTCCTGCCCTGATGGTAAACCACTCACATCAACATATCGAAGCGCCTCAAGCTGCGCCAAACCTGCCTCAATCTCCGAGCTACCACTCGGTCCACTGCCCGAATACGGCCACTCATCTTGTGATCCAAATCCTCTTGACCCTTCATGTCGTTCTGCCATCATCACTCCTTTTCCGTATCAGCGTTATATCTTAGTACACCTATTATACCACCATAGTACCAACTATCCAATTCGTGCCTGGCTAATACTGTCGCCACAATCTGTACTGCTACCTCTGTTATTACCCTCTTTCTTACAGCTTACGGCCTTGTTGATTCTTGTGCTTCCCTTGCCGCTTCCTCCTCTCGCGTTATAGCGGTCGATATTCTCACGCAGTCACCTCCCGGTGTCGAGACCACGAAAGCATGGTGGAGCTCGCAGTTAGTCTTAACTGCTCCGCGTGGTGTAGCATTGAGGTGAAGAAGTCAGCTTCACACAGAGAGGCACTACTATTCAATTCACACCGCTTGACTTCGCATGGGCCCTCACGTATAATCGTATAGATTGTTTATATTAGCTAAAGGAGTGATATGTCAAAAGTCAAAGCAGGTGGCTCAAGCAAGAACGTCCACAATAACGCTGGGGCGCGCCTTGGTGTCAAGCGCTTCGGTGGCCAGCAGGTCAATGCTGGTGAGGTCCTCGTTCGCCAGACAGGCGCTACAAAGATTGCCGGCCCTGGCACGTACATGAGCCGCAACTACACCATCCACGCCGCTCACAGTGGTGTTGTCAGCTTCAAAAAGGTCAAGAAGTCTACCTTCACTGGCAAGACCCAGCCACGCACCCAGGTGTGTGTTAGCGCAGCGTAAGTGTTTTATAGCGCAAATGCAAAACCACCTCATAACCGAGGTGGTTTTCTTGTTTTTGATAATAAGTTCAGCACGCTTGGTGCGTACTACCAATAAGTATCTATTGCTCGTGCTATTCAGCAATAACACGCTCTGTCCTAAAAGATAACCAAACCAGCCCTTATTACTACTCTACGCGTCCGAGTACCCGCTCCACGAGTGGGCTATTATCCACCTCTGTATCACTCGCTTTTGCCGCCACGCTCCCAACTAATTGGCGAGCGCTATCTCTGCTGAGATGCTCATATGTATCGCCTCCTTGAGCTGGTAGTATCTCTGTTTGTTGCTCTTGGCTGCTGGTAGTCACATGAGTGGTATCAGCAACGGGCTGCAGCTTGCCATCCTCCATCATCACACCATAGGCTCTTTGCAGATATGCATTAGTGAAGTCAATGTTTTGCTCCTGTAGCACCGCGAGTGGCACACATTTCTCGAGCTGGTGGATGTTGCTTCGGTTGACTAGCTTGGTCATCCGCACTAGCACCGTGCCATCCTTGTCGATAATCTCTCTATCAATCCACCCTTCGTCGAGCTGGCCACTGCTGCGCAGCACATTCCATAGATACTGCGGCACATTTTCATGCTTGGGAATGATGTATGCATCGGGATGAGTTGTACGCTTTTCTGGTGCGCCGTCCACCGTAATTGGCTGCGTCAAGAGATGCTCCTGTCGTGGTGAAAGTGATGCCGAATGTTTTTCCGTCATCTTTTTATGATACCATGAAATAATGCTAAGGAGAAATCACTCAGAAGCAAGGCTTGCTGCACGCTTTGTTCGACAGCCCTCTAGCCTCTGTTATTCTTGGCTCATGCCCAGGTGATACTTAATACGGGCCACGACGTCACCGATCATCACTTGCGACTTGACGAGGTAGTCATCCACTCCCAGCTGCTTAGCCCGCTCTTTATCCTTGGGCTGGCTCAGCGCCGTCAGCATGATAACGCGAACGTTGGTAGTATCTGGGGTGTTACGCAAGATATCGAGCACGTCGAAGCCGCTGATCTTAGGGATCATCACATCAAGCAAGATCAGATCAGGCCGAACATCGACCACTGCCGAAAGCGCATCTTCACCATTGTGCACTTCGCTCACCGCAAAGCCCTCTAGCTCCAGCCGCGAGCGATACACTGCCAGCAGCGCGGTGTCGTCTTCTACTAAGAGAATTTTCTTTCGTCTGTCCATATGCCTTTATGGTAGCGTAGATACAAGGCAAATACAATACTTTTGGCGAACAATTGTTTGTATTTTGTTGGATATATATCTACTCTGCGAACTTTTGCAGTGCGCTATCGAGCTGTGGGTCGCGGCCAGCGTTGCGATCATCGGTGCTCATTTTAACCTCAGTATCTGGCGCAATACCCCCCTGCGAGATATTGCGGCCACTTGGGGTATACCAACGCGCCACGGTGATCTTGAGCTTACGGCCGTCGGGTAGGTCAAATAGCTTCTGCACGGTGCCCTTGCCGAAGGTCTTTTCGCCGAGTAATGTCGCCGCTTTGTGGTCGTGTAGTGCCCCTGCTACGATCTCGCTGGCACTGGCGCTATTGCCGTTGACGAGGACAGTCGTCTTCATCCCCTTAAGTAGTGCCTGGCCGCTGCTCTGCACGGTGTCACGCACGACGTCGCCAGACTTCTCTACTACCACGACTTTGTTCTCAAGCCACAGGCTGGCGACCTCGCGAGCAGCCGTTACATAGCCACCACCGTTGTCGCGTAGGTCGAGCACCACCGCCCGCACCCCCTGCTGGACGAACTGCTCTGCCGCTTGGCGCGCAAGTCGGCCAGTTTGGTCATCAAACCGGGTAATAGTGAGGATACCCACGCCATCGCGAATCTGGCTACGCACACTGGCGTCACTTACCTTGGCCCGGACGATGGTGTATTCCTCGGTCGATTCCTCACGCTGCATCACGAGCTTGACGGTTGTGCCAGCCTCGCCCCGCACTTTGCTGGCCACCACCTCAGGGTTCTGCCCTTCCACCGATTGGCCATTAATACTGCGGAAGATATCGCCGGCTCGCAGGCCTGCTTTGGCTGCTGGTGAGTCATCGACGACGCGTACTACTGTTGGATGGTTGCCCCGTGATGCAATCTCCACGCCAATACCGCTCACTTCGCCACTAAGGCTGCGGTCAAACTGCTCAGTCTCTTGCTTGTCCATGTAGGTAGTGTAAGGGTCGCCAGTGGCCGCAGCTAGGCCACGATTAGCGCCATCGATCAGCTTGGTGTCGTCCAATTTACCATCATATTCTGCTTTGAGTTTACGATAGGTCTGCTGGACACTACTCAGGTCAATGCTATCGGCTGACACCTTAAAGCCAAAGACTGGTGCAATCGCCGCATAGAGCTTATCGGCGTACATCCCTGCCACAAAGCCAGCCCCCAGTAGCAGCACTGCCACGAGCAAGGCCGTTAGCTGTGAGATAGTCAGCTTTTTTGGTTCATCATAGTCATATTTCGAGCGGCTCGCGCTCGCCGTGTCACTCCGTACCATACTATGGTATTATACTACGCCAGGCGACGCGGCAAAAGAGTACGAAGATAACCATTGACCCTCCGTGCTCTATCGCTCTCTATTTCACCCTTCACGTTCAGTTATTTCTTTTATATCCATCTTCATATATTCTCCTTTTCTATCTCTATAACTCTCTTTCTCTACTATTTATCTATCTATCTATTTCTATACTCATATCTCTCTATTCATCTATTTCTCTATCTATATCCTTATCTATATTTCTATCTATATCTATTTATCTATCTCTTTATCTTTATCTTTCTTTATCTATTTATCTTTATCTTTCTTTATCTATTTATCTTTACTTATTCTCTTATTTCTCCTTATCTTTATATATATCTCTATTTATCTCTATTCTCTATCTTTACCTATATCTCCATATACATCTATACATCTATATATCCATATATCCATATCGATTTCTCTCCTATTATATATAAATATATAAAAGAAGAGAAAAATAACCGGCCGTAACAGAGAAAAAACAGGGTAAAATAGGCGAATTTCGAAATTCGCCTATTTTGAAGGAAGAAAATGAGAGAAATAGAGGGGAGGAAGGGGTGAGAAGGTAGCAGAGCTAACAATAAATAAAAGAGTTTATGCTTTTGTTGGTAACGATAGCAGTGCTTCGAGCCCCTTGCATTTTTGCCTCATCCTCGTATAATAGACAATTACTATTCTCTTAATAAAATGAGTGAGGTTATCTCTAATGTCTCTTGCCGTTGTCAGCTCAGAAGCAGCGCCTGTTTGCCCATTACCATCCACTGTTGAAGGTAGCTCACAGCTGCTTACTAAGCCTACCCCTCAGGCTCGCCAGGTGGTTGGATATCTTGCGCTTGTTGCTGAATTGCCGACTATCCCGCGCCATAGCAGCGAGAAGCTCGATGCGATGCGCATTATCGACAACGAGCGCCACCAGCGCGAGCAAGCCCTCCACAGCGTCATCGATAGCCTCACACGCATCATTGCCAAGATGAAAGGTGGCGCTCGTGATGACCAGCCGCCCATCACCATCACACATAGCGAGATTACCTACTCGGTGCATTATTTCTACGAGCGCTGTCTAGACTGCCGCGATTGCGGCCACGGTTTTAATCAAGACCTCTTAGCGCAGGAGCAGCACGGCTTTACCTACGGCGGTGAGAAGCCGCCCAGCACAAGCGAAGCAGTCAGCAACGTCAAAGAGCTCTTTGTCCTACTGGCTCATATGGCCCAGGCCGATACACGCGCCGCCTTTAGCAACAGCTACATCGCCCAGCTGCCTACTGATATCAAGCCCCTCCGGCGCTGCGAGAGCGATGATCCAATTGGCACAGAGTACAACCAGTATGGGTACCGAGTTAGCCCGCCCGAGACGAACAATACCACTGATATAGGCATTACCCAGGCCGACACCCCACACCAGCCTACCCTATCTGCAGCATAGGCTTCGAGAGTTCCACCCATCAAAAAAACGACCACCGCTACCTGGGTGGTCGTTTGCGCTATGTATTCTTTCTTATAAATAGATATACGTATCGTACGTACTGGCGGGTACTGTCATTTCGCTGTAATGACCCCAGCCAGAACCGCCTGCATTGAAGTAATTAAACTGGCTGATGCGGACTGTGTTGCTACCAGCGTCGTAGCCTTCAATGTAGACGATATGCCCATACTGTCCTGCTGAGATAACACCAAGAGCATTGGCTCGTGGAGTGCGGCCCGTCGAGAAACCAGCATTGCGAGCGGCATTTGGCCACATATTGGCGTTGCCCCAGTAGCGTGGTGCGTAACCAGTCTTTTGGTAGGTCTTCCAGGCGGCGTAGCTTACACACTGACGGCAGCCATAGCCCAGTGGGTCTTCGCCACCACCAGATGCTCCACCATGCGACAACGCATTGGCATCAACGGTACAGCCACCAGCCCATGGGTAGCCACCCATCGAGCCATCACCAGAGGTAATGCCAAGTGAGCCACCACCGCCAGCGTTGCGGATGGCCGCTTGGATGGCATCCTGCTGCGCCTTCTGGACGCGGGCTTTCTCACTCTCGCGGTCTGCGGTGAGCTTTTGGTAGTTTGCTTCTTCATTTTGCGTGCGAGCAAGGAGGTCAGCTTGCTCGCGCTCTTTGGCGGCGAGGGCTTCGCGGGCATTCTTTTGGTCTGCCAAGACACGCTCAACTTCCTTCTTTTGCTCCTCTAACTGCTTCTTGAGTCTATTGACCCGCTTAATCGTCTCACTCAGCGTGGTCTGAATGCTATCGCGGCGATCTTGCTCCACCACATAGTCGCCAAGGCTCCGGCTACTCGCCAACATCTCCAGCGGACTAATGGTGCGGTCGACATACATATCGGCCAGCGTGTCACCCAAGGCGTCTTGGTTAGCCTTGATGTCACGCTTGGTCTGAGTAATCTTCTCTTGCAGTTGGTCGTGCTTCTTCTGGCTGATGTCGATCTGCGCTTGGATCATCGCTTTCTGCTTCGACAAGACTTCGAGCTCATTTTGCAGACTCTTTGCCTTCTCGTTCAACTCCTTGGCCTGCGACTGATACTGCCCAATCTCTTTGTTGAGCGCATCAATCTGCTTTTGGTACTCTTCCTGCGACACAGCCGAGGCGGTCCCAGTGGTCACACCAAGGTAGGTGCTGACTGGCGTACTCAACGCCATAATCACGGCAGCCGCCACAATAACCGACTTGGTAGCAAGCCCCTTGGTTTTTTTGGGTGCGGCCGCAGCAGTGTGGGCACGCGAAACAGATGTGGTGGATTGTTTCATATTCCTTATGGTAACAAGCGGTGTGTGCTTTGTCAACACAGGGCCTCCTTTGTATATCAATACTAAATCTTTAGGTAGCGGCGAGTAGCCACCAGCGATGAGACGACGCCGATGCACGCGCCCAGTGCCATCATTGCCAGGGCGATAAGCCACCAGTAGGATGCTGCCATATCAATCATAGGCTGGAGAGCGACCCCCCACTTCTTGAGCGAATCACCCGAGATAAAGAGCGTGATAATACCCAGAGTAGTCGCGATCACTGCGGCAATCACCCCATATACCACTGCCTCCACCAAAAACGGCCCACGAATAAAGCCACGGTCGGCACCAATCAGTTTCATCATCTCGATCTCATCACGTCGGTTGAAGATTGCCATGCGGATGGTGTTGAAAATAATCAAGAACGAGATAGCGATAAAGAGGACGCTGGCCGCTACTCCAGCCTTTTGCGACATATGCGTCCACTCTGCAATGCGCGTCGTACCGTTGCGCCGCTGACTCATAAAGGTCGGTGTTTGGGTGGCGCTAATCAACGGTTTGAGCGCAGAATTAGTATTGACGAAGTCTATCAGCTGCGATGTATCGTTATTGTCATGCAGGGTGATACGGATCGTCGCAGGCAGTGAATTTGTCGCCTCCTTAAGGGCATTCAGTTTAGCCTCATCGTCCTTATTAGCTTTGGCAAATTGCTCCTTGGCTTCCTCAGTACTAATAAAGCGTACTGACTCGACGTTGCTGAGGCGGCGCAAACTTACTAGTACTGGCTGAGCGCGCTCCTCCGAGACATCAGGGCGGAGGTAAATTGAGCGGTCGATATCCTTGTTGATAGCCTGAGCGGTATCAGCCAGTGAACGCTGGGCGACAAAAGTAGTAAAGACAATCAGCAATGTAATCGTCATCACAAGCGTCGCAGCAACAGTCAGCCATGCGTTGCGGCTAAAGTTATTAACGCCATAGCGGCAAATTCGGACAAACGTCAGCCACTGGCGACGGCGGCGCTTTTGCTGCATCAAGGCGCGGGCGGTATCTTTGCGACGACTCATTGACGGTAACTCCCTCTGGCTTGGTCGTGCGTGATCTTGCCATGCTCAATGGTGATGACGCGGCGCTTGAGCCGGTTAACGATCTCGACATTGTGGGTGGTCAGGAGCACGGTGGTGCCATATTTATTAATCTTCTCGAGCAAGCGGACGATATCCCAGCTGTGCTTAGGGTCAAGGTTGCCAGTGGGCTCATCAGCGATAAGAATTTTAGGCTGGCGCACAACGGCACGGGCAATCGCCACGCGCTGGCGCTCGCCACCACTAAGTTGGTGCGGAAATTGCTTCTCTTTACCCCGGAGGCCGACGAGATCGATCACCTTAGGCACTGTGTTCTTAATCTCGCGGTTGCTCATACCTGCAATCTCCAGCGCAAAGGCTACGTTCTCAAAAACGGTGCGCTGCGGCAATAGTTTAAAATCCTGAAACACCACACCAATCTTGCGGCGCAGCAGTGGAATATGCTTATCTTTCAAGGTGTCGTAGTCGATACCACCAACCACAATCTTACCCGTTGTGGGCTTCTCTTCGCGAGTGAGGAGCTTAAGAAGCGTGCTCTTGCCCGCCCCGCTCGTGCCAATAATAACGACGAATTCATTGGGCTCAACATGTAAGCTTACCCGATCAAGCGCCGGCTTGGCGTCCTTATCATACCGTTTGGTTACTCTGTCTAACAATATCACTATACCAGTATAGCATATGGCTGCATCTGAAAACGAGATTGTTTACATGTTGCAACGCATCGGTACATTACACCACTGTTATGATTATTACGTGGTTAATTAGACACGACGTATCACACATCTCAAAGTACAGCCGCAGATAGCTATCCTACAAAATAATAAAAATACAAAAATCACGGTGAGTTGCCCCGCGAAAATAATAGTTATTATCTTCGCGGGGCGTAGTAGTGGCTACTTCTGTCTCTCGGTGACCAAGACGATGCCTATCTGGCCTGAGGTGAAGAACTCTCTAATATAGGCATAAAAGCCCATTCGAGTAAGCCTCGCAAGGAGCTCCTTCCGCTCATGCGGACAGAGGTCAGCAGGGAGAGTTCTTTCATCCAGAGACCTGTCGGGATGCATCTCAAGTGAAGCGGTGACGGCCCAAAGAAGGATGTTTACGCGGTCCATAATGGACTCCTCTCTGCACCTCTATGAGGTGCAACACGAGCCTAGCTCTTCACTAAGCTCTCTTTCTTATCACCATACAAAAAACAAAACAGAAGTATCCCGATACTTCTGCAACGAAGGCAAAGAACTCATGCAACATGACGTGTTGATGGTAGCAAAAAAGAGAGCTTAGTAGCCAGGAGGCATCTTGAGACTATGCAACCACTACATTGTAAGATACGTATCAACCTACAACCTATGCGGGAGGGATACTCTATTACTCTATTAGCTCATATGTCAACAGTGTTATATACAAAAATGTTGTGATTTTGTCATCTTTTGCAGTCGTTTACCTGAGAATAATAGTAGTGATAATATGGGGTTGATTTTTACTTCTCCCCCACTCCCATCGCCAAATACGCCTCAATAAAGCCGTCAATGCCGCCATCGAGGACAGCTTGGGCGTCGTGGGCTTCGTGTTTGGTGCGGGTATCTTTAACGAGGGTATAGGGATGAAGCACATAGTTGCGGATCTGTGCACCCCAGCTAGCGGACTCACCAGTGCGGAGGTCAGCCAGACTGGCGGCTTGCTGCTCGTGCTGGAGCTGAGCAAGGCGCGAGCGCAGGATAGTGAGAGCCGTCTCACGGTTTTGAATTTGGCTGCGCTCGTTCTGAATCGCAACGATGATACCAGTAGGCAAATGGGTAACGCGCACTGCCGAGTCGGTCGTATTAACGCCCTGCCCACCCTTGCCACCACTGCGATAGACGTCGATCCGAAGGTCTTTGTCCTCAAGCTGCACCTGCTCGGGCTCAGCGATCTCTGGCATCACCTCCACCAAAGCAAAGCTTGTCTGGCGCAAATGATCAGCATTAAATGGGCTCAGCCGGACCAGGCGGTGCACGCCATGCTCGCTGCGCAGCTGGCCATAGGCATACGCACCATGGAGGCTGTATGTCGCACTCTTAATACCAGCTTCTTCGCCCGTCGAGCGCTCGAGGAGTTCTGTTTGGAGGCTATGCTGCTCAGCAAAGCGTAGGTACATCCGCTCGAGCATCGCTGCCCAATCCTGAGCATCGGTACCACCAGCTCCAGCGCTAATCTTAATAATAGCCGGTTGATCATCATGCTCACCACTGTAGAGGAGATCGCGGTGGCGCGCTTGGTAGTCGTGCTCGAGGGCGGCAAGCTGCTGCTCGAACTCTGGTATCATCGAATCGTCGCCAAGATCCATGAGTTCCACAATGTCGCTCGCCTGAGCCTGTAACACTCGCCATGGCTCTATCTGCCCTCGCAGTGCTGCTGCGTGACGTGACACTTGCTGGGCGTGGGCTGGGTTAGCCCAAATTTGCGAGTCAGTCAGCTGCGCCTCAAGCTGAGTAAGCTGAGCAGCTTTGTCAGTAATCTGCAAACGATGAATCGCATCGAGGATATCGGCGAGGAGCTGTGCGGCACGCTTTTTAAGTGGTTGCATACGTCTATTATACCGCACTCTTGAGATACTGACTCTACTATACGACACAAAGCATTGCTGGCCACAAACCTCACAGCGTATTGCTATGCGTTCACTTGCTCCGTTACCTTTGTTTCAGTAAAGTGTGGAGTCTCGCTGCTATTCCACTATCGCAATACACCAAGCAAAACCGAGAAGCCACCATCGCATGGATAGTGGCATCTCGTGTAAGCAGCATTGTGTCGCCTCGCGGCTTCCCCCTACTGCGGTTGGATTGGCGTTGTGGGCTGAGTTGGTGCAGCTGGTGCTTGGGGCGTAAGGAGTTTAGCAGTCATCTCATCAATGTGATCAAGCCGGCGCACGAGGTATGGGTGGTCGCTCAAGGTCTGGGCAAAGCGATTCATTGGCCGGTTAGCGGTATAGCGCTGCCACTGACGAGCAGTCTCGTTCATACCCTCCGCCACATCAGGGCCAACATATACCTTGACGAGTGCATTCTTGACGAGCTCTGGATCTTCGGTATAGGTAAGTGCCAAGCGGTCGGCTGTATACTCAGTGCGGCGCTGCCAAAAGCCCGCTAGCCAGCCAAACACCACCGAGATAAATGGTAACGTCAAGAATGGCTGTAGATACAGCATAGCTACAGTGTGCTTGTACTTAATATGCCCCATCTCATGAATAACGATTGCCTTAAGTTCGTCGGGCGTGAGATAGCGAATCGAGCCAGAGTGCAGTACAATACAGTATGGATTCATAAAGCCAAAGGCATAGGCATTCATGACTGGGTTCTGCGTCACGAAGATCTCTACCCGTGGTAAACCGAGATCGGCCGCTGTGACATTAGCCCAGTCGCGCAGCCAAGCATAATCACTATACTCTACTTGCATAGCATTGCCCAGCATCTTCTGCCGCTCCATCCGGATGAAAAACATCCCGATAAGGAGAATAATACCAAAGAGAAGAGCGCCGCTAAATAGATCCATGATCAAATGAAGCCACAGCGGAAGTGTATCAGTCTCTACATAGGTAGGCTTATCTCTTCCGTAATTTATCAATGTTGTGACAATAAAGTAGAGTGACGTCATAAAAAAGAAGCTAATAAAGGTGACTGCCAGTACAGTATTATCACTGGGCATATTGGCGCGGGCCACGGCGAGCTGCCCCTTACTATACTGCGGCGCAGCTGCGGGCTGCGGTGAGTTGGTGTGCGGTTGCTGATCCATTAGATTATCGATTCCTTATCTTGTATTGCTTATACAATTGTTTGTAATCTATTATAGTATATTCTGCTCAATCGCAAAATAGCACTCTACTTCGCCAGTTCCATTATTTCATTCAAAACGAAAACTGCTCATCATAGCTGCGAACGATTCCTATGCAAGAAATGAACATACTGGAGAGATATTTACCCTTATACCGATTGGTCATGGAAAGCACGAGGATGAAGCGGCTTATGCTTCACTGCCCTGCACCGCTGCAATAAATTGCTCACCACGGTCGGCATAGCTACGGTATTGGTCAAAGCTCGCGGCAGCGGGGCTTAGGATGACGACATCACCAGGCTTAGCCTGCTGCTTAGCGGTATCCACGACCTCTGTCATAGGTACACTACCAAGTGTTGTGATAGGTGCAGCAACATCATAGTTTTGTAATACCGCTGCAATCGCCGAAGCATTCGCTCCCATAGTAATGATAGCGCGGACAGACTCACCCTGATCATACACCTCTTGTGCCAGTGGCTCGTAATCACCACCTTTGTCTGCCCCACCAACGATGAGCACTTTGGGCTCTGCAAAGGCACGCAGCGCTGCAATGGCACTGCCCGGTGTGGTAGCAATACTGTCGTCATAATACCGTACCTCATCCTGCTCTGCCACGAAGGCCAAGCGATGCGGCAAACCAGTAAAGCTCGCCAGTCCTTCCGCTAGACGCTGTGGCACAGCCTGTGGATCGAAGGCGAGCACTGCGCTCAGCGCAGCACAGGCATTCTCAATATTGTGCGCACCTGGCAGTTGCAGGCGGTCCGTTGCGCAAAGCCGCCGCTCACCCTGCCAAAAGGCACCATCTTTCACATACACCAGCCCATCGTCTGGCGTGCCATAGCGATACGCTGGTGGTGGTGTACCCAGGCTGCCACGCGCAACGTCCGTGTCAAGCGACTCAGCGATCTGCGCGGCATATGGATTGCTCGGATGATAAATACACACATCACCTGGCCGCTGGTGCCGCCGAATATTAGCCTTAGCATCGACATACTCGGCAAAATTAACGTGTTTGTCGAGATGATCGGGCTCAATCATTAGTACTACTGCGATCTGCGGTGAACGCTCGGCATCCCACAGCTGAAAACTACTCAGCTCATACACGACCACATCATCTGGGCCAATCTGCGCCAGCTGAGCCAGAGCTGGCCGGCCAATATTGCCCACCACATGGACAGTGCGACCAAGGGCTTGCAGCATAGCAGCGATGAGGCTCACCGTTGTACCCTTGCCCTTTGTACCTGTCACGCCAATGATCGGCGCGGGGCAGCGTGCGAAGAACTCATTCGTAGCCGACCACACCGTCCCATCTGTCTCGATCCGCCACGGTGCCAATCCAGGGGTGCGCATGACGATATCGGTATCACCCAGCTGAGCAAAGGCATCTGGGCCTGTCAATACATCCACCACCCCAGGCGGCACATCAACAATGCGCCGCTCATCTGCTATCACAATCTCAGCCGCAGGCCACACCTGCCGCGCATAATCATATGTTGCACGACCCTCAACGTCGTACCCAGCAATCGCAACTTTCATATCGTCATTATAGCATACATAGCCTGTCTCATGTGGATTCATCAGAGGTGAGAATGAGGGTTATTGTTATTAATCCGCTCAAAACACAAAAATCCACTAGCCCAAGCTGCTCTTCCCTATTACTTTGTTAAATAAGCAAAGTGTGGTCTTGTGTGATGTGTCCCGATCCTCCTCAGGGTTGAAACCATATCGTTCAATGTCCTTCTGAGCTTCGGTGCTCGTAAGCTCACCTAACGTCGGAACGCGAGACAAATGCAACTAACCTAATCGTCCATATTCTGACGACGAGTCACTTGAGTACGATGCAGGTATGCATTGTCACTGTGATTCAAAAGTCAAGTATTTCGGAATGCTACTTGGACGACCTAAGGTCACCCTCTTGGAAATCGTCAACCTTATCGAATAGTGCCATCAAGCTTTCGCGTGTAGGCATGCCCATGACATTCTCCATCCATTGCCACTCTTCCTTAGAAGGTGCATACGGGCCTGCGGTGAGCTCATTCATGGCTGTCAATAAATCTGAGCATTCCCGTTTTGTGAGGACAATCGTGACAGGGTCGTTATAACCTTTTTCTTCGTCTCCTGGGCGGTAACTTTTACTGTTGGTTGGATTGACGTCACTCATGCGTTGTTCTCCTTTGCTATTACTTTAATAATACAATGCAGTCTAATAAATGCAAGTGCTTCTCTGCCTGCCTTCGTGTCTCATACCTCCACTAAAAAATAGCAAAAATATTCTTATCAAGTTTTTATCTGCCAACAGACGAAGTATCACCGTCAAAAGCTTCGACTATCACTGTGTAAAAAACGGGCAAGTATATTAAGCTGAGGTGCTTCTAGCCCTGTGTAAACAGCCCTTCCAGCTGCTCACCCAGCCGCACAATGTCGCTACGCTCACCGCTGCTTACGCCAGCGAGTGCCCAGGTGTTGGCAGCGATGAATTCACGTGCTACAGCGTTCATTTGCTCAAGGGTCGTACCTTTGATCTCTTGCGGCACCTTGGCATAGTCCTTCACATAGCCATCCCAGAAGAAGCGGCTGGTGTAGAATCCACTAATCTGTGCTACTGTTTGCGCCCCCATTTGGTAACGCCCCAGGCCATAGGATTTGGCTGCCTCAAGCTCTGCCTCGGTAATCTCACCACGCAGCACCGCTTGGAGCTCACTGACAATCAGGCTAAAGAGCCGCTCTGCCTTATCGCACTCTACCTCGCCACCAAAGTCCCAGCTACTCTCATACTTGCCCACCGAGCCATCACTAAACATCCCATAGGCCATGCCCTGCTTGCGGGCTTTGCCAAAGATGCGCGAATGCATAGTGCCAGTGAGAATATGGTTGAGGCAGTCTAGCGCAGCATCTTCTTTGTCGCTGAGCTCGCGCGGGATCTCCATCGACCAGCCAAAGGTGAGGTTGCTGGCCTCTTTGCGACGGATGAGGGTAGGCTTACCACTGTGAAGTTCGTCGTGCGGCACCGCAAAGCGCTCACCACGCGGCAGCTGCCAACTCTCGAGCATACGCTTGATCTGCGCTTTGCGCCCCGCCATTTTGCCAGCAATAACAAAGCGAAGGTTGTCGCTGGTATGGGTACGCCGGTAGTGCTCCTGAATATCGCTCAGCTGCACCTGTGCAATGGTACGTACTCGCTGGTGGTAGGTGTAGATGTCATTCCCCAGTAGCTGCTGGATCTTGGGCCACAGCACTCGGTTATGATTGTTAAGATAGCCGACAAGCTCGCTGCGCACATTGCCCTTCTCGGCTTCAAGCTCCATCTGATTGAACTTTGGCTGAGTGATAGCCACCTGCTGCAACTGCAAAATACGCTCCCACTCAAAATCCGCACAGTCCGCCACATACACCATAGACAGGTCGCTCGTCCAGGCATTGTGGTAGGCACCATTTTTAATAAACTCTGCCTCGTACTCGTGCTCGCTCGCAAACTGAGCATTAGCACCAAAGGCCATATGCTCCATAATGTGCGCCGTCTCGTAGATGTCCTTGCTCGCAACATAGCGGTTGCCCGCCCGGAATTGGAACTGGAAGCTCATCACGGTTGCACCAGGAACGTCAATGAGAAGACCACGGGCACCATTCTTTAGCCTGACCTCTGTTACTGTGTGTTGCATCTAGCGGTTCTTTTTGCGATTCTGCCGCTGGGCTTTCTTTTTCTTGCGAGCGGCGTTACGTTTGCGGTTGACGTCGGCAGTAGTTGGTGCCGCTTTTGTTTTGGTAAAGTCGTGGTCACGATTCGCTTCCCCACTCGTGATTTCATTTACGCCGCGCTCCACCGAGGTTTCAGCCAGGCGGGTAAGCTCGGTATCGTGCTCGTTGTCGGTTGCCTCGCGAGTGATGGCATCTGTCCTGCGCACTTGGTAGATCGCGTGGAGAACCTCAGCTCGGAGGTTAGCCTGCAGGCTATCGAACAACTTTTGCGACTCGGCGCGGTACTCCACGAGCGGGTCGCGCTGGCCCACGCTGCGCCAGTGAATTCCCTCGCGCAGGTGCTGCATATTCTCTAGGTGCTGCATCCACAGTGTGTCGAGCACCTGCAGATACACTTCACGCTCAATACCGCGCAGTAGCTCACTACCCAGTTCATCTTCTTTATCTTGATACAATTTTTTCGCCGCATCGAGTGCCATCTTGGTCCGGACACGATCGCGCTTCTCGGTACCGATTTTCTTAATCTCGTCTTTGTCCAGCGGGAAGATCGCGCCAAACTCCTCAGCAAACTTCGGGTTTTGCTTGGCTGGTACCTCTGTGAGGCTCTCTACTGCAGTGCGCAGCAGGCGCTGAATTTCTGGCTTGATGTTGTCGCCATCGAGGATCTTGCGTCGCACAGTATAGACCACTTTGCGGTGGCGGTTGATGACGTTGTCGTACTGAACAACATTTTTGCGCGCATCGAAGTTAAAGCCTTCGACCCGCTTTTGCGCCGCCTCAAGCGTCTTACTGACCGCTTTGTTTTGAATGGCCATGTCTTCTTCTACTCCAAGGCGCTCCATCAGGCCAGCAATACGCTCACCCTGGAAGATCCGCATCAGATCGTCTTCAGTCGAGACGTAGAATTGGGTGTCACCCGGGTCGCCCTGACGGCCACCACGGCCACGCAGCTGGTTGTCGATCCGGCGCGACTCATGCCGCTCGCTGCCGATCACCACCAAGCCACCAAGTTCCTTCACGCCCGGCCCAAGCTTGATGTCTGTGCCACGCCCCGCGATGTTTGTCGCTAGCGTCACAGCGCCCTTCTCACCAGCGTGTGCTACAATCTCGGCCTCACGCTCATTATTCTTAGCATTGAGGATCTCATATGTAATGCCCGCTTTGTCTAGCCACTGGGCGATCAGCTCATTCTTAGCAATCGAGCCCGACCCCACCAGTACCGGCCGGCCTTGCTCATGGTACTTCTTGATGGCGGCTGCCACGGCTTTGAGCTTAGCTTTCTCGGTTTTGTAAATAAGATCTTGGTGGTCTTTGCGGGTAATCGGCTTGTTGGGCGGCACTACCACCACATCCAGGCTATAGATCTGCTGAAACTCCTCTGCCTCAGTAAAGGCCGTACCAGTCATACCACTGAGCTTCTTATATAAGCGGAAGAAATTCTGGAAGGAAATAGTTGCCAGCGTCATGCTCTCTTGCTGAACAGGCACGCCTTCTTTCGCTTCGATCGCCTGGTGGAGGCCTTCGTTGTAGCGGTTGCCGATCTTGAGGCGGCCAGTGTGCTCATCGACAATGATCACCTCGCCATCATTGGTCACCACATAGTTTTTGTCACGATGGAAGAGCGTCTGGGCGCGCAGAGCTTGGTTGATATGGTAGACACTGCGAACATACTCAGGGGTGTACAAATTTTTTATACCAAGGAGTTTCTGTACCTTATCGATACCACTATCTGTCAGGGCCACACTGGTGTGCTTTTCGTCGAGACGGTAGTCCTCTGGCACAAGCTTGGCAGCAATCTTGGCAAACTGGTAGTAGCTATCAGGGTTCTCAGCCGCAGGCGCACTAATGATGAGTGGAGTGCGCGCTTCATCGATCAAGATAGAATCCACCTCGTCTACAATGGCAAAGTTGAGCTCGCGCTGACGCACCAGGCTAATCTCATTGACCATATTATCGCGCAGGTAGTCGAAGCCAAACTCGTTGTTTGTCCCATAGGTAATGTCTGCCTCATAGGCCTCGCGCCGTGTACAGGGGCGGAGCTTTTGCATACGTGGGTCAGTATGGTTCTCGTTGGTATACGTACCATCGTAGAGGAAGGACGCTTCGTTAATGATCACACCAGTGCTAATGCCCAGAGCGCTGTAGATCTGCCCCATCCAGCCAGCGTCACGCTGCGCCAAGTAGTCGTTGACGGTCACGATGTGCACACCCTTGCCCTCGAGCGCATTGAGGTATGCTGCCAGCGTGGACATCAAGGTCTTGCCTTCACCAGTCTTGAGTTCAGCCACGTTGCCTTCGTGTAGCACCATCGAGCCAATCAGCTGCACATCATAGTGCCGCTCACCAATCACTCGATTGGCCATCTCGCGCACTACTGCAAAGGCATCAGGCAGGATAGTATCAAGCGTCGTACCTTTCTTGTGTAGGCGCTGCTTAAGGACCTCTGTTTGCTTGGCTAATTCCTCATCCGAGAGCGCCTTATATTTAGGCCCGAGCTTGTTGATCTCGTCTACCTTCTTCTGCAGACGCTTCAAGATCCGCTTCTGCGGATCGCCAAAAATCTTCGTCAGTGCTTTTTGCTGTGTTGTTGCCATGGTGTCAAACTTCCCTCGCTTTCCTCTCTAAGCGGCCATTCAATTCAAAAAACTCCCCTCATTATACCGGGTTTGCGGCCGTTTGGGAAGGGTGGCCCGCACAAAGTATGAGCAAGAGGCCGATGCCCAACCGATATCAGCCTCTTAACTCTTGCATACCTATCGCCTACTCCGCAGGATGATCCTGCTCGCGCTCGAAGCTACGCTTGAAGCGAGCGAGAAGGCCACGGCGACCAAGGTGTGGCAGCTGGTTTTGCTTATATTTGCGCAGCTGGCCAGCGAGTTTGCGCTCGACAATATCAGTGGCGGCCAGAACGTTGAGTGTGGAGTCTTTGGCCTTGATGGTTTGGTCTGGCACGGTAATGACCACCTCTACCTCATACTTATTGCCATGCTCGCCATTAATCTCCTCGATGCGCACCATCGCGCTCACAGTCTTGCGGGCGTGGCGCGACACCATGCGGTCGAGCGCACCGATCTTCTTGCGGATGTATTTTTTGGTTGGCTCGTCTGGCGAGTATTTGCCAATACCGGTAATGTCGATGTTTGCGATCATGCTGACCCCTTTCGTGTTAGCAACTTGTGCTTATAGTATAGCATGGTTGAGGAGAAAACAGGGGTTGTTGTGGGCAAATTATCAGCGCAGGTAGAGACGTTTGGCTAGCGAGCTTAGCTGATAGGCCGCCTCTTTTCGCAGCTTTTTAATCTAGTCGAGCAAGGCTTCAGTCTCTTTGCTCTTAGGTGGTGTCTCTGTGCGGCAGTGTGACGTATCTATCAACTTCATCAGGTCTCTCAGCTCTTGTGCGTCGGCATCCTTGTGCGAGGGATGCTGCTGGCTATCGCCCTCTATGGGCTGGAAGAAGGTGTATTCTTCTCCACCGTTGTACTGCTCGGTGCCTGCGCCGTGGATGCGCACGACCTGCCATTTATCGTTGGCATCCGCCCCACAGCGATACACTACCCAATCATTACTATCAGGCGCCATAATAGCGACAGTCGGGCCCGAAACAACTGGTAGACTATCGGGCACAACGCCAAATACCGCTATACGCTCGCGCTTGCGGCCTGTCAAGAATATAGTACGCTCGGTGGCGTTGGTTTCACCATCTTTGCTGAGTTCTGGGTTGGTTTGGATACGACGCTCCTGCAATGCACTCTGCCTCCACCATGCATACTCGAAGGGTCTTTCCGTTAAGATACAGCTGAGCTCTTCTTGCAGCTGATCTGCCAGCCCTGATGGGTCTTGCCGTTCTCCGCTTCCTGGATCTCTTGCTGGCTGATGTTCGTTCATTCTTGCTCCTTTGTTGCAATATCCTCGTCCTATGATGCAGCATATTATGGGTAATGTCAAATGGCTGCGAGCTTAATTTCACAGCTCCACTCCTTAGCACCAGTCCCCCTTCTTTCTACTTTATTCAAATAGAGTAACGAATCGATTGTTATAATCGACTTCAGCTCTAGCGCTGGAGGAGACGCGAAAAGAAACAAAGCGCTTTAATCTCGCAAGCCGTTTGCTTCGGACGCCACTGGCGCTTCCCTACTTACGGTGTGCTGCACCGATTGCTTCGCTAATAGAGACATAGTCGTCTCGGTCGAGCAGCTCCACCAAGCCTTCGTTGATATCGCCCACGACCTGTGGTCCTTCAAACATCAGCGCCGTCACCAGCGCAACTAGGCTCGCGCCAGCCCGAATCTTTTCGTACGCATCTTCCGCTGTAAAGACACCGCCCACACCAATGATGACAAAACGGTCACCATACAGTGCATACGTCTTATGGATAAGCCGCGTGGTAATGGCCTGAGCTGGCCGGCCGCTAAGGCTACCGGGAGTGTCGTCAGGCAAGACACTTGGGTCAGTGAGCTTGCTGCGATCTTTGACAAGGTTGCCGATCGTCAGGCCCGCCACATTATGCTTGTCGATAATGGAGAGGAGCTTGGCAAACTGCGTCCACGTCTTGTCCGTCGGCATTTTGATAAAGACGGGGCGCGAAAGCTTCAGCTCATCCACCGCAGTGAGAAGTTTCTTGAGGCGAGCGGGCGTGGTGAAGGGCTCGCCGCCATAAGCATTAGGGCAGGAGATGTTAATCTCGTACAGTGGTGCGCAACCAGCTGCTTCAAGCTGGCGAAGGCTGTCGCAGTAGTCGGCAATTGCTTGCTTGGGGCGGACTTGCTTGGGGCTATTTGTCTTGGCTACGGATACACTGAGCGGAAAGTCGCGCCAGACCCGTGGTGAGTAGCTACGAATCTGCTCGATCGCCTTGGCGACGCCGCGATTGGCCAGGCCAACATTGACGACGATCGACTGTTCACTAGCCAAGCGACGAAACCACGGCTTGGGGTTACCCTCACAAGGCACGGCCGTTACCGAACCGCCAATCTCAAAGCCGCAACCGATTTTCTTTGCCACAGGGGGCAGATCAAAATCTTTATCCAGCCCAGCAGACAGACCGATGGGATTAACAAAGTTGAGGCCAAGAATAGTCTGCTCGAGGCGAGGATTCTTATAGCGCCAGCCACTGAGGAGCTGCTCGCCCCGGATGGCATGCAGTGCCCTCGCCGTCCAGAGCATCGACTGGTGTGCTGCATCGGGCTGTCGCCGGAAGAGAAGCGGCTTGGCAACTTTGGCATAGCCTTTGCGGCTCATTTTTCTGATTGTGCGCCCCATCTAGAGTACCTCCCTGTTGTTCAGATATGGCTGCAGCACCGCTGGCACACGGAGCTTACCATCTGCTGTTTGATAATTCTCGATAATCGCTACCAGTGCACGAGCCAAGCTTACTGCTGTACCATTGAGAGTGTGTACTATTTGGAGTGATCCATTGGCCCGGTAGACACAAATACTGAGGTTGCGCGCCTGGAAGTCAGTGCAGTTGCTGCAGCTGGTAAGCTCGCGGTAAGCGCCATCAACAGGCGACCAGTACTCGATGTCGTACTTCTTGGCAGCTGGCGCACCTAAATCTCCCGCCGCAATATTCACCACGCGGTACGGCACACCGAGGCTCTGCCAAATCTCCTCCTCCAGCGCGAGGATTTTCTCGTGCATCTGAGCCGACTGCTCGGGCAAGCAATAGATATACATCTCTAATTTGTTGAATTGATGCACCCGGAACAGCCCGCGGCTAAACTTCCCGGCAGCGCCAGCCTCTTTGCGGTAGCAGGGGCTGTAGCCAGCGTAGAGGAGCGGCAAGTCCTTTTCGCTTAGGATCTCATCGGCATGGAAGCCTGTCAGTGGTGCCTCGGCCGTGCCGATCAGCATCGTGTCTTTGCCTTCGATAAAGTACTCGTTGCTCTCCTTGTCGCTCTTGGGTGCAAAGCCCGAACCACGTGCCACGCGGCCATTCACCATGTGCGGTACTGTCATAGGGTGGAAGCCTTTGCCCACAAGGAAGTTAAGAGCGTATTGGTAAATGGCATTCTCGAGCAGCATTAGGTCGCCCAGCACATAATAAAACTTCGTGCCAGCCACCTTGGCACCACGCTCGAAGTCGAGCCAGCCTCGGCTTGTGGCAAAGTCGAGGTGATCTTGCGCCGATGAGCGCCGCTCTCCCCATCGCTTAATCTCCACACTGTCGTCTTCGCCACCCAGTGGCACGTCTGGCAGGGTGATATTTGGCACTGCTCTTAGCTGAGCTAAATAGTTTTTCTCTATGGTGTACATCTCTTCTCTCAGCGTCGCGATCTCAGCTTTGAGCGCCTTACCCTGCGCCACCAGTTCTGGGCTAGGCTTACCACCCTTCATTTGGGCGGCTATCTTGTTGCGCTGCGTGCGCACGGCATCGACCTGCTGCTGAAGCTCACGACGCTGATCATCCAACGCCAGCAGCTCGGCGATGGACACCTTATAGCCCTTATGGCGCGCCGCTGCCTGCACCTCGTCGGCATGCGCGCGAATATAACGAATATCTAACATAACTATATTATATCAGATACCACGCCAAGCGTAATGGCAATTTGTTCGTGTTTGAATCCTCTATACTACCACGAACTTTTGAGATAATTCGTATTTTAAGATCCAGCTAAGCACAAGCACATAAAACCCGCTTTACCTATCCAGCAAAGCGGGTTTTGGCTCTTCGTATCGACGCAGTTTACTCTGTACGCAGCGCTTCGATTGGGTCAAGCTTCGCAGCCTTGCGGCTTGGCAGCCAGCCAGCAATGATCGCTACCAGCATCAGGCCAACCACTACCGCAGCAGCATGCTCTGGCACAAAGACAAGGAGTTTATGATCACCAAAGTGGAGCTTCTCTGAGATAACTGGGTTGAGCGCTATGCCAACACCCCACGCGCCCAGCACACCCAGCGCACCGCCCAGCAGGCCTACCCAGGCTGCCTCGTAGCGGAACAAGCGGCCAATATCGCGCCGGCTCGCTCCCAGCGCCTTCATTAGGCCAATCTGCTGCGTCCGCTCCAGCACCGAGATGTACTGCGTGTTGACGATGCCAAAAATACTCACTATTAGCGCCAGCGCACCAAAGCACAGCACAATCGCCTGCAAGATATCAACAAAGCGAAAGAGTGTCTGCTGCAGATCCTTGGCAGTGGCTACAGCGTAACCATCCTGCTCGAGGGATTTCTTGGCGGCTTCGGCATCCTGCTTGGCAACTGCAGTGGCAGACATGTACTTTTGGTATTGACTCGTGCCCTTGGTACTGTAGTCACTCAGCTCGCGAGCTACCTTAGCATTAATACCAATGCCACGCATTGCTTGGGTTTGGTCGGCCGATTTGCGCGTCACAGCCGCAATATTAAAGGTCTTGTGCAATTCCTTACCATTAATCAGCTCATTCACCCCAGCCTGCCCCTTCTCAGCAAAGACCTGGCCAAGCGTTGCTTCATCAATCTTCTGCGGCGTCTGCACCACTGTGACAGTCAGCTGCTTACCCACCATTTGAGCAGGCGATTGCCCGAGCGTCTCGGCATAGCTCTCAGGTATAACGGCTTCATCAGTCGTGAGCTCAATACCCTTGCCAAGCTGCTTACCCGCCACGACTTCGGCCGCGAGAGCACCATCAAAGACGCTCACATCACTGCTGTATTTCTTGTCTTTCTTGGCTGCAAAGCTTACATATTTGGGCTGGAGCTGATAGACTGGCCTCACTTTCTCGAGGTCAGTACGCGCCGTGAGCTTGTCAATGTCTTTTTGGGTTAGGGCTTTATAATCATTACCATAGCGGTTGATGCTATCAGGATTATACTCACGCAGGTCAGCCTGCTGGCCCGATTGTGCGCCGATGAGTCGCTTATCTTTGACGACATATACCGCCTTGGCATCAATATTGCTGCTAATCAGCCGGTCAATATACTGGCGTGCACCCTCGCCCGCCATTAGGCTCGCCATAATAGCGAAGCCGCCCACCGCGATAGCGATACTGGTAAGCAGGGTACGCATCTTGGCTCGGCGCAAGTTGCGGCCAGCGCGGCGAATGATATCAGTCGTCTTCATGGTTAGTCTGCCCTCCTTGTTGTTGGCTTGGTGGTTGTAGATTTGGCTTTTGCAGTAGCACTTGCGGCTTTTTTCGCCGTTTTCTTAGGCTGCGTGGTAGTTGCTGTGGCTTTGGCTGAGCGACGAGTTGGCGCTTTTTTAGCCTTGGGAGAAGCTACCGTTTTATCTGTAGCGCTGTCGTGATCAATCACACCATCTTTGATACGAATAATACGCTGGCAGCGCTGCGCTAGATCCTCGTCGTGTGTGACGATGATGAGCGTGGCACCATGCTCCTTGACATAACGAAAGAGCAGGTCTTCCACCACTGCAGAAGTTGCTGAGTCGAGGTTGCCTGTTGGCTCGTCGGCAAAGAGAATCTGCGGCTCAGCAGCAATTGCCCGAGCGATCGCCAAGCGCTGCTTTTGCCCACCACTAAGGTCTTTAGCCCGCGCTTTGATCTTATCCTCCAGGCCAACTGCCTCGAGCGCCGCTACGATACGCCGCTTGCGCTTACTGCGCGGCACACCTGCGGTCTCGAGCGACAGACTCACATTGTCATAGCAGCTCTCGCCACCCTCCACAAAGAAACTCTGGAAGATGAAGCCCATCGTCCGCGCTCGAAAGCGGTCGGTCGCCTTGCGCTTGAGCCGCAAGATATCCTCACCGTTAATGATCACCTCGCCCTGCTGCGGCTTATCCAGGCCAGCTATGGCATGCATCAACGTGGACTTGCCCGAGCCCGACTTGCCTAGCACTGCCACGCTCGACCCCTCCTCGATTGCAAGACTTACGTCCTTGAGAGCGGTGAAGGTGTTTTTCTTCTTGCCGTAGACTTTTGTAATATTTTTTATTTCGATCATTGCGCCTCCATAAGCTGCTAATGTTAATAGCAATTATACCGCAATCACCTAGTGAGAGCAAACTAGGTGGACAACGATCGTGGAGTTTTTTCTCACGCTTCAGAACAAGGCTGGGTCGAAAAAATATTCTTGCGTGTAAACTGTCACTCCCCGCTCAATAGGATGTGAGATAAATATAAAAACAAGCTACGGAGAAATTACACTGGTGCTAACGCGCCTACCGCGAGTAGGATGATGAGCAACGTGCCAAGCGCCAAGCGATAGCCGACAAACTTATCAAATGAATTGCTCGAAACAAAGCGCAGTAGCCACGAGATTGCCACATATCCCACCACAAAGGATATGATAATCCCCAGTATCATCTGTGGCCAACCAATCAAGCGGCCAATCTGGTGCGACTGTGTGATGGCCTCCAACCCACCAGCTGCCATCAATGCCGGAATCCCCAGGAAGAAGCTCATCCGTGTGGCAGTCGTGCGGTCGATATCGCGGAACAATCCCGAGGCAATCGTCGCCCCCGAACGCGACACCCCCGGGATGAGTGACAAACACTGCATCAGGCCCATTGCCATAGCATCGCGCCAGGTGAGGTTGCGCTCATGGCGTGTCTCACGTCCTCGGCGGTCGGCCAAAAACAGTACAACACTCCAAATCATCAGCCCAGCCGCGACAAACCACAGGCCACGCAGTACTGTCTCAATCGTATCCTTAAGAAGTAAACCAACCACTGCAATCGGCAGCGAACCAATGATGATATACCACCCCATTCGGTAGTGAAACGTCCGCGCCCGCGGGTTCACCACGCCAGCACACCACGCCGAGGCAATGCGCCAAATGTCCTGCCAGAAATAAACAATCGCCGCAGCAATCGCCCCAATCTGCACTACCGCCGTAAAGGCGACAAGCCCCGGGTCACTCACCGAGTAGCCTAGCAACTTCTCTGCCAGCATCAAGTGGCCCGTACTCGAGATGGGCAAAAACTCAGTAATTCCCTCGACAATGCCAAGAATAATAATATGAAGCCAATCCATGATGTTCGTTCCTTATGTCTTGTACCAAGTATACCAAGTTCGCCACAAAGCACCAAGCCGGAAATAAAAAATAGTGATCACGCCAGTTTGTATCTAAAAGCCACGCACGATTGTTGACAGTGAGATTTTGGGACTCGAGCTGGCAAAATTTGACACAGGGTTCATATATTGATATATATTAACTTTTTGCTCAAAGTCTGTCTTGGAGCAAAAAGTCGCTCCTGGCTTTGAGCTCACCTTACGGAAGGAGGTGAGAAAGATGAAACCAGAGATGTGGTCTTTGATTATTATAATCGGAGCAATAGTGTCCTGCTCTATTTTGCTAGCTGCTAGCAGAGTCATGGAAGAACACAGGTGGCATAAAGCACTCAGATGCTATATGTTTCTGAGTCTTGCTGTGACAATTGTCTCAGGCGTCATTCTATGGTGCCATGAGAGCATTGACATACTGCAGCCGCTTGAGATGACTCTCATTACGACAGTCATAGTCGGAGGCCTCTGTAGCTTCCACCTTATGTGGACACTCTGGGATATCAGAAGATGGCGCAAGAAGC
This sequence comes from Nanosynbacter sp., assembly GCA_015257665.1. GTDB lineage: Bacteria > Patescibacteriota > Saccharimonadia > Saccharimonadales > Saccharimonadaceae > Saccharimonas. The sequence goes on along the minus strand of JABZJS010000001.1, from coordinate 30,333 downwards.
GTCACAGTCAGGGCAAATAGCCCATCAACATAGCTCACTAAACCATGTCTCAATCTGATCGTAGTGCCTTAAGTGTACTCTCGGGTTGAGATACATCCGGGTTCAATTTGAGCATGGTTGGTGGGCTATGTTCGTGGCCGATCTATTTTCGTTCTTACACTCAGAAGCGACCACGACGAGAGAATGGCCGCTTCTTTGTTTTTTGCAGAAGAAAGACTGAACAATAGATGCGCACTGAAGCAAGCAAAGCAGGAGGCTTTACCACCCGCCGCCACCTCCGCCGCCTCCGCCGCCGCCAGAGAAGCCACCACCAGTCGAGCCTCCACTCGACGACGAGAAGTCGCTCGAGCCCACAGAGGTAGAGCTCGACAGGCTACTCATACTCGAGACAAACATTGCTGCATTGAAGGCACTTTGGCCAGTATACCAATCGGGCTGCGTGCCTACTTCCTCATAGTACTGCCCCAGCTGCTGGCTCCACTGCTTCTCTTGGCCAAAGAGCACAGCATAGGGCAAGACCCGCTCGTAGAGTTTGACAAGCTGAGCGTGGTCACCAATATCAACTTTTTCGGCGGTCTCAGGGCTCTGCAGTAAATGTAGACGGTCGGCCTCGGCGTAGCGGATATACATCTTGAGCCCCAGTAGGTAGCGGCGCAATGCCAGCCCTTTGTCCGACAGTGGCTTAGCAAAGCCTAGCTTGCCAATGATAATCACAATAAAGACCCCTGGGAAGAAGAGGAATTGCAGCCCGCTGAGGAACGGCACAAACATCGTAGCTGCACACAGCACCAGCACTAAGGCACCTAGCACACCCGCAAAGATGCGAAAACCCCGTGTGCCCTTCCGGCTTGTGTCGCGCAACTTATATGTGTGGTCGATGAGATTATCGAGCTTCTTGGCATTATCACTCAGGCGGAAGGCGTAGGAGGTATTGTTGCGCAGCGTCTTGAGGTTGATGCGCTCTCCCACCGCAGGCAGGTGACCAAAGATATCGCCCAGGATCTCTTGCTCCTCGGGGTGGAGGCTGCTGACATCCTTGACGACTTCAAGCTCGTACTGCGCCCGTGAGAAGAACGTCTTGGGCTTGACCTCGATCAAACGAATGTAGTGCCGCACCGCCCAGTCGATCATCTGCGCTGCCATAGCTGAGCCCTTCACCATCCGGAATGGCCGCACGATCTCTGCCGCTGTTGTCACACTTGTGCTCGGGGGTGGCAGATATTCTGGCACAATCGTCCCCAGCTCCTTGCTCCGGCCAATCGTCCGCTGATAGAGCCAATACACCAGGCTCGAGGCAAGCCCCAGCACCAGCATACTCACAAAGAATATAAGTGGGAGAAGCGCCTCCAGCCGCTCTTGAAACACCTCCCCCGGCGTCTTTTTATATTCCGCAAAGGTCCCCTGCGGGAAGCCCACTGCTAGCGTCATGCCAGCATATGGCGCAAGGTAACCCACCGAGGCAGTTATGGTGTCGACGCTCGGTGATGTGACGGTGCAGGTGGTGCGGCTCCCCTGCTTGCCAGTGTAGCATTGCGGCGTCGTCCGGCTGATGGCGGCAAGCTCGGGGCTCAGCTTGAGCGTGGCGGTGGCATTACTAATGGGCACGCGCCACGATGTGCCAATCACATCCCAGTAGAATTCATTTTTCTGTGTGTCGCCATAGTTCCACGTCACATCGCGCTGGGTGTAGGTAATGACATATGTCTTACTGCCCGAGACGTACGTATCTTTGTTGCCAATGCGCAGGGTATCGCCCGACCAACTATATTCATAATCATTACCATGCTCATCCTGCACCGAGCCAAGCGCAAAGCTCGTGTGGTGGCCCTTGTACTGCGTAACGAACTCTGGCGCGAGGCCGTGGTTCTGCTCTGGTGGGAAGTTTGCTGTAATGGTGAGCTTGGTCTTGAGGGTGGAGCGCTGCTCGCTGTCGCGCCCGAGCTCCATATCGACCGCATATTTGGTAATGGTGAAATTATCTTTACTACTGCTCGATGATGAATAGGCTCGTACCGACGTATCGGCCTGCATTGGCACTGCCCCGAGCGCGGTGCCCAGCAGCACCAAGCAGACACCAATTGCAGATATAACGCATGTCATTCTCATACATCGATTGTGCGCCATGCGGCGAGGAATGTCAAACGCGAGCATCGCTCAAAAATCGCCGATCCGTTTGACAACATCTGAATCTCTCAGCTTACCACAGCCTGTCATGTTCTCTTGATTGAGCATAGTTCAGACTACTCACCAAATCGCTCTCGTACACCATCAAATATCCCCGCCAATCACTTCCTTCCACCCCTGTTAATATCTGTTTAAGCTATACCGCTTATGCTGTGATATTGCAAATGGTTATGCTATACTCACAGGCAATACCCAACGGCTAATCGGCGAGGTGAGGAGTATAGCAGAAGTGAGACGATATTGGACGCATTTTCGGTTTGCAGGTGTGGCAGCAGTGGTAGCGCTAGGAGTTGGCTTTATGCAGCTACATCAGGTGGCAATGGCCGAGCCCGCTACTAATTCTGGCTCCAATTCATCCACCAAAAAAGATAATAAGCCCGACATCTGCGATCCTAACACGATGCGCTTTAAGACTACAGCGCTGAGCTCCCCGACCGACAAAGCCCGCGCTGCTAAGGCCCTCGCCAACCTTCGCGGCCTCATGCAGCCCATCCGCAACGCTGGCGATGGCAGTACCATCACCGCCGCCAAGCAGTACGGCACTGACTACACTGGCGAGATAAAGGGCTCATTCCAGCTCAAGAACAGTGGCAGCTATGCCACTGGCAACCCCACGCCTCTCTCTGTCACCTCACCATCATCTGTGCCGAGTAACTACCGTGGCAAAGTCTCGGGCAAAGCACCCACTGGCGGGAGCCGCGTTGTCAAGGCCTTCCGCGCTACCGACGCCGAGTATGAGCAAGGCAAGGTTACTCCTGCCCAAGTGCAGGGCGATGGCAGCTGGACACTCGACCTCTCACCAGTCGATGGCAGTATTGGTGGTGAGTGGCGCTTCCGTCTCTACGATGCCAGTAGCGGTCAACCCCTCGGCGAGAGCTGGCCACGCGTCACTGAGTACCAAAATGTCGAGATCCAATCATACGTCATCACCGACCAAACCTACCTCGTTGCCAAGCAAGCCGCCAACACCAATCGCACCTTTAGCTTCCCCGGCACCGAGAAGGGTCACAAGATGCTGCGTCTGGTGGATACGCGCAGCAACAAGATCCTCGCTGAGTACTTCCAGCCACAGCTGGCGGGGCTGATCCGCTCGTACGAGTTCTCGCCTGGCCAGGATGGCTATGGCACTCATCGCGTGCACTATTCATTTATGTACGATCAGTCGCTGGCACTGCTCGTGGCGGTTGGTGCGGGCGACAAAGCGATGGCAGACCAGCTCGTCAATGGCTTCAAGACCATCCAGATCAAATCCGGTCGGTCGCGTGGTGCCTTCCCCTCCAGCGCCCACCAGCTCGACCCCAGTAACCAGCAGGCACGCTATTATACTGGCGGAGTAGCCTTCGTTCTCTATGCGCTCATCCGCTACCAAGAGAAGTTTGGTGATATCAATGGCGTTAGCAGCATGGTGCGCTCTGCCCTGGCCTGGGTCAAGACTAAGAAAAGCACATCCGGCCCCGGTGCTGGCCTCTACCGCGGTGGCACAAATATCAATGACGATGACAACAACAAGCAGTTTGAGATCGCCTGGCACTCCACTGAGCACAATACCGACCTCTGGCATGTGTACGAGCGAGCCTCGCAAGTCTACGGCGACGCCAGCTACCGCCAAGAGGCCGACAGCCTGGCCAAAGTCATTATGGAGAAACTGTGGAATAAAGCCGAGAATCGCTTCGACCAAGGACTTGACGACCATGCCAAAGCGCTGGACACCTCCAGCTGGGGCTCTATTTTCCTCAACGCAATCGGCGAGTACGACAAAGCCAAGGTCTCGCTAGCCTACACACGCAACTTTGCCATGAGCCGCGCCGGGTCTCAGGGTTACACCCCATACCTCACTGGCACGTACACCCCCACCGTCTGGTTCGAAGGGACATTCGGTGTCACCCAGGCCTACAACGTCGCGGGCAACAAAGACGAAGTTGCTGCTAGCGCCCAGCGAACGTACCCATCTCAGGGAGCTAATGGTGCCTGGCCCTACGTCACTAATGTCGACGAAGCGAACCAAATGACGAATGCTTACTCCGTAGCCTCTACTGCTTGGTACTTGCTGGCTACTGCCTACCCCGACGCCATTTGGTCAGAATGCCGCACCGACAAAAAGCCCGACGAGAAGAAGCAGCCACCAATGGTGCGCCACATCGGCAAGGTCACGCTAGACAAATTCCTCGCTGGCGAAGATAAGCCACTGTGGGTCTTCATCCTTATCTCGCTGCTTGCTCTCTTGGTTGGCATTGCTGCGCTCATCCTCTACCTTATCCGGCGTTATCGTGCCAAGAATACTGCCACCACGCAGCTAGGTAGCAAAGATAGCAACACCCCTCCTGGTGGGCCACCAAGCCCGAGTGGTGGTAGCGGTACGCCTCCGCCAAGCAGTAGTCCACCACCTCCAAGCGGCTCAGCCAGCGGCCTGGGCGGCCTCGCAATGAGCGCCCCACCGCGCACCACTACCCCGCCGCCACGCCGCCCTGGCACAGCACCCAGCCGCGGCACGTCCATCGCCGTCCAGAATGGCACCGCGCACCATGCATCACCACGAGCCACGCCAAGCAGTCCACCACGGCCACCAAGTGTATCGGGTTAGCTCACTGCAAGAAACCAACCACCAGTGAAATACATAGGCACGAAGCTTACTTTTAATTAAACAATTTTAAAAGCCCTACTGTTTCATCAGAGGTTTATTATCTGAGAGAGACTGCTTGATTCTCTTTTTGAATTGAGCAATTGTCATAGAGCTATAATAACTAATCTAGGCTACTGAGTCAATAATAGCCTCAAGTCTTCTCAAAAAAGCTTCCATCCTTAAGAAATAGTTTGGATATGCTTCTTGTAGCTTGTTTAGCTCACTCATAGAGACAAGAACCACATTCTTTGCTAGATCACCCTGCGTTGCTTGCTCAAGACGACTATACTCTTGTAGTGCCTCTATTTGTTCCTTTTCACTAAAAGCTCTAATTGTAACGACTTTGCGATCTATATTGAGCTCTATGATATGATAGTAACTTCTATTTTTTCTCTGATTATCCTGAATCTCTTTCGCTGCGAGGTTATAACCTTTCATTATATCTATAGCATTTATTATTGCAGCCTTTTTTGCGAGAGCTCTGTATATGTCTACAGGTCGCAAATATTTGTGCTGCTCCAATACATTTTGCTGCTCAACTATAGCGACTGCCGACGACATCAATGCAAAGAACTCTTCCCAATCCTCATTACCACCACGCGTCTTTAATGGCTCGTGCAAGACCATACCTATCGTCTCCACTGCTGTAGACCAAATGTGCTGCTCTTGTGTTCTTATTTGCACCTCTACCCGCAATCCTTTACAGTCTTTAGCTTCTTGCGTCCGAGCGAGTGTATTGTTATATTTATAGACCAAATGAACGCCTCTATATCCATCCGATTTTGGTGTTGTTATGTAGTCTCTTTTTCTCTCTAGCTCATGCGTAAAACGTGGGGCATTTTCATATTGCGATACCACGTCCCAAACCGCTGTAATAGTTGGAACAATTATCCTCACCCCACCTATATCTTGCATGGTAGAGAGTTGCATATCTGGATATCTATCTAACTTATCAATAATCGTTGGCATACGCTTTAATCGCTGTGCAACGATAGATCCTGGTATATTCTTTGCTATATGACGTAATCGAGCTTGGAATGTATTGATCGGATAGACGTGTGCTAAACGCCACTGTTGCGCAATCTCAAGTGCTTGATCATATTCAATAGTACCTGGGCTACTATGAACTAGGACTTTCCCAGCCTTCCGTACCTTCTCACGAGATAATTTCTTGCTAGCCAAACACCATCCCCTTGGCTATAATTGAATATCTGGGTATACCGCCCGCGTCGTCTCGTCGATGTCGCTTTTGAGCTGTGGGAATGGCACGCCTTCGCGCGCTGTGACGCCTTCAAAAATCCAGAAGACGCGCTCGCTAAAGCCCCAGCCGCAGGCCGGCGGCATGCCGTATTCTAGCATCTCCACAAAGTCGATATCCAGCATCATCGCTTCCTCGTCGCCAGCGTCGCGCATCTGCTGCTGCTCCACAAAGCGGTTCAGCTGGTCGATCGGGTCATTCAGCTCACTAAAACCATTGCCAAGCTCGCTGCCGGCAATCACCGGCTGGAAACGCTCCACCGTCTGCGGGTTATCCGGGTTGGTTTTAGAGAGCGGGCTGATAAACTTGGGCGTATTAACCAGCCAGACCGGCCCAGCCACCGTCTTGCGGATATTCTTCCACAGCTTATCGATGCCGCGCGGGATGGAATCAGTCTTCTCTACCTCCAGGCCATGTTCTTTCAGCTTAGCAGCGACTTCCTCAATCGTGGTATTATACACATCAATCCCGTAGTGCTTGTGAATCACCTCGGCATAATCCCACACCTGCCACTGGCCACTCATATCCACCTCAAACTCGCCCAGGGTAAACTGCAGCGTGCCAAAGGTTCGCTCCAGCACATACTTGTACATGTCTTCCATAAAGCGCATGCCTCGCTGCCAGTCCCAATAGGCGGCGTACCACTCCATGGCGATATGCTCGGGCAGGTGCTCATCAGAATAATTCTCGTTGCGAAAGCGCGGGCCAATATCGTAGACCTTCTCGAACCCCGCGCCCAGCAGGCGCTTGAGCGGCAGCTCGTGGCTAATCCGCAGGTAAAACTGCTGGCCGTCCAGCGCGTCCATGTGGGTCACAAACGGGTTGGCATCCGCCCCACCGGTGGTGTGCTCCAGCACCGGCACGTTGACCTCAGTAAAGCCGTGTTGGTTGAGGTAATCGCGCGTCGCCTGCCAAAACACGCTGCGGCGATAAAAGCGCTGACGCACCGCTGGGTTAACATTCATATCCACATAGCGGCGGCGAAAACGCTCTTCTTTATTCTCGAGCTTTTCTGGCAGTGGCCGCAGGGCTTTGGTGAGCAGCCGCAGCTCACGTACCCCAACCGAAATCTCACCCGTCTTCGTCCGCAGCACCGTGCCCGTTGCCTCGACAAAGTCGCCCGTATCAAGCAGCCGCAGCTGCTTCATACCCAGGATACCGCGCGGAGCGTCGAGCTCGGCCATTGTGTCGCGCTGCAGATAGAGCTGCACTTCGCCGCTCGCGTCTTGCAGCTTGATGAAGGCCAATTTGCCAAAACTGCGGATAGACACCACGCGCCCAGCCACCGTCACCTTCTGGCCAGCCAGTTCGTCGTACTGCATCACCACTGTCGCACAGTCGTGTGTGCGCTCAGTGTGTGCTGGGTAAGGGTCGATGCCTAGCTCGCGCAAAGCAGTTAATTTTCGTAATCGTTCGTCTCGGTAGTCTTGTAATGTCGCCATAATTGCTTGCTATTATAGCGAAGAATGGGATGGTTGTCGACTAGGGCAACAGTCTAATCGCTCCACTCTACCAAGTTCTTAGAGAAGTGCGGCACTTAGCAGCTAGTCTCTCTCCTATTTTGATTGCGAAGAAGTAGTCAGCGGTGCACATGCAATTGCTGTTTCACCAGGGCCAGATGCAGTCATCGAGGCCTGTATGTCCGTGCCCGCGTACCCAATATCGGGTGATGTCGTCACATTCCAGCCACCCTTGCCAGTCTCGCTTGGGCCAGTTGCAATGGCAATTGGTACCTGGTGCTCCCCCCTCTTTGCATTCGATGAATACACCAGTGTCGCTTGCGTCCGTTCTTGTTCGCCCGTCGAGAATTTTACCATAGTGAGTCGTGTTGTGCTGCCATCAGGGTTTGTTATGGTTGTTTGTGGGTTCTCTGCTGTCACAGTTATTTCTTGACGGGTTTTATCGCGACAATGAGTTTTGTCAGTGGCTGGATCGGTCACAAAGGGACTCTCTGTATACTTCGCCAGCTCACCAGAAGTTGGCCGCGCTGCAGCAACCGAGGTTTTTTCGCTAGGTTGGTAGTGCTGGTAGCTAATATAACCCCCACCAATCAGCGCCGCCACAGCTGCCGTCAGCGCGGTGAGCCGCCGCACTACTGAGGGTTTATCGTGCTGAGATTTCGGCTGATCATACTCATAGGCTGGCCTCTTATGTCCGTGCCCCTTACTAGGGCGATATGCGTGTTGTGCCGTGTATCGAGCCATCGTCGGTCTCCTTGGGCTGTTAATGGTTGATTACCTATCATAGCATAACATCGACAATAACGCAATGATGGTGATTTGCTTATGGTTTGGTATGGTTCTTCTGTATCTCCAGTGAGCTAGACTCTACTATGTCAAGATTTTTCATATATTTAGCCTTTCTCATGCCAAGATTAGAGACTAGTCACTCATAATAGTTTCATGTCATCGGACGAAGCACTAGCCACGGAGAATAGGTCATTAAGGCCGCCAAGAGCCGGATAAATACGCCCCCTCCACGCCAGTGCTAACAAAAAACCGAGCAGCGCATACTGCTCGGCCTATTATTCATAGTGAGATATACTTATTGCACCTGCTGGATAGTGTAGGTGATCTCGCCCTTGGGGGTGGTGATCGTCACCTGCTCACCTGCACGGTGGCCCAGCAAGGCTTGGCCAAGAGGCGATTCGTCGCTGATCTTGTTCTCCAGCGGATCAGCCTCAACTGGACCTACCACAGTATAGGTCTTTTCTAACCCTGTGTCCGAGACGAGAGAGACAGTACTACCTAGGTGGATGGCACCAGTGCTTGGAGCAGTAATCTGCTCGGCATTAAGCAAGATCTCCTCGATTTCGGCAATGCGCGTCTCTACCACGCCTTGCTCTTCGCGTGCGCTGTCGTACTCGGCGTTTTCACTCAAGTCGCCGTAGTCGCGAGCCTCAGCGATCTTCTCGGCAATTTCGCCGCGGCGACCCTTCAGCTCCTCCAGCTCTGCCTCGAGCTCTTGGCGGCCAGTATCAGTAATCTGGTAGGTTTTTTTCATTATCTTCATACTCCTTTCTTGCAAAGTCGGTGAGGCATGCCAGGGGCATGGCTATACCGTGCGACAAGCTCCGCAATGGTTACCCAGTGTAGCAAGCAATTGGCTTGTCGTCAAGCGCTGCTGCTTGCCCGTCCGGCGATCTACGATCTCCCACTCCTCTGCCTCAAGCAGTCGGTCGCTTACCGTGACGCGGGTTGGCATGCCGAGTAGCTCTGCATCGGCAAATTTTTCCCCGGGACGAGCGGCGCGGTCGTCGTATAGCACCGTAATGCCAGCGTGCTGCAGTGTATCATAAAGCTTATCTGCCGCCGCTACCGACTCCTTGCCAATCTGCACCAAGTGGACGCGGGCTGGCGCTATTTCTTCTGGCCACACTAGGCCTTTGTCGTCAGCAAATTTCTCTACAATCACGCCCATCACGCGGGTGATGCCAATGCCGTAGCTGCCCATGTAGGCGTGGTGCTGGCGGCCATCCTCGCCGGTAAAGACCAGGCCCATCTCCTCTGATTTTTGGGTACCAAAGTTGAAGATATTGCCCACCTCAGCCGTGCGACGTTTTTGGTAGACTTCGCCAGTCTCAGGCGAAATATCACCTTCTTTCGCAAGTTTAATCTCGACGAACTCGCTTGGTCGCGGTATATCACGGCCCCAGTTAGCGTTATAGGCATGCTGACCAGTTTTATTGGCACCAGTTTCAAAGTTCACCATATCTTCACATGAATCATCAACAAACAGCCGCACATTCTCTGGTAGATTATATAGCCCAGCAAAGCCTAGCTTCGCCCCTGTTGTCGCCTTAATCTGTTCACCATCCGCTAGGCGCAGCCACGATACGTTCGCCACCGCCTTAAGCTTATCTTCGTTAATTTCATAGTCACTCCGTACTACCGCCAGCAACATACCATCTGGCGAATCGTACAACATTGACTTAGTGCTAGCTGTGCGCGGAATGTCCAGCGCTTTCGTCAGTGCTTCCGCACCGATGATATTTTCGTCGTCTAACATGCCTAATGGTTTCATGGCAGCACCAGCATCCGGGTTCGGTGTTGCACGCACCGGTGCAACTTCGGCGTTGTAGGCAACATTCGTACTTGGCACGATGAAAATATCGTCCTCACCTGTCTCACAAATCGTCTGGAATTCGTGGCTAAACTTAGTAAAGGCCCCGCCGCTGGCAAAGGTGACGTAGGTGTCATCCCCCAGACCAAAACGGTTATAGCAACGCTTATAGGCCTCGATGACCGCTTGGTAGTAGGCGTCAAGGTCTTCCTTGCTGGCGTGGATGCTATACATATCCTTCATGATAAACTCACGCCCACGCATGATGCCGCTCTTGGCGCGCAGCTCGTTGCGGAGTTTGTTCTGGAATTGGTAGACGCTAATGGGCAGGTCTTTGTAACTCTTAAGGTAGCTACGCAGCAATTCGATAATCGGCTCCTCGTGCGTCCAGCCAAAGCCGACCTCAGTGCCATCCTGCAGGTGCGACTTGAACCACACATCCACCAGCTCATCGCTCCAGCGGCCAGTCTCCTGCCAGAGCTCCTGGCGCTGCAGGGTGCTCATCAGCAGTTCTTGGCTGCTGATGCGGTTCATTTCTTCGCGGACAATCTGCTTGATATTCTCGAGCACGGCCAGGCCCAGCGGCGTATAGGAATAGACGCCGGCCATCGTCTTGTGCACGTAGCCAGCGCGAATTAGCAGCTGGGCGTTGTGCGCCACCTCATCGGCGGGGGCTTGTTTGCGGGTACGGGTGAAGGTGTGTGATAATCGCATAATCTCTCTTATAGTAACACAATATTGGCAAAAGCGGCATGAGACAGCCAGGCTGAATGCTCATAATTTCATCTCAAAAACCATCGCTGGTGCAGTCGCTCACCGAACCGAAAATGTTCCGGCCAGATAGAATGATAGTGCTTTTCCGTATATTTGGTTGCTGGCCTCCAGATATTTTCTTGTTCGATGAGCTCCTGCGCCAGTAGAGAGATGCCAAGAAAGAGGGGTTCTAGGATTGATACGGGAGAAAAGATATCGACAAAAAATAAGATCTCTAGGTTGAGTTCGTCAGTCGGCTCGTTCTTCCCTATCATCCCACCATAAAGACAAACATCGCCAAAAATGCAATCGCATTCTTGAGCATATGAATGAGAATGCCGGGCCATATTGTACCAGTCGTATGGCGCAGCGCCACCAGCACCACGCTGAGCATCGCCACATCGATGCCAACGTTGAGCTGGCCATGCACATAACCAAAGAGCCCACTCACCACTACGGTAATAAGCCATGGTGGCATGTGCGCAGCATGGAGCTTACTATACAAATAACCGCGAAACACCAGCTCCTCGGCCACCGGTGCCACCACCACCAACATTGCAAAGGCGAGCAAGCGCTCTGTGCCATAGAGCTGCTGGTAGCCGAGGTTCTGTGCCTGAGTCGCGTCAAAGCCAGGCAGCCACTGCTTGGCCGCCGCCAGTGCGATCATCGACAGCACGATATAGATAATAAAGCCCACCAGCGCCCAACCAAAGTCGCGCCACTGCAGCGAGCGCCGCCACCCAAGCTGGCGCCAGGTGGTGCGAAAGCTCGCTGGCATCTTGGGCCGTGCGCGCTGCACCAGCCACGGCAGGCCAATCAGCAGCGCCAATGCCACCACATAGACCGCCGTTTGCATCATAATGAGCGGCAAGACTGGCACCGACTCTTGGCCATGAAAGAGAAGGTAGAGTACTGCACTACAGAGTAACCCCGCCCCCATAAAGCTCAGCCAGACCCACAGCGGCCAACCGAGCCACGAGGCACCGCGCAGCAGGCGCTGGCGTGGTGTGAGCGGTGTCTTGGGCTGGGAGGAGTGAGCGGCTTTGGGCCGAAGAGCAACACGTATCATGAAGTGAGTTCCTTATGTATTACCATTACGCGATTGAGCAACCATAGCTCCCTGCGCTGCAACCCTCCACGATAACGCTCTGCCCTGCTACACTGCGTAACCTGCATCAGTGCACCAACTTCCCTATATCAGCAATCGTCACGAGCACAATCAAGCCCAGCAAACACAAGAAACCAGCTGCTTGGATATTCTCTTCCATCTGCTTGCTAAGTGGCTTGCGCAGCAGGCGGAAGATCGCCATCACTGTCCAGCGGCCACCATCGAGCGCAGGGATGGGCAAGATATTCATCACTGCCAGCGATAACGCAATGATCGCCGTCAGCAGCAGCACATGCACCACGCCAGCCTGCCCCGCTGCTGGGAAGATAATGGCAAAGATCCCCACCGGGCCAGCCACGGCATTGCCCACCTGTGATAAGTTTTGCTTGGCCTGCTGGCTCGTCGCGCTGTCGCTGCTAAACTGCTGCACCAGACTGGTGGCGAGATTTACCACCATATCACCCAGGCCTTGGAGCGTCACTCTAGTAAGCTGCGCTGTTGTCACCACACCCACAATCGGTGCCGACCAGGTGGCACGGATTGTATCTTGCTGCTTGGTGAGCTCTGCCCCCAAATAGCCTTTGCGGTCAGGGTTATCGCTGCGCAGCGCCACCATGGCAGTGGCTTGCTTATCACCGCGGGAGTACACCACAGGCACAGTTTCGCCCTTGTGCTGGCTGGCAAAGTGTGCGAGGTCGGACGTGCTGCGCACCGTTTGCCCAGCCAGTTGGCTAATTGCATCACCCTGGCGGAGACCTGCCTTGGCGGCGGGCAAGCCAGGAGTAAGTGTGCCCAGCTGCACTGGGTGGTTGCTCACCACTGCGTCGCTTGGTAGGTAAAATTGGTTGTCGATCATCTTAGGCAAGCCCACCCAGGCGAGGCCAGTGAGGAGCACCACTGCAGTTAACCAGTTGACGGTCACGCCAGCCAGCAAGATCTTGGTCTTTTGCCAAAAGGTCGCTGCGCCATAATCACCAGGCTGATCAGCCGCATCGTGCTCGCCCTGCAATTTAACAAAGCCACCCAGCGGCAGCCAGTTGAGCGAGAAGCGGACATTCTCGCCCAGAATACTTTTTTTGATCACTTTGCTATAGGCCTGCGGTGGAAAGCCAATGCCAAATTCCTCCACCACCACACCATTGCGCCGCGCCACAATGCCGTGGCCTAGCTCGTGCGTTGCCACCAGTAGCGTCAGTGCGATTACCCCAATAATAATACCAATGACTATTTCCATATTCCTCCTTCGTTATCCTCCAAAGCGTCGCTGCCGCCGGGCATACTCGGCCAGCAAAGCATCGACGTCGGCGTGTGTCATATCTGGCCATGGCTTATCCAAGAACAGCAGCTCGCTATAGGCGCTGCGCCACAGCATGAAGTTGCTCAGCCGCTGCTCACCACTGGTGCGAACGATCAAATCACACGGCGGCACATCTGGTGTATACAAAAATTGCTCAAAGATCTGGGCTGTTACTTTCTTATGAACCGAGAGCGTTTTACGCAAGCGATTGACCGCGTCGATAATCTCCTGCTGCCCACCATAATTAAACGACAGCACCATCGTGCCCTGCTGCAAATCCTTGGTGGCAGCCTCAGCAGCATCGATCGCCTTCTTGACCCGCCGGCTTAGGCGCAGGCGCGTCCCTGCCACGCGGATGCGCACCCCATGCTCGATGAAGATTGGCAGGTCTTGGTCGAGCATCGTCACCAGCAGATTCATCAAGTGCTTGACCTCTGGGCCGCTGCGGTGCCAGTTCTCGGTGCTAAAGATATAGGCGCTGACGTAGGGCACGCCACGCTCGATGGTAGTAAGAGCAATATCGCGCAGCTTCTCGTAGCCCGCGCTGTGCCCCTCTTGGGCTGAGAGGCCACGCTGCTTGGCCCAGCGCCGATTGCCATCAACAATATAGCCAACATGCTGCGGCAAGTGCATGGTAGCACTCATGCCTGGCTCCATGATGGGCGGTTGGTTGCGTACGTCAGCAGAGAGCGCATCATTAAATCGTCAAGATATCCTTCTCTTTAGCAGCGAAGGCGGCTTCTATCGTAGTTTGATGCTGTGCCATGAGGCGATCGATCTCCTTCTCCACCGCCTTCACGTCATCTTCACTCAGCTCTTTGGCTTCTTTGCGGCGCTTGGCATCCTTCAGGGCGTCTTGGCGCACCCCGCGCAGGGCAATGCGTGCTTCTTCTACCTTCTCGCTGGCTTGCTTAACCAGTTGCTTGCGGCGCTCCTCCGTCAGTGGTGGCACTGGCACACGGACGACGTGACCATCGTCGCTGGGGTTGAGGCCAAGCGCTTGATCGGCTCGGATGGCGCTGGCAATCTTTTGCAAATTAGCTGGGTCAAATGGCGTGATCTGCAGCAGCGTTGCCTCCGGTGCCGTCACGTTAGCCACTTGGTTGAGCGGCATACTGGTGCCATACGCCTCGACCATAATGCCATCAAGCATACTCGCGTGAGCCCGGCCGGTGCGGATCTTCCCCAGGCGCTCCTCTAGGTGCTCTAGCACATGGTTCATCTTTTCTTCGTAGGGGGTGGTATCAAACATCGCGATCTCCTTCTTGGTTTTCCTTTATTGTACCATTATTTACTATGGCATGAGGAGAGTTTGCATAAAAATGGCTGGCATTGTTGCTCGCGCTTACTCGATGAGATCCTATTTGGGTGAAGTGTGTCTCGGTCATTACTCATCTCGGCCTTAATCCATAATCCTAGAATCGGTACAGTACCCTCACGGCATACTCACTACACCGAAAATGTTCCGGCCAGATGATGCGGGGAGCTTGCCCGTTCGCGTATTTGCTGGCCTCCATATATTTTCTTGTGTAGCGAGCATACCGTGAGGGTGCACAAAAAAGCGAGCGACACATCCCGTGCCACTCGCTACACAAAAGCTTGCTCTCTCGTGACTACTCTGTCACGCCCAGCTCAATCCGCTTGAATTGGCTGACGCGGACATTCTCACCGCGCAGTGCCACCTGCTCTTTGATGAGCTGGCCAACTGTCTTGCTGTCGTCGAGCACAAAGGCTTGCTCGGCCAAGACCTGCTCGGCGAAGTGCTTCTTGAGCTGCCCTTCGACGATTTGGTCACGCATTGCCTCAGGCTTGCTTGCCAAAGCATCGCTGGTGAGAAACTCCTGCTTCTTGGCGTCGTACACCTCAGCTGGGATATCGTCCATTGTAGCATAGCGTGGGTTCATCGCAGCAACTTGCATGGCAATCTGGTGCGCAAACTCCTTAAACTCAGGCAGGCGGGCCACAAAATCTGTCTCGCAGTTAACCTCGACCACCACACCGATCCGACCACTGTGGACATAGCTCTCGATCAACCCTTCGCGGGTCTCGCGGTCACCCTTTTTCTCCGCCTTGGTCAGGCCCTTTTTGCGCAAAGCATTGAGTGCTGAGTCGAAGTCACCTTCGGCCTCCACCAGCGCCTTCTTAGCATCAGTCAGGCCAATGCCAGTTAGCTCTTTGAGCTTCTTGATGTCATCAATCGTCACAGCCATGGTTAGTTCTCCTCCTTCGTTGCCTTGCCCTCGTTGACTGCTGCACTGAAGTAGTCGAGCATCAGCTGCAGGCTCTTGATCGCATCATCGTTAGCGGGGATAGGATAATCAACCAGGTCGGGGTTGGCGTTAGTGTCAACAATACCGATCACTGGCACACCCAGCGTCTTCGCCTCGCGCAAAGCGTTGTTGTCGGCCAAGATATCGAGCACTAGCACCAGGCCAGGCTTGCCATTGAGGTCTTTAATACCACCGTATTTGAAGTTGAGGCTGTCGATCTCTTCTTGGTAGCGCTGGACTTCTAGCTTATTGTAGCGCTTCTCAAGGTCGCCACTAGCCATGCGGCGCTCCAAGTCCTTGAGCTTCTTGATCTGCGCAGTGGTGGTCGTCACATTGGTGAGCATCCCACCGACCCAGCGGTTGGTGACATATGGCTGACCAACTGCCTCGGCAGCTTGGCGAGTGATGTCCTTAGCCTGCTTCTTAGTACCGACGAAGAGGACTTGCTTGCCACTAGCCACCGTCTTGCTAATAATGGGCAGCGCCACATTCAGTGCCTCGACCGTCTTAGCGAGGTCGATGATGTGGCTATCTTGCCGCTTGCTATGAATATATGGTGCCATCTTCGGATGCCACCGGCTGGTCTTGTGCCCAAAATGAGCACCGGCTTCAAACAAAGCCTTGATATCTGCCTGCACGGCCATATCGCATTACTCCTTTTTGCCTTGCCCCACACGGTATGGAGCGGTGTGGGGCTGTGTCGTTATGGTTAGTTACGAGAGAATTATAGCATACTATGCGTCATTCTCATAGGTATGGCTGATTTTCTCATACAAGAGAGCTGCTAATATTCTAGACCGCTATTGATGTGCGCGTCTGCTCTTGTATGTGCTTTGGCAGTGTCGACTGCTGGTAAATAACCAGCCCATACCGCAGTACGCATTGCATCAAGCGATGGCAGCTTACCATTTTGGAACATTGAGAAGTGTAATGTTGGATTATCATGCCAATCATTCTCCTGCGAAAAACCTTGCACTGCACGCTCCATCGCATAATCAGCCGAGTTCATATGACTAATCATACCAACACCCAAAGACTCTGCAAGAGCAGCATAACGCTGTGCAAATGCATCATTCATTGCATAATTCTGCCCAATTGTCGTATACTCGCGCACGCCAAGACGTTCTTCTGTCATGCGGAGTGCTGCTTCGCGGACAATCGCCTCATCGCTATATCCATCAGGGGTGATCCCATATTCAACAACGAGCTGAGCAATCACTTGCTTCTGCTTATCAGTATAGTCATCTCGCGCGACATATTTACACCCCTCGCTGTCCTCAGCAATAATACTACCATCCTCTATATTTTCAACTGGTTCGACAACAAGTGCGCCAGGTAACACGAGAACTTCGCCAGGGCTACGCGTAAAGTATGTATCTGAACTATTCATCGATACAGGCAAGCCATTTCTGTCAATCATCTCCTGCATATTGGTGACAATAAGCTTATTGCTCTGATCCCATACCCCATACGAATGCGATGCAACCTGCCCGTTTGGCGTAAAGTGCAGCGAAGAACGTGCATAAGGCTGCGCACTATCAGTGTGTGCAGCAAGTGGTTGCAAAATGACATTACCCTCATCATCACGCTCAACCCTATGTGATGTTGAATGGATAAGTGCAACTTCGCTTGTGTCTATCACTTCAGAGCCCTCAAAGGCTCGACTCTCCTGACGTGTCGCCCATCCTCGAGCAAGCGCGATCTCCACTTCTCGTTGCTGGGCTTCGAGTGTTTGATACAACATGTTTAGCTTTCGGTCAAGTAGCTGCCCAGCTGTCATATCACCACAATACGCCGCAACCACCAATGCTAATCCATCAGTATTAGGTGATTCTTCTGCTGGGTCGTTATTCTCATCAAAGGCAACCGCAGCAATCATCTCATCTGTCAAGCGTTGTATTCGTGGTGTACTAATGTCGCCTCGGCGCAAATCGTCTTCATATCGACCGATCAAGAATTGCTCATCAATGTCATCAATGATCCTCCCGCACAGTCTCATTACTCCCTCTGGTGTTGTCGTTGCGACCAAGCAACTGTCTTCATCGAGCTTCCATGTAGAATACTGCTCAATCTGTTGCGTGGCAGCTTCTTGATCGGCAGATGGCAGTGGATTCTTGTACGTTTGGTCGGCATACACTGCATGTGGCAACCGTGGCACCTCGCCGCTATTGCGAAAGCAGAATCGCAGGCCGTCTACCTTATACGTTGGCCGAATACCATCATCGCCAAGATATTTTTTATGGAGTCCGATCTGTACATAGCTCTCTTCGCTAGGGAGGTGCCTTTGCTCACTCTGCTCATTATGGGTGAGTACTTTTTTTGGCTCACCCTGCTCGTGATGGTCTGACAATGTCATATGTTCTGAGGTATGTGACATATACTATTCTCCTTATCTGATACTGATAATAATACCACTTTCTCAACAGAATAACCTAGTTTTATTGACTATCAAGGCGTTGCTTTGACAACCCCCCACCCTCTCTGCTACAATATAGCGGTTATGAAAAGCAGTATTCACCCACAAACCTACCGCCCTGTCGTATTTAGCGATGATCAGGCGGGCTTTGCGTTTTTGACGCAGTCGACGGTCGCGACCGACGACACTATCACCTGGGAGGATGGCAACGAGTATCCACTCGTCAAGGTCCATATCTCCAGCAAGTCTCACCCATTCTTCACTGGTGAGGAGAAGATCATCGACACCGAGGGCCGGGTCGACCGCTTCGAGGCACGCCGCAAAGCTGCCGAGGCGCGCCGCGCCGCTCTGGCCAACAAAGCCAAGAAGCAAAACGCCAAAAAGGCCGCTAAAGCCGCTCAGGCCAGTGCTGGCAAAGACGATTTCGCCAAGGCTGCGTAGTAGTAATCTACTACAGGCATTTAGCGCACAGCACCTTCTCTCTAGAAGGTGCTTTTTATCTCACCCTCCCTCTGCCATCACTAAATAACAAACAAAGACCAGCCACTCTAGATCCTCCACACATCAAGCGCCTATTCATTCGCCTGCAGGGATATTACGATGAAATAGTGAAAATAGGCAGCTCGCACGTAATCAATGACGACGCTTCTTCACAGGACGCTGACGCAACAAGTATAGATCACTAGAGGTAAGTCCTAGGTTTTCCCCATAATTTACTAATTCATCAAATCCTCCAATAGCTCTTAGGGGCCTATCATAATCACTCCCAAATATACTGCTACCACCCAAAGCACAAGCACCAACTTTTTGCACAGACTCATGAACATTTCTTCGGCCAATTTCCTGCTTCTGCTCCTCCGTCCAGCCATAAACATCAAGAGTTTTGTTTGCTCTTGCAAAAACAAGCTGTATCACCTCTCCTACGGTCGGCTCCAAACCTAACTGCTCCAAACATTGCGAGTAATAATTCATAAACATTGCTTGGATAGCATCATTCTGCTCACAAGAAAAAGGCTTTCCATCACGAGACAATTCGATAGCTTCTTGCAAATACGCTTGGTCTGCCTCGCCTATCGTTGCACCCAAGGCTTGCACATGTCTTGCCGTACGACGAATATAGCTCTCTGCTTGCTGGGGTTTCCTGGGCTCACTCTGGGTTGTCATATCTACAAGTGGTTAGCTCAGCGCTTGGTCTGGCAACATAATTCCAGCAATTTTATCTGGCTGCACATGGCTCACCCTTATCTCGTCCAAAAAGCCGCCATAGTCGCCCGTTGGGCGTTTATGCCCTGTATCAATTGCAAGGCTAATCCCATTCTGCAGTGTGTAAATATAAAACGAATGAGCTGGTCTATCAGCCAACCACGCTGCTACAGGCGCAGTAGACAAACAGACGCAATGATCTTGCTGGTTATCAGCAGGCTCTAAGCCGCGCTGGAGTATAGATTCGAGCCCAGCGAAGTCATAGCCACGCAGGGCATGCCATGATATCTCGTGAGTACGTATTATCTCTTGAGATGGTTTTTGCTGTAGTTGCTCGTGTTTATTGCTAATTTTCTCTGTCATATTGCTGAAATGTCGCTTGAGTGATAGGTTTACTTAGTTGTGCTACGCGCCTCTTTAGTTTGGCTCTCTTTGGAGTCATCTAGAACAGTAGTCTGTTGACTCTCTACTCTGTCATCTGCAAGCTGGACATTGTTTTCTTCTTTCTCGTACGCCAGCCTCTCTCGCGACGCGATAAACTTCTCTACCTCCATTTTAAGCTGCACGGCGTGCTCGCTCATTGGGTTGATTTTTGCAATCATTGGAGATACAGGTTTTTTCTCAACAATTTGTGCATCTACCGCATGGCCACTTTCCTCAGTTGGATCTTTGCGATGCACTTCAATTGCCACTTTTTCGTCACTACTATATGTCAGGTGGAAGAATTCCAGTCCATCCTCAACTACAAGTGCCCCAGCTGCACAGTTTTTATTCCAGGCAAAGTCTTTCATAGTGGGCGCTGGCTGCGTTTCACCAACCATATTAGCCGAAAGCTTAAAGAGTATTACCGTGCCCTTCTTTGGGCGCTGACCATTAAGGTTCTCTGCATGTTTATCAAAGACATCAAATGCCACAACAGACGTGTGCATTTCTACTGGTATACCATCTGCTTCGTGAAGGGTAGTTTCATGTGGTGTAAAGAACCGAGCAGTCACCTCTGTCGACATTGGAAACGTCTCTCGTTCTAATAACGAATATTCGGAGAATGTACGTTCCAGAGAAGTCTTAAACTGGTCGAGGGAATTACCATCGTTAAATGATTTAATCCGATATTCCTCTGTACTATCTGGCTGAGCAAGAACCTTCTCGAGATCACAAGACACACGTTCTTGCTCACTCCTATCATAGGCTTGCTCCGTGAGATGCTTCGTATCATAATACTTCATCACTGATGACTGCTCACCTTGGTTCATCACTTTTTGCTCCTGATTTTTGTTGGTATTACCTAATACCACATAAGGTACTCTCTCTCTCTTAATTTGTCAAGCTACTATACCATGTCTTCTATTACACGCAAGGTACTGCTCGCTAATCCCTTGACATATCAGCCAAGCACATGCTATAACGACAACACAATAAGTACATTAACTGGATGATGTATCACCCACTGAGGAGGTTTTATGAATATTCTTATCATTGGTGCCACCGGCCCAACTGGCAAACACCTTGTTCATCGCGCGCTCGAGGCGGGTGATCACGTGACCATCATGGCGCGCCGCCCCGAGGCGGTGGATGATACGCTGCGCAACCGCGTCACTATCCTCAGTGGCGATGCCACAAGCAGGGTGGATGTTGCTAAAGCAATGAAGGGCCAAGATGCACTGTGTGTCACAATCGGTACTGGCACTGGACTCAAAGCCAACCAACTCTTTAGCAAAGCCGCTCATGCCGTTGTCGATGCAGCTCAGCAAGTTGGTTTGCGGCGTGTCGTGTGGATGTCGTCCTTTGGTGTGGGAGAGACCTATCGCGATGCATCCTTTATCCAGAAGCTGATGTACACATTCATCCTTAAGGACCTCTACAAAGACAAGGCAGCCTCGGAAGAGACACTCACAGGAAGCAATCTGGACTGGACACTTGTCTATCCATCAGCCCTCACCAACGACCCAGCCAAGAGCCAATACACAGCAGCGCCCCACGTTGCCATGCATGGTATGCCACGCATTAGCCGGCAAGACGTCGCCAACTATATGTATGCCGCCATTGCCGACAAGAAGCTTATCCGGCAGCGCATTGTTATAACCGACTAATGTTCTTATTGAGATGTCTCACCTCTCTTCCCACACGGGATGCAAAACCAGTTGGCATGACCACTGGTTTTTGTATTGTGTATGAGCAAAATTATAGCGCGATCCCTTAACCCAAACCAAAACATCCCGTAGCATTAGGTTTGTAACAACAACTCATTCAGAAAGGACTGTTCCGCTGTGTCTCGTGTAGCAGATATTCCGAGCGAAGCTCGGTGTAAGCAGCTCGTGTACGAGCTGGTAACAAAACAAAAACATCATGAGTGCGGTCAGCGCATTGCTTGGAGGTACGGACGAGACTATGGCTGGTGCCGAGCTTGCCGCATGAAGATTCGTCCGAAAGCGAGAACATGGTTTCGTGGCAGTAAGGTACGCTACCGGCAACTCTTTTGTCTTCTCATGGCTTGGCAGACTCGCCAGAGTCCTGGCAGTGTTCGTCTGGCAACAGGACTCAGCTATACGACCATCCATCGGTGGTATGCTCGCTTTCGCCAGCACCTACCGCCAGATGGCGGCGAACTGCTCTCTGGCGTGGTTGCTGTTGATGAAACATGGTTTGGCAAACAGCGTCATAGCAAACGCGGCAGGCAAACCATTGTCATAGGCGGCATAGAAGGAGACATCAGATACCCGAAGACTGTAAAGTATTCCCGATACTGAGTAAGATAGCCATTGATATAGCTATTAAGATAGCATTTGAATTGTTTCTTGAGGCGTGGGTAGCTAGAGGCAGCCATCGTATCACGGACGCTCATGCGAGTTACAATGGCGTCGAGTGGCTTGGCTACTCCCGAGAAGCCTATAATCACTCGACAGGACACTTTGGCATGAGCAACCACATTGAGTGTATCTGGAGTGCTATGAAGCGCCACCTGAGAAAACGCTCCGGCTGCGTTCCAACCCGCCATCTAGCCTCATTCCTTCGTGAATGGGAAGCGAGGCACAACCAGCAGGAGCTCTTTGAGTTCCCACTGGCGTACCTAAGAGCTATGGTTGCGACGGATTAGTTGAGGGGACCCGACATAGACACAATGATCTTAAAACCCTGCTATGTTACTATATGATTATTTATGCTTTTATCGTGTGTCGCGTTGCTTTTACTTTATGATACCAAACTTCCGCAGCACTGCCTCACCCAATCGTCCTGACAAGCCTTTTTTAGCCTGCACCTCAGCAACGTCTGCCGTTATAATATCGTGCATTTTGCATAGTTCAGCATAGAACTGCTCTGGATTGTCATCTAGTGTCCAGGTGTGCCCATAGTTACCCGCATCAGGGCCTTGCCATACATACTCGGTTCTCCGTATAGTGTTATTGCCCTGCAAGACGGTTCTGATATCACTATGGTTCGGGTTATTCATTACACCACCGACGTGCTCGCGACGCACCCCAACTTGCGGCTCGCCCTGCTCACGCGTTGCAACAAAGCAGTTGCCGCCATCTCGAATAATCTTCACACTCATCGCTGGGTCATCAGTGCCCTCAAGTGGATAGTCGTCAAGGATACTTGGGCGCGTTATCTCACCCACTTCTTCTGTGGCATGCTCTTGCACCTCACCCAAGATTGTCGCCACCATGCTGCGTGCTTTTTCATGCAGCTCAGATGCCTCGTTTGTCTCTGCTGTTTCAGCCGCAGGTTCCTGAGTGGATACCGCTCCGTCCTCTGATGGTTGGTCTATCCCCTTTCGCGATGCAATAAATGTTTCGAGCTCCCTATCAAGTTCCTGCTGAAGTTCCTTGTGGCTAGATAGGTCAATTTTTTCAATCGTTGGATATGTTTTTTTGGTCTGAGAAGCAGGCTCATGCACAAGTTGAAACCACTGTACATCACCTGTATCAGATACATACACACCAACAGCGCAATTATCACCCCACGTGACATCCTCCATGGTTGGCATTGTAGGAAGCTTACCTGCAGAACCCTCTGTTTGCTTCAGTAAGAATACAGAGCCTTTTGATTCTCGTATATCATTAAATGGTTTACGATCATATGCATTAAATGCTATCATGGCCGAGTTCGACCCATCAGCAGCATACTCATGCGGTGCAAAGTACTTTGCCGTAACTTCCACTGACTTTGGGAACAAATCTTCTCGCACAAGCGACACACCAAGAGTACTGCCCAGCGATAAATCAAGACGCCGAAGCGGGTGATCCTGGCCATATAGCGTACCAATGCTGTATGCCTCTGTAGCCTCAGGCTTTTTAATGGCATCTTGCAACCGAGCTGCTATATTCTCTTGTGTATCGTTACTCTGCTCGTGTGTTGACTCGGGCATTTTGTATAACCGACTCAATACTGGCTGTTTGTCTCTTTGCATATGTTGACTCTCTATCTACACTTATACTTAATACCACATAAGGTACTCTCTCTCTCTTAATTTGTCAAGCTATTATGCAATAATTGCATGTACAAGCAAAAATATCTGAATTCTCACACATATTCTCTTTTTTGCCAAAGAGACGAAGTAGTGGGTACTTGTGTAGAGTTGGTAGTTACTCTGCAACTTCAGTATATCCAATAGCTCAAGAGTCACCCCCGTGGTATAATCATTAGTATATGCCCAAAATTTCTCTCGATATCGCCACCCTGACGGCTGAGCGTGCTGCGCTAGAGCAGTTTCTTGCCCAGCCTGATGCGTATAGTGCATCCGATTTTACCGCCAAGAATAAGCGCTTTGCGGAGCTTGAGACCATCATTGCTACCGCTACCAAGCGTGCTACCGTGGAGCAGCAGCTGGCTGAGGCGCGTCAGCTCGCTCAGGGCAACGATGAGCTCGCCGAGCTCGCTAAGCTCGAGATTCCCGAAGACGAAGCCACCATTGCCCAGCTAGACGACGAGCTCTTCGTCCTCCTCACCCCCAAAGACCCTAATGACGAGAAGAATATCATCATGGAGATCCGGGCTGGCGCTGGCGGCGACGAAGCCTCGCTTTTTGCGGCCGAGCTCTACCGCATGTATCTGCGCTGGTGCGAGGCGCATGGTTACCGCACTGAGCTGCTGAGCGAGTCCGCCAATGACTCTGGTGGGTACAAAGAAGTCATCTTCAAGATTTCGGGCGATGCACCCTACGCCAAACTCAAGTTTGAGGGTGGTGTGCACCGCGTCCAGCGCGTGCCCGTTACCGAGAGCCAGGGACGCATCCACACCAGCACCGCCACAGTAGCAGTCTTGCCCGAAGCGGAAGAGACAGACATTACCATCAATCCCAATGACCTCCGCATCGATATCTACCGCTCGAGTGGCCACGGCGGGCAGAGCGTCAATACAACCGACTCAGCCGTGCGCATCACCCACCTCCCGACTGGTATGATCGTCACCAACCAAGACGAAAAATCGCAGATCAAAAACCGCGAGAAGGCTATGAGTGTCCTGCGCTCGCGCCTCCTCCAGCGCAAGATCGACGAAGAAAACGCCAAGCTCACTGCTGAGCGCCGCGCTCTGGTGGGCACTGGTGACCGCAGCGAAAAGATCCGCACCTACAACTTCCCCCAAGATCGGATCACCGACCACCGCATCCGCTACAGCCGCAGTAACATCCCCGCTGCCCTCAGTGGCAATATCGACGACATCATCGAGCGTCTCCAAAGCTACGAGCGCGAGCTGAAGGCACAAGGGGCGGAACAGTAACGCTTCGCTCTACTACCTTCTCTCCCCCTTCCTCCCCTCTATTTCTCTCATTTTCTTCCTTCAAATAGGCGAATTTCGAAATTCGCCTATTTTACCCTGTTTTTTCCCTGTTAGCGTGGGTTCTTTTTTCTCTTCTTTTATATATATTTATATATAATAGGAGAGAAATCGATATGGATATATGGATATATAGGTAAAGATAGAGAATGGTATGAATATAGAGAAAGATAAAGATAAGTAAATAGAGATAGAAATAAAGAGATATAAAGATATAAGAATAAATAAATATAAATAAATAGAAATAGAGAAAGATAAGGATAAAGAGATAAATAGAGATATAAAAATAAGGATAGAAATATAGAGAAATATAGAAATATAGAGATGGATATGGAAATAGAAATAGATAGAGAAATATAGAGAAAGAGAGTTATAGAGATAGAAAAGGAGAATATATGAAGATAGATATGATAATAAAATATGAGATGGAGAAGAATATATGGATGGAGAAAGATAAAGATAGATAAGCAATAGCTGATATAGAAGCTAAGACAAAACTTAGTCACAAAGGAGTTACTGTTATATTGGCATTAGCTTTTTAGTATGTTCTGTTTCTATACGCTTATTTACTACTTTGTGTTTTCGTATTATCTATTCTCAAGAGGTAAATCATAAGAGAGATAAAGCCATCTCTATATAACCTCTTTGTCTCGTAATTTGCCACACCCTACCCTGTCTGTTATAATGTGTAGTATTCATTAACTTTAGATTACTATGGAGTAGTATGGACTACGATTATCCTTCGAGTTATTATTCAACCCCCTCATATACCACAGCAGCCAGCAGCCCCGCTGATCCACTAGTGTGGGTGATGGTTATCATCATGCTCATTCTGAGCTTTGCTGTGATGGCCGTCGTGCTTGCCTCGCTGTGGCGGATGTTTACCAAGGCTGGCAAGCCAGGCTGGGCTGCCCTTATCCCCATCTATAACACTGTTGTCCTGATGCAGGTCATCGGCCGACCCGAGTGGTGGGTGTTGCTGTTGTTTGTGCCCTTTGTCAATATCTACGTTGCTATTATGTCGGCACTCGAGCTTGCTAAATCCTTTGGTAAGTCGACTGGCTTTGGCGTATTGACAATCTTCTTCCCGGTCATTATGTACCCAATCCTCGGCTTTGGCCCCAGCCAGTATCTTGGGCCAGTTGCGCCTCAGCCTGCGCCGTACCCCTACCCACCACAACAACCGCAGGCACAGACATCGCAGCAACCGCAACCACCGCAGCAACCACCACAAGCCTAGAACTCTAACATCACCAAGCAATAGAGCCAGCGTAGTGCTGGCTCTATTTGTGACCTCTGTTTTTTGTACGAAATTTGCACCGCAAGCAAATCATTGCTACACTATAAGCAGAAAGGAGGTATCATACTATGCCAACAGGAAAATATTTTTTTTGCGGCAAAGGTTGGTGGCCTATTTTGCCCTGCTAATAAGTGACGATAAGACTCTAAGCTTATCAACTTAACACATCATTTATAGCAGTATTGCTATAGCAAAAACACATTATATAAGGAGACAAGGATGGGTAAGTATAATCGTTGGTGTTACATTAGTCCAGTACAACGCTGGCACATGCATCATGAACCTTCTTGCCTGTCTAAGATTAGCTAGCTACACCTAAAAAGTGTGGTTTTTAGTTAATCCTATGCGTGTATAGATAATTTTTGAGCGCGCGTCTATACAAAGCGTCTCCTCTAGTAACAAAGCACCTCTCGCACGAGAGGTGCTTTGTCGTATGTCAGCAAAAATGTTTAGGCGGCGTCCTCTGCCTCAGCTTGTTTGCGTGAGGTCTGGCGCGGCGTGGCGGTCTTTTCGAAAGAACCACCAGCTGCCTCAAGCGCAGCTACCACACTCTTCGACGCACCTTGTGTCTGGAGCACGAGCTTGGCAGTCAATTCACCACGAGTGATTACCTTAACACTATGGAATGGCGTCGCAATCAGCCCAGCTTCATACAGCGCAAAGTTATCAACGGTGCCCGACAAGTTATTGAGATGGTCACTATACACCACCTGAGCAGGAGTGCGCAGGCTCTTAAAGCCGCGTGCCTTTGGCACTGCCGTAGCAATACCATTCTGCCCACCTTGGAACATCGGGCGCAGCTTCTTACCGGTACGGGCGTTCTGCCCCTTGGTACCTCGGCCAGCCGTCTTACCACCGCCAGCGGCAATGCCACGGCCAACGCGCTTGCGATCTTTATTGGCTGCGATGTGGAGTTCGTTGTATTTCATCTACTTACCCTCCTTTGCGGATTGCTTCTTGGCACCAACCCACTGCTCACGCGGCACCATGCTGCGCAAGGCTTCTACTGTAGCATAGGCGATGTTCACCTTGTTGGTACTGCCCAGGCTCTTCGAGAGCAGGTTGCGAATGCCTGTCACGCCAATAACGGCGCGCACTACACCACCGGCAATGATACCCGTACCAGGCGCAGCTGGCTTGATAAGCACACGTGCACCACTAAGCTTGACTTCCATCTCGTGTGGGATAGTCTCATTCACCACCGGAATAACAACGAGATGCTTCTTGGCTACCGAGGTTGCCTTAGCAATGGCGGTTTGCACATCGGCACCCTTCGCCACACCAACACCAACCTTATTCTTGCGGTTACCCACCACCACAAGCGCCTTAAAGCGGAAGCGGCGGCCACCCTTAACAACGCGTGCCACGCGGTCGATGTTGACAACAACTTCTTCAAATTCCTTTGGCGTGTCATCACGCTGGTTGCGCCGGTCATCACGGCGACCACCTCGACCCCGACCACGCTGGTTGCGCCGGTCATTTGGACGAGGTGTAGTATTTGCAGGTCTGTCTGCCATACTAAAACTCCAATCCTTCCTTGCGGGCAGCATCTGCGAGTGCGCTCAAGCGGCCAGCATACTGGCGACCATTGCGATCGAAGACAACTGCACTTATCTTTGCTTTCTTGGCCTTCTTGGCAATATCCGTGCCCACCTTGGCGGCCTTCTCTGTCATGGTACCGGTTGCTTTGGTACCAACAGTAGTGGCAGCAGCCAATGTTGCGTGAGCATCATCATCGATAAGCTGCGCGCTCACGTGCAGGTTGCTAATCGTCACGCTCAAGCGTGGACGCTGAGCCGTGCCGTGTACGCGAGCCCGAACGCGGCGCTTGCGCAGGTCACGATTCAGGAGTTTTTTTGCTAATGCGTGTGCCATTATTTCTTACCTGCCTTCCCTGCTTTGCGCAAAATTTGCTCGCCAACGTACATAATGCCCTTACCCTTGTATGGCTCTGGCTTCTTAAGAGCGCGGATCTCGGCGGCGACTTGGCCGACCTTTTGCTTGTCGATGCCCGTCACGACGATCACCATTCGCTCGTTCGTTACATTAACCCCCTCTGGGGCTTTGTAGTGGACTTCGTGGCTAAAGCCCAGGCTCATCGTCAGCTCGTTATTGCTCGACGAAACCCGAAAGCCCACACCTTTGACCTCAAGGCGCTTCTCGTACCCTTGGGTCACGCCAATCACCATGTTGTTGATGAGGGCGCGCATCAGCCCATGCTGGGCCCGAGCAGCCTTAGACTCATCCTTGGGATGAACCGTCACCTGTCCGTCCTCGACCTTCACCTCGACCGCTGGCGTAATGAACTGCGAGAGCTCACCTTTGGGGCCCTTGACGACCACATCACCAGAGTCAACCGTGATTGTCACACCCGATGGAATCGCCACCGGCAGTTTTCCGATTCGACTCAGACTCATTGCTTACCTTTCGTTAGTCGCGCGCAAAATGTTTGTCTCGTGCTGCCGGCCATTCTCCATAGGCGAACAACCAGAACGCAAAACTCCCGTTTCACTCGCAAATTTAATATCTTGCTAATTGTACCACAGATAACGGAGAAAGCGCAAGGCTAGAAGACACCAACGGCAGAACTGTGGTATAGTCCGGATAAGAAACTACATCGAAGCTTGCGACCAATACCGACCAAGTTAGACGGTGCTATAACCTGGGGTATTTTCATTGTGACCATCAATACACACCTTCTCTCTCGTGTTCCCAGCAAATAATGCCGTAGAAATAGAAATAAAAGCTGATGCAAGCAAAACAGACCGCACTATTCACACCAAAAATATGAGAGGCTTCGCAGTCCCCATCGGCTAGCATAGCTACTCATGAGTAATGCTGCAGGATTATGATTATTGCTGCGCGCTGCTCCGGCGGTGGACATGCACTACCACTGCTACCGCAATAATCGCGCCAATCACTATCAATCCCACCAGCCCGGCGAGTGCCCACAGCGGGCTCCCTGGCTGCCACTGGCAATCGAGCCAGCCGATTATTTTGTCGCTACAGGCAAAGAATGTCAGCATAATACTCCCCCATCGCGAGAATATGTCATCTGCGTTGTCATAAGCAACCTCCTTGCTGCATATTGGTTCTCTTCGTTATAGTATACACCTACCCCCGAGCAGCATCAAACTGCTCAGGCGTCAAGAGGAGCTCACCCGTCGATTGCCGGTAGAGTGGGATGTAGCGGCCACTCTGGGGGATAATATGCCGCACGTGTTCGATTGCATCGGTAACTTCTTCCTCCGTCCAATCTGCGCTCTGATCGCGAATCACAATACTCTTGACCCCTATTGTCGCCATACTCGCGAAGCTCTGGTACTGCTGAGTATGCTCACGCGACAGGTGCACCTGACCAGGCTCTGGCTGGGCCAAAATGAGATTGACGAGGCCATAGGGGTCATTGCGGGGTAGTGGTATATCGCTCCCAGGCTGCACCGTGTGACGAGCGGCGAAGAAGCTCACCGTCAGCGGAAAAGCCGGGTCAAGTCCCTGTCGATGAGTAACCTCGCTGCAGCGCAAGCCAAGCACCAGTGCCTCAGCCACGTGGGCTGGCTGCATGGCGTGGATCATATCGCCCTGCTTGATCAGCGGCTGGCCAGTCTCGTACTGCTGACGGTTACACCTATCAGCCTATTGCCACTGCTCGGGTGAGCTCGACTGCGCCATCGTCTCAAAGAGGCGCTGCCGCACTACATCGTGTTGGGCCTGAGACACAAGCTCAGGCAGCAAAGCAGCACCACGCGCCATCACCATCCCAATCTTATCTGGCGCGCAGTAACCTGCCAGCTCTTCATAGCTCATCTGAGCAATTGGCACATGCGCCACTGAGTCAATCGCATCATCATAGTGCATTCGACTCCGCAGCGGCAGAGCAATCGGCAACGTCGCAAGCGGCGTCGGCCACCTAAGGTCGGCGCGCTGCAGATCATGCGTATTCAGCAGCTCCACAGCCCGCTGACTTGCACGATACCACAAAGCATCGGTCAACTGGTCTTCATATGACGTTACTTCGCAGGATGATGGAGATGATACTTCGTATGATGGCATGATATTCTTGGGATACTTCGCTGGTTTTTGCGTT
>JABZJS010000012.1 GCA_015257665.1 Nanosynbacter sp. | reverse complement strand
CCAACCTGGCAATGCGTGCCATAGCATTCACCACACAAAAGATAGAACAAATAAACTGTATAGCGTCATAGTAATAACACGAAAGGATCATTCATACCCACCCATGGAAATCACCGGGCCAGCACCACTCCTCATACTAGCAGTCGCACTTAACGTCGTGTATTTTATCTTGTTTATCTGTGGCATTTGTTGGGTTATCCGGCAAGGCCGACGCACCAAGCAGATCAGACGGCACGTGGCTGCGATCGATGAGAATCTCGAGGCAATTCGCGCCGTTCTCGCCGAGCAAGCAGAATCTCGCAAGACAAAGTAATAGCATCTCGTATACGAAGTATAAAAGCCACCCTCAAGCGGTGGCTTTATGCTCGTGCCGAGTCATTCAGCTGTTCACATACTACGGCGAACAATCCGCTGCCACCCCGCCGCGCCCAGCGACACCAGCCAGACAAGGAGCGCTCCAGCGGTGTTGGCCGCGATATCCCAATTGGTATCATCCAGCGACAAGTGCGCTACGCCAGTCTTCGCCACTAGCAACTCAAATAGCTCATTCATACAGCCAAGCGCCGACACCAACGCAAACAGCGAAAATGCCTCCACTAGCCAATAGCGGCACCAACCCAGCGCATGCTTGAGATAGAGCCACAAGCAGCCAGTAAATATTCCACCACCGATGAAGTGGGTATTAAACGCCGTATCTTGCCCATCGATCAACGGCGATGGTACATACCACGAGATAAAGAACAACCCACACGCCAGATACAGTAGCCAACGGTAGCGTCGCTCGTGCGCATAGCCATAATGCCGCAAGATAGGCGGTAGACTACTCGCCAAGACAACCGGTATAACAATCGAGACAACGGTAAAGATACTCATACTTCTAGTATAGCACCCACCACAAGGTGGCTGCTATAAGCCTGCTTAATATCATTAGCACAACCAAATAGACTGAGGACTCAGCCCCAATGTAAATCCGCCCCTGATATAGAGGCGGATACAAAAGCTTTCTTATGGTAGCTATTCTACGCAGCTTCGTGGCGAGCGGCAACCTCGGCAGCCTTAGCGTCAAGCTCAGCTTGCTTGGCGGCTTCTGCAGCCTTTTTCTCGGCAGCTTCTTTGGCCTTTTCTTCTTTGAGGCGGGCAGCTTCAGCCTCGGCATGAGCATCGTGCACGTTGTTAACCGCCTCACGGTCGAATTGTACGGCAGTTAGGCGAGCTGACTTACCACTGCGGCCACGCAGGTAACTCAAGAAGTTACGGCGTACCTTAGCGCGGCGCATCACCTCGACCTTCTCAACGAGTGGACTGTGCAGCAAGAACGACTTCTCTACCCCTACACCGCTGGTAATCTTGCGCACGGTAATGCGGCTGGTGTGCTGATCCTTGTTGTCGGTGCGGATTACCACACCCTCAAACATCTGGATGCGCTCTTTGTTGCCTTCTTTGATTTTTTGGTGGACGCGAACCGTGTCGCCGCTCCGCACATCAACAACGGCAGGCTTCTTCTGCTGGTCATTGACTTTTTGGATCAGTGCAAAACTCATGACTTTCTCTCTATTTAATTATTAGATGACAATTCAGTTATTGATTGTACCATATTTTGTATGCAGGGAGAAGAGGGAGAGTAATTTTTATAATTACTACTCAAGAAATGGCCTTTTCGTTGTTTTTACAGCAAAGAGACCATTATTTCTTAGCATAGAATCTCTATCTACGACACTTGTTGAGCGTTCTCAATCATCTGTTGTATGTTTTCTCGCGGGATTGGCCCTAGGAGAGTGTTAGGTGATACGTTTCCCTGCACTTTAGCAGTGCCACCAACCCGTATTAAATTACTTGAGCCATCGCCAGTAATATCAGCACCAACAGGTATCTTTTCTCCATTAGAATCTTCAATATAGACATCTTTGCCATCTTCAGCCTTCTTAAGGCTCGAATCAAATGTCTTTGATTTATCGAAAGTCAGTTCATTACATACACTAGTACTAATTGGGTTGCCATATTTATCAGACATTGGCAGTTTTGTGTCAAATGAACGCAGTGCACCCGTTGACATATCAACTGTATACAGCCCAACTACTTCGCCCGATCCATGGCCAAACCCTGTACCTTCACGATAACAGAAAGGTCGCACACCAACGTAGCCGTTACCTGCCTCATCAACGTCCTTGACGACGCCACCAAGTACATCCACAGACCCTTCTTTGACGGCTTTTGCTAGCTCAGCAACGGAGGGCATCTTCTCCTGATTATTCTCTGTTTCGTTTGGAGTTGGAGATGGTGTTGTCTCTGGCGATGAAGGGTGTGATGGTGATGGTATCTCCGTTGCTTTGTCGGTAGAGCGAGATCGCTCAGGCTGCGGAGTCTTGTTGCGTGCTGGTGCTTTGATGGATGGATTTGCGGTTGCTGATGATGTTGCTTCGGTAGTGGCAGCAGGTTGAGCGGACTGTGCTCTATTCTCTGGTGCTTTTTCAGAAGAGCCACAGCCTGCCAAAGCACCAGCACCTATAGCTATGATTGCAGTCAGAGGGACATACTTTTTGCGCATTTTTTCTGCGAGACTACCCTTATTCTGTAAGCCGTCTTCTTGCCTGTTTCTCATTTTTCCTCCTCTTTCTCTGTATCATCACTGGTGGATGATGCCTATTTTGGATTTATAATCTAAACTATACCGCACTTTGGTATATATAGCAACTAGTTTAGCTGGTGGTGTTTTCTTGGGCTGCGCTTGCTCCACCTTCGCGGCCATTCACTACCTGTGCAGCTCTGTTCTCGTACGCTTGCTGGAATTTATGCTGGAGCACACGCTTGGCAGTATCGTCGCGCACTAGGTCATACATCGTCTGCGAGTCGTATGCATAGAGGGTAAGCACAAGCGCCTCGCCAGCAGACGGCAACGCACGATTGCGCAGCTGTTTTTTGTTGATAAGCCCAGCCTGCCGAGCTTTGTTGAGGAGTATCTCTAGGTCGTACTCAGAAGCGTACTGACTCCCTATCTCGGGCAGATCTTGAATAGGAAATACCTGCTTGTCTGCATTGTCGTCAGCGCTATTTTCTCGCAAGCGATCAATCAGTGGCTGTGCAAGCTCTACAAGCTGCTCGATCTGGGCGCGTACTTCTGCGCTGAGGGCAGCCTCTGCAGCGTGGAGGGCTTCTTGCCGCTCTTTGGCTTCTGCTGCTTGACGGTCAGCGGCAGCACGGACAGCCCCAAGTGCTCGCTTTGCCAGTGCATCATCGATGCCTGGCACGCTGCTGGTCAAAGCTTCATTTTCTACGCTACCAGCAGCTGGTAACGCCTCGCTGTGAGTAGTGTTGGCTGCTTCATGCACTGCAGCTACAGTGTCATATGG
The DNA here is from genome assembly GCA_015257665.1 of Nanosynbacter sp. GTDB lineage: Bacteria > Patescibacteriota > Saccharimonadia > Saccharimonadales > Saccharimonadaceae > Saccharimonas. The sequence goes on along the minus strand of JABZJS010000012.1, from coordinate 18,454 downwards.
CGTCCACTCAATCATCTGACTCCGGTGTTTGGCATGATGACCACTTACTGGCCTCTCTTCTGTTAGCCCTTGCTTAGCAATATCTGTCGACACCGCACGATAGACGGTGATTGACTTACGTCGCCGACCACGCTCATCAATGGTATATCGCTGCCCACGCTGCAGTACAAGGCCGCTATACTCCAGCTCTTCTGTAATAATCATGACGGGGCGATCTGATCTTTGTGCACTGTATAGTAAGATACTCGCTCGCTTATACCTCTCGAGTTTTGTTTGCACTTTGCTTGGGTCATAAATTGCATCACCTAGCTCTTGCACTGTCCATACTTCACCAGCAGATTCTGCAAGAACCTCCGCTAGCCGCTGGCTGGCGTCTTTTTTGATAAACTCTGGTGTCATACGGTTACCATATCCCAGCTTGTTGCCTGAGCGTGATGTTTGGTCATCATCAGGAAAGACATCAATATATCCAGGCTCACCTCCCTCACCAGCTGATTGTGCCTTGACGACTGCCTCTTTGCCCCAGATACGAGTTGCTGTCTCCTCAGATATAACCGCCAAGGGTGGCTCCGTGAGGCCCATATGATATGCCAGCTCGGCGTTGATCTCACCAATCCTATCTTTAACGATTTGGCGCCGCTGCTGTACGTCTTTGCCAAGCCGGGTTTTTCTATACATTTTATCAGCCTGCTTTGTTGCTTTATTGGGCGTCAATGGCGCATAGCCAAGACCCGTTGCAGTTCTGATCGCTCTATATTCTGCTCCATAGCCGCCCTTATCCATTACTTGCCCTTCTTCTTCGGCTATTTCGGCAAGCGTAGCCTCGCAGATTGCTCGCTCCTCTTGGTAGCGTTGGAGAACACCTGGTGGCACCGTGCTCCTCTCGCCAGTCTGCACAAACTCCTCGAGCGCTTCTTGCTGGTCGTTTTTAATTATCCGCAGATTTTGCCCATTAATGTCCTCCTCATATTCGTGTTCCGATTCCTTCGCATCACGAATAGCCAGCTTGACTTCTCTGTAGAGTTCATTATCTTTTTTGATTGCAACTTCTATTCTTGTAGATGCATGCTCGGGACGAGTATCGTGATGAGATAGCTGCAGGTCTATAGATCTTTTCATATCACTCCGTGTTATGAGCCGCTGGGGCTATGCAGGGCTCCTTGCTCGGTTTGTATCATGCATCATATAATAGCATTTGGCGCGAAAGTATTGCAATAACGGCTGTTTGTCCTTGTGCTACTCCTTTCTCTTTCTCGCCCGTGTGCGGTATACTAGAGTCTATGGATTATAACAAACTTGCACTCGACCTACACAAAAAATATAAGGGCAAAATCACCACTAGCCTACGCGATAGCGATGAGCTTGATCGCGATAAACTTAGCAGCTACTACAGCCCTGGCGTGGGCGCAGTGAGCAAGGCGATTGCAGATGACCCCGCTACGCTGCCAACCTACACCTGGACGAATAACCTCGTGGCAGTCATTAGTGATGGTTCGGCCATCCTAGGTCTAGGCAACCTCGGCCCCAAGGCAGCCATGCCGGTTATGGAAGGTAAGGCGCTGCTATTTAAGCATTTTGCTGGTGTCGATGCCGTGCCAATCGTGCTCGACGTGCACCAGCCAGAGGAGATTATTGCTACGGTTAAGGCAATTGCGCCAAGCTTTGGCGCGATTAACCTCGAGGATATCGCCGCACCTCAGTGCTTCGAGATTGAAGAACGCCTTAAGGCCGAGCTCGATATCCCCGTTTTCCACGACGACCAGCACGGCACGGCTGTGGTGGTACTAGCTGGGCTCATCAACGCTGCCAAGCTGACAGGCCGCAGCCTGGCTGATAGCAAATTCGTCGTGGTCGGTGCTGGCGCTGCTGGTACTGCTATTATTAAGCTGCTGCATACTTACGGCGCTCGGCACATCGTGGCGGTTGATAGCAAAGGCATCGTGGGTAGCCACCGCACCGACCTCAACACCGAGAAGACTGCTCTGCTTGCGTACGTTGATGCCGCGCAGCAGGGGTCGCTCGAAGACGCGATGGCAGATGCCGATGTCTTCATTGGTGTATCGCGCGCAGGATTGCTGACTCCAGAGCTCGTCGGGATGATGGCCAAAGACCCGATTATCTTTGCCCTGGCCAATCCAGTGCCAGAAATCATGCCAGATAGTGCCAAAGCAGCCGGCGCTGCCGTCATTGCCACTGGCCGCAGTGACTTCCCCAACCAAGTCAATAACGCCCTGGCCTTTCCGGGTATCTTCCGTGGTGCGCTGGATAACGGCGTGCAAAAAATCACCGACGGGCACAAACTCGCCGCCGCCCAGGCGCTGGCAGCGCTGGTCAATGAGCCCACAGCAGACTACGTCATCCCCTCACCATTTGATGAGCGCGTGGTTGGGGCCGTGGCGAAGGTTATTCGCTAGGATATCATCACATAGAAACTCTGCAATGGCCGATACTGACATGTACCGGCCATTTGTATTGGGTGCTATTTACTTTGGTAATACATTAGACTGACCCAGCGCCATTACCTCTGATGCGTTTGCGATCTTGCTGGGTAATGTGCTGTAGCATGTCGAGCTGGTGCTGCTTATCACACGCACCGACAAAGAGCAGGGTGTGCTTGATTCCGCACTTTTTTAGCTGAGATCGCAGACGCCGATTCGCCATTTTGCCAACATCGACATCCGCAACATAGACACGGATCACATTTCGGCTGACTGTTTTGTTATACCAGATCGTATGCGCTTTATATGGCGAGCTATGACGTATGTCATTTAGCCTGCTCATTGCGTGCGTCTGCTTGAGGCCGTGCTCGTTGAGTGCTGCATCGGCATAATGCGTCAACCTGCCGAGCACCTCACTGATGATACCCTGCTGTTTTTCTGCTGTTTCGTAGCCAGCCATCTGGTGCTCAATATCTTTGGCTGCTTTCGTCCGGCAATCGAGCACAAGTACCCCAGACCCATTATCGACAAGTACATCAACTGGCGGCAAGCGCTCACCGTCTCGGCCAAGCCACGGAGCAATCGCCGCATCCAACTGCACCTCTGTTATTGCCCGCTTTTGCTCATGCGTTTTGCTATGGCTCACTGCTTTGTAAGCTGACTCAGCTGCTCGCGGAGTTGTCTTGCGTAGAGGTGCATCAAGCTGCTTGACGGCCGCGTGGTCGGCCTGACGGCACTCTGGCTGGTAACCATCAAGCTGTTGCTCAAGCCAGCGCAACGCATCGATGACAGCATTATCCGATTCGGTAGCGAGCTGCTGATGAATCGTCTGCTTCAGATCGTCACTCCAGAGCCGCTCGGCGCACTCAAGGGCAAGGTCATCAACGATTTCTTGGTCTGGCCGGTCATACCATTGATATATTTGTCTTTGCAATTGCTTGATGACTGGTGCTTCAGCAATAATATGCTGGCTAAGCCTATATAACTTTCTATTATAACCGAGCCGAATATACTGGTGAGCGTTGGTAATTGGTTCTGTTTGTGCGTATAACGCCTCGTATTTGCTAGCAAAGGCTGCAAGATATGGAGCCTGTGCATTGCATACATCATCGGCCTCCGCCTGGTTTAGTTCGTATTGCTCGAGCGTGTGACGACCTGCATCTATCGTTGAGCGTAATTGCTGGGTTGTTCTTTCGACAGCCTGCTGAGCAAACTGGCAATATTCCTCAGTCGCAGTATGAGGGTCAAGCTGCTTTTTGCGTCGCCAACTCTTGACGGTCGGCACCGATACATCGTACTGGCCACTCCAATCAACCCCTCGACTGTCGCCAAGAAAGATTGTTTCTATTGCTGCTAAATGCTCCAACACAACTTCTTCATACTGGTGCACCACCAAGTCTTTTGACTGTTCTTTTGCCTCTGGGTATAGCCGCTGATTTGTATAATTCCACGCGTCTTTATCGTGTGGGTTATTATTATAAATACGCGACATGAGATCAGTCAGATTGATCGGGTCGATTCGATACTTACCAATGCTTGTCACTGCACTATCAAGAGATATGGCAAGACCATTCTTAAAAGATCCAGTGCGCGCTGCCTTGCTATCCATCTTTTCTAAGACGCTATTCATAACATCAAACGCTGCATAAATACACGCCCCTTTTTCGGTTAGCTCTTGTTCGCTACACTCCCCCACGGGCTGCTCTTGCGAAGGGTACTGTTCGCTCGATAATCGATTCGGCTTCAACATGTGCTATTATCGTAGCAGAATATATGATAGGCGTCAAAGTTATGAGCCAGCACGTGTCGCTTGACACACAGACATATCAATGGTGATATGACAGCAAAGTGTACACCGTGCTATATCACCCGATTGACTTCTTCCAGCGTTGTCTCGCCGCGCAGGGCAGCAAGGACGCCAATTTGTTCGAGGGTGAGCATACCCTCGCGCTGGGCGGCTTTTTCGATGACGTCTGGGTGGACATCGGTAAAATCTCCGCGGATGAACTTCTGAATACCTGGGGTCACGATAAGCTGCTCCATAATCACCATGCGGCCTTTGTAGCCAAATGGCGCATCATCGCTCGGTACTGGCCGCCAGAGCTTGAAGGTGTCGAGATCGGGATGCTCTACCTCTTCAGGAATATCAGCAAGAACTCGCTTGACATAGCTGCGCGTGGCGTCGTCTGGCTCGTAGACCTCTTTGGTCTCGTCCACGAGACGCCGCACCAAACGCTGCGCCACCACAAGGCGAATAGCACTGGCAAAAATCGGGTTTACACCAATCAGGTCGATCATTCGACTAAAGGCTGCACTACTGCTATTGGCGTGGAAGCTCGACATCACCAAATGGCCAGTAATCGACGCTTGAATGGCAGTGCGCGCCGTATCGACATCGCGGATCTCACCCACCATCACGACATCTGGATCGAGACGAAGCACGCTGCGCAAACCCTCACCAAAGCTTCCACCGGCGGTGGTATTAATTGGGATTTGCGAGATACCAGCCAAGCCGTATTCGATTGGATCCTCCAGAGTAATAATCTTGCGGTCAGTCGTGTTGAGGGCGTTGAGCATGCTATAGAGCGTGGTAGATTTACCTGAGCCCGTTGGCCCGACCATCAGCACAAGACCGCGCGGATGGCTGATGATTTCATCAATCTGCTGGCGCTGCTTAGGCGGAATACCCAGCAAGTCAAGATTGAGCAAGCTTTCATCGAAATTAAAGAGACGCAGCACAGCATCCTGTCCATACATGGTTGGTACAGTCTCAACACGGATGTTGAGCAAGTGCGTCGCATTGCCATGCGTCACGTCCTTTTGGATATGGCCAGACTGCGGCTCCATCGAAGCACTCGACACACCAGCACGGCTGGCGAGCTCACCCATGATCACGCGGTAGCGGCTGCGGCTGATCGTCGCGACGGGATGAAGTGCACCATCGACACGGAGACGAATCCGGATATCATGGCGTTCATTCTCGATGTGGATATCGCTCGCGCCGAGCATATCCGCCTGGTTGATCAAAAAGTCAAAAACCTCCTCACTACTGACTCGGCCAAGCGTCTGGCTCACCTCGGCAATGGTCTCGCTGTCGCCCGCTTTGGCAATCTTAATGTCGTCATAGACGATCTTCTTTGGTGGGTCAAAGCGGTTCATCAACACGCGGTAGCCACTGAGGCTAATCAAATAGAATTCGACAGGTAGCCCCCGGTCTTGATACGTGCGCCGCGTCCGCTGGATAACCGACTGAGGCGTTTGTGTCGTAACGGCAAACTGATACGATTCCTGCTCATTACCGTCAGTTAGCGGCAGCATATAGAGGTTGTGCATCTCCTCGATCGTCATTAGGTCGCGTGCTAGTGGCAGCGTCTCTTCGATGGGGCGCATATCAAGGTACTTAAGGCCAAGAATGCGCGATCGTTGCTCGGTCGACGCCTCATCTTGCTGGCGACGACGTTGTTGGACTTCATCTTCATTCATCCTTCTTAGTGTAACAAAAAGCTCGTGGTAAATATAGGGGGTAAATCCAAAGCACTTTAGGTATAATACAATTATGCTAGAGATTATTGTTATCGCGCACAACATTCGCTCGGCACACAATGTTGGGTCGATTTTTCGTACCTGCGAAGGATTTGGTGTGCAGCGGCTCATCCTCAGTGGCTACACACCCTATCCCGATCTTTCCCTTCAGCCAACTCCACCGCACTGTGCCTACCAGCCTGAAGAGACAGTGCGAGCCGACCCACGTTTGCCGCACATCCGCGAAAAGATCACTCGGCAGATCCACAAAACGGCGCTTGGTGCCGAAGCTCTCGTACCGTTCGATTACCAGCCAGAGTTCGACCTTGAGCAGTTTGCCGGCTATCGCATTGTTGCGCTTGAGCAAGCTCCTACTTCTATTTCTCTCCAGCAATATCAGCCACCAAGCAAGCTCGTCCTTCTGCTTGGCGAAGAAGTCCATGGTATTCCGGCCGAGACGCTCTCGCTTGTGGATGACATCATCGAGATTCCGATGTATGGACAGAAGGAATCATTTAACGTATCAGTCGCGACCGGTATCGCGCTCTATGCGCTCACAACTGCTGGATAGTTGCAGCATATATGTACCCATTTTGTTTGCGTTGTGACAAATATCGGGTTATACTAGCAGTAGGTGGCACGACCAAGCCACCGCACACAGCTTGCCTGTGCTTGAGCTTATTTCGCTCGCCTCGCAAGTATCTGGCCTCGCGCCGCCCTGGTCGTAGACGCTACTGTTCGAAGTAAAAATTACACGCGCAGCCAGCAGACTCCCAGGGCGGCGCGAGTCACCCCCCTACGCGGAGGGGCAGCATTATTTAACAACAACGCAGTCTTTACCGAGGATTTGTGCAAGTTCATTTTGTAGCCGCTGCTGCGCGTCGACCCGGAATGGCAGGCGAATCGCCGATGTTTTGTCATCACCGAGCATCATAATAATATCGTGCTGGCCCGGGTTTTGTGTACACAGCTGCTTAAACTTCGTGAGAGCAGCCATATCATCGGGGTTCTTAACCCGCACATAGACCGTTGGGAGCGTGTCAAGCGGTTTGGGCGGTGGGGCTACTGACACTGATGCGGCCGCACGTGTCGATGCTTGCGCTGAGCGCTGGGTATTTTTTTGCGATGATGACCGGCGGCGCGGCGTAGCTGCTGGGCCGGTTGGTACAGACATCGTGCGACCAGTTGCTTGATATTCGGCTAAGTCGGTATCGGTCACGACGGTGATTTCATTGGCAATTAGCTTTGCTTCATCACCAAGGTTGCCATCGCGATCGCGCGCGCTCACCTTGCCGCTGGCAGTGATTACCACATCTTGTTCCAGCTGGCCAGCAAGCTTCTCATACAGGTTTGGGAAGACGATAATCTCGCTCTCACCCGATTTGTCCTCAACCCCTACAAAAGCCATCTTACTGCCCGACTTCGTCACAATCGTCCGCAAGCGCGTCACGAGGCCACCGATCGTCACTGTCTGGCCGTCGATCTGTGGTGAGACAGTGCGCAGTGGCACGGTCTGCTCAGCAAAGAACGTGTCGTAGTGGTCGAGCGGGTGCGCACTAATGTAGAGGCCAATCAGCTCGCGCTCCCACATCAGGCGCTCTTTGTCAGTGTGTTTGACGGGCGCTGGCTTAAGCTCAATCGACGGCATGACCTCTGTAGAGCTGTCGGCTAGGCTACCAAAGAGATCGGTTTGGCCGCTCAACGCTTCCTTCTGTAATTTACTCGCAAAAGCAAGGACATTCTCAAGATTAAAGAGAAGATCAGAGCGATCACCCAGCGCATCAAAGCCACCCGATTTAATGAGCGACTCCCAAACCCGCTTATTGCACTTACTCGTCGAGACACGCTTGGCAAAGTCCTCCACCGTAGCAAACTTCCCATCGCGGTCACGCATCTTAACGATCTCTTCCACTGCCCCCGCGCCAACACCCTTCACTGCTGCCATACCAAAGCGGATCTGCTTCTTACCCGGCACCACGGCAAATTCCTCGTACGATTCATTGACATCAGGGTTAAGCACCGTCAGGCCCATATGCTTACACTCGGTGATCTCGATTGCCAGCCGGTCAATATCATCGTGGTCACTTGTCATCAAGGCTGCCATAAAGGCATCGGGGTAGTGCGCCTTGAGATATGCCGTCCAGTAAGCAATAAGCCCATAGCACGCTGCATGGCTCTTGTTGAAGCAGTAATTGGCAAACTCTTCCAGCTGTGTCCAAAATGTCTCAGCCATCTCACGCGTCGCTCCACCAACCTTCACCGCTCCTTCGACAAACTCCGGCTTAACCTTCTTCATTAGGTCGATCTTTTTCTTACCAACGGCTTTGCGCAGGGTATCGGCCTGCCCACCAGTAAAGCCGCACCACTCCTTGGAGATCTGCATAAACTGCTCTTGATAGACCAAAATACCATACGTGTTCTCAAGTGAGCTCTTCATCCCCGGGTGAAGGTAGGTGATCTCCTCTTCACCATGCTTGCGCCGAATAAAACTATCGATAAACTGCATTGGTCCAGGCCGATACAGTGCCACCATTGCGATGATATCCTCAAAGTGCGATGGCTTGAGAGCGCGCAAATAACGTTTCATCCCAGCCGACTCAAGCTGGAATACCCCTGTTGTGTCACCCCGCTGAAAGAGCTTGTACGTTGCTTCGTCATCAAGCGGTAGCGTGGAGAGGTCAATTGCATCACCATAGACTTTGCGGATGATTCGCATCGCATTGTTAATAATCGATAAGTTCGATAGACCAAGGAAGTCCATCTTGAGCAAGCCAAGATCCTCAACCTCACCCATTGGAAATTGCGTCGCCACCACGCCTTTCTGCGCCTGCTCAAGTGGGATATATTTGACGAGCTCGTCGGGCGCAATCACCACACCACACGCGTGCACCCCATGGCTGCGAATCGTTCCCTCTAGCTGGATAGCATAATCAAAGACCTGCTTAGCAGTCGGGTTCGTCTCGTACTCGTGCTTAAGGTCAGGGTCTTCCTTGGTACTGACCGCCAACGGAATGTGCCGCCCCTGGGCAGGTGGTGGTACCATCTTGGCCAGGCGGTCACTTTCAGCATACGGCACCTCCAACACACGTGCGACATCACGCACCGCCGCCCGAGCCGCCATCTTACCAAAGGTGACGATATTACTGACGTGATCGTGACCATATTTATTTGCACAGTAGTCGATTACCTCATCGCGCCGCGTATCCTGGATGTCGACATCAATATCAGGCATGCTAATGCGATCGGGGTTAAGAAACCGCTCGAAGAGTAGACCATACTTGAGCGGGTCAAGATCGGTGATATTAAGCGCATACGCAATAATCGACCCCGCGGCACTGCCCCGGCCTGGCCCAAAGACAATCCCCTGGCTCTTGCCCCAGTTAATGAAGTCCTGCACGATGAGGAAATACCCCTCATACCCCATGCTTGCCATCACACCTAGCTCCATCTTAGCCCGCTCGCGCACGTCATCAGTCAAGGTAGGGATAATCTGCTCGGGGAGCTGATCAGCAGTATCTTCGGGTTTTGCACCATTGTAACGCTGAGCTAAGCCACGATACACCAGCTTGTGCAAATAGCTATGTTCGCTCGTCTCGCCCTCAGGCAATGGGTACTTTGGGATGAGGATTTTACCCAGCTCGATATCGACAGTGCAGCGGTCGGCAATCTGCTTGGTGTTGGTAATAGCCTCGGGCAGCTCTCTTCCCCAGCGAGCAATGATATCGCGCGGGTCAGTCAGGTGGAGTTCAAAGTCTTTCAGGCTCATCCGCTTTTCGTCACTCAAGAATGAGCCCGTCCCCACGCAGAGCAATATCTCATGCGCGTCTTGAAAGTCGTGCGTCAGATAGTGACCATCGCACGTCACAACCAGAGGGATGTCTAGCTCCTCAGCCATGCGGCGCAGGCCCTCGTTAATCTTCGCTTGCACATCCCAGTGCGTATTAGACTCGGGGTGGCCATGGTCTTGCAATTCCAGATAGTAGCGGTCGCCAAAGACACGCTTATACCACTGAGCGATCTCAACTGCCTTGGCGTAGTCGTCATAACGCAGCGCCTCACCAATCTCACCACTTGCACAGCCGCTTAGGACAATCAGCCCTTCGTTGAACTCCTCTAGGAGGTCATGGTCGATCCGTGGCTTATAGTACATCCCCTCTAGGTTTGCCTTCGTACTCAGTCGCATCAGGTTATGGTACCCCTGATTATTCATCGCAATGATAGTCAGGTGGTAGCGCATTTTATCTTTAGCGGGATCACGGTCGAAGCGCGAGCGAGCGGCAACGTACGCTTCAATGCCAAGGATCGGCTTGACGCCCGCCGCCTTCGCCGTCTTGTAATAGTCAAGCACCCCACTCATTGTCCCGTGATCGGTAATGGCTGCTGCTGTCATGCCATACTCTTTGACAGTATTGACAAGGTCACCAATCTTCGTTAAGCCATCAAGTAGTGAGTGATGGGTATGGTTGTGCAGGTGAACAAAATCCGATGGTTGCAAAGCTGATAATGAGTGAGAGGTCATACTTATCTAGTATAGCAAATGAGTAGGTGGTGACGCCAACGCCGGGGGGTGCTCGTAATTGATAAGAACTGAGGTGTCAGGGCTATTTGCTTTGTCGGCACTAACCACCCCTATTGTCCTATCAGGAGAAACGTGACAGCCAGTCACACATAGTGGGTGGCCTTACCTCTGCACGACACATCAATGCCGCGTACTCATCACCTTGATAATGCTATCGATAAAGTCCGCCAGGCTTGGCACCAAGAGGCCGATGGCATTGAGTAACCAGACAAACAGCGCTACAAGAATCGTTCCGCCAAGCACACTCCCTAGGCCAAAAAATATCCCGCGGATGAAGTTCATTTTGTAGACTTCTGCGCGGCTACGATGAAAATCGTAAAATAAATCCTCGAGGATAGCCTTGCGTGCATCGGTCTCGTTGGCTCGTTTGACCTGCTGTGCAAGCTCGGTAGCTAGCCTAGGGAGGTCATGTTGCTCACGAGTCACCGACTCATCTGATGAGCGCTGCGGTGGGGATGATTGCTTTGTCATAATAATTATAATTGTGAAGATGCGGTGAGCATTCTGCCTATAAGGAGAATACTCACCGCATCCTTTGTCGCCTACTGGCTACTTCTTGTCCTTTGCAAACTCATCACGAGCACTGCGCAGAGCGCGGCCACTGCGGTCGTGCAGGTCACGAGCGGCATCACGCGCATCATAGTATGCCTTCTCGCCCTTAGCACGCAATTCGTCGCCCTTTGTGGTAGCGTCTTGCTTGAGCTCACGTGCTTTCTTCTTGAGGTCAGCTCGCGTCTCTTTGCCTGACTTTGGCGCTGTCAAGAGCCCAGCCACCACGCCAGCGGCAGCACCAATTGCTGCACCAAGCACAAATTTACCTTTCGACATATATCCCTCCTTTATCGATTATGTTTGGTGGTAAACAATTTTTTGATCGAAGACACAGCGGTCTTGGCTAGCCAAAACGGCGAGGTAGCCCGGGCAATATTATCAGTCGTTGCCTCGAGGTTTGCTGCTACGCGTTCAGCCGACTCGACCACAGCACTAATCCGCTGGGTGATGCGAATCAATATGATCGTCAAGACGATCGCAAGCACCAGCAGCAGCGCTAGCAATACCGATAACATGATAACTAATATCTGTGCCCACTCCATGCGGTATCTCCTTTATGTTAGTAGCATACGATCTATGCCTGGGTATCAGTATAGTGAGTCCGTAGGTATTTTGCAAACTCTGGGCCAAGCACTGGGTCTTTGAGGCCAAAATCCACAACGGTCTTAAGATACTCTAACTTATCGCCAGTGTCATAATATGTACCGTTGGTAATCTCCACACCAAAGAACGCGTGATTGTCATCAATCATCCGCTGCATAATAGGCTGGACGGTAAACTCGCCATGCCCATCAAAATGCTCCTTCGCATGCTCAAGATAGCTAAAGAATTCGCCAGGCAAAATATAGCTACTGACACTAGCGAGGTCAGACGGCGCATTAGCCTTACCTGGCTTTTCAACGATGTTGCTCATCTTAATAACACCGTCCGATAGCTGCTGGCCAGCCACAACGCCGTAGCGATCAAACTCAGCATCATCGACGATCTTTTTGCACGATAGTACCGCACCATCAAGCTCTTGCGACGCAGCGATCATCTGCTGGAAGCGGCTTGGACTGGCAGCAATGAAGTCATCGGCAAAGGTATAGATGACGGGCTCGTCGCGGTTGATGAGATGTGCTGCGCAGGCTAGTGGTGTCGCGTTGCCGTATGGACCCTTTTGGCGGATGTAGATGAAGTTTGCCATCTCCGACAACTGCTTGACGGTATCGATCAGTGGCTGCTTCTTTGGCCCACCAGCCCGAAGGTTAGCTAGCAGATCCTCATTTGGCACATCAAAGTGGTCTTCGATCGCACGCTTATTGGCACTCCCCACAATGATAATGTCGCGAATCCCCGCCTGGACGAGCTCCTCCACCACATACTGAATGATTGGCTTATCGATCAGTGGCATCATCTCCTTAGGCATTGCCTTCGTCTGCGGTAAGAACCGCGTACCAAAACCCGCGGCGGCGATGATTGCTTTTGTTGGTCGTTTCATTATGATTCCTCCTGTCGTCGGTTATTTAGATACTCAAATGCTAAGGCAAACGGCCCTGCAAGGCAAAGCTCGCCATTCTTAGCAATTGTAAACAATTCATCAATCGAGACGAGACGCGTCTGAGCTCCCTGGTCGCGTTCGGTCTGGTCGAGCTGCTTTACCTGTGGATCATACGTGCAATCAGTCGCAAGAAAAACTGGACTCTTGCCATTAATGTAACCATTCTCGTGGCAATCCCCCAAGTAGTGCATCGCACCCGGAACATACCCTGTCTCCTCTGCCAATTCACGTCGCGCTGCTACTTCTGGGTCTTCGCCAGGCAAGGCAGCTCCGCTCGGGAAGTCATACAGCCACGCCTCAGGTCCTGCTCGAAACTGATATACCATTACCACCTTACCCTCTGATGTGAGAGCAATCACTGGCGCAGCACAACTATCCTCAGCAAAAAACGTTGTAAACTCATGCGTCAAGCCGTCATCCGTCTGAAAATGCTTCACGACCACTGACTGCTTAAACCGCTCACCTACTGGTGTCACTGTTGTTGGCTCGCTGCGGGTAAATGTCTTCATTACTGCTCACCTCTCTGGATATCCTTTAGTTGCTCATATGCTAAGAATAGGCCTTCTGTATCTGTCATCTTGCCAGATTTGCCATTCTTAAACAGTTGATCAATCGATATCGTACACACTTCAACAGCTTCATTATCGTCGAGTTGTTGGCCAGCTTCGCTTGGTGTGCAGTTTTTTGCCAAGAAGTAGTGTGACTTGGTATCCATCCAGGCGTGTTTGTACATTGTACCCAAAAATATCAGCTCTCCCGCGTCATAGCCAGTTTCTTCTCGCAACTCGCGACGCGCCGCCTCTTCTAGTGCTTCATTCGGGTCAACAGTACCACCTGGCAACTCATCAAAAATTTGCTCAGGACCACAGCGAAATTGCCGTGCAATAATCGCCTGATGCTCTGGCGTCAAGGCAACAACCATAACCGACTCAAGGCAATGACTACTCGATATTTCAGCCTGCATTGTGTGCCCATTTGGCATGACAAATGTTTTTTGGAGCACTCTCCGCCAGTTACCGTCATAGAGAACAGCCTGGTCACCAATGCGACGCCACGGATTCATTACTTCAGCCTCTCACGAATCAGTTTCTGCGCCAGAGCTGGATTGGCTTTGCCGCGGGATCGCTTCATGACTTGCCCGACGAGGTAGCCAATTGCCTTATCCTTGCCAGCCTTGATATCCGCAATCGACGCTGCACTGGCTGGGTCATTCATCACCTCATCAACAATCGCGCCAATCGCCCCCTCGTCTGACACCTGGAGTAGATTCTTTGCCTCAGCAATCGCCTCAGGCATCTTGCCAGTATATTGCTCGTCAAAAAGGTCGAGAAAGAGCTCCTTTGCACCAGTCGAGCTGACTTTGTTGTCCTCCACCAACTGTGAGAGCAGCAAGAGTCGCCGCGGCCCAACAAAACCCGATTCAACCTTACTCATATCCATCAACTCTTCTGGCGTGGAGGCAAACCAGTTGAAGATCCGCTTGACAAGCCGCTCATACACCGACTCATCAACGCCAAGGCTTTGCAAAATTGACGAAGCATTATGCTCTAGTGGGTAGATATCACTCAGCAAAATAGCCAGTGGCTGATGACTTAGCACAGTATTAACCACCGAGTTATCCAGCGCAAGGCTCTGCCACTGCGCACGGTATTCACCTGGCATCGTCGGTACGTCCTGCTGGACACGAGCAATCTCTTCGTCCGTTAGGACAATTGGTGGAATGTCTGGGTCGGGCATGTAGCGATAGTCCTGTGCATCTTCTTTGCTGCGCTGGCTCGTGGTGATGCCTTTATCGTCACTCCAGCCGCGGGTTTCTTGCACGACACGCTCACCGCGCTCGAGCAGATCCGCCTGACGGGCATATTCATACTCCACTGCCTTTTCTACACTGCGAAAGCTATTGAGATTCTTCACTTCAGCACGCGTACCAAGCTGATCTGAACTCTTTGGCGCGATCGAGATATTAACGTCAAAGCGCATATTACCATGGTAAAGATCGCCGTGTGTGACGCCAGCATAGGTCATGAGCTTGTGAAGCTCTGCTGCGTAGGCACGAGCCTCGGCTGCCGAGTGAATATCAGGCTGTGAGACAATCTCGATCAGTGGTGTACCTGCCCGGTTGAGATCGACCAATGAGTAGCCATCGTGGTGTGTTAACTTGCCAGCATCTTCCTCCATGTGAGCATGGTCGATTCGAACACGCGTGGTGCTACCATCATCAAGTGGCACATCCACATAGCCCGCCAAGATAATCGGCTGATACATCTGGCTCGTCTGGTAGCCTTTCGGCAGATCTGGATAGAAATAATGCTTACGATCGAAACGCGAAACACGAGCGATAGGCGCGTTGAGTGCCTTGCCAGCCCGAATCGCAAGATCAACCGCGTGGCGGTTCAGGACTGGTAGCATGCCAGGCAGACCGAAGTCGATCGGGTGGACTTTGCTATTAGGCTCGGCATCGCGGGCGTCATTGTCTGCTGGACTAAAGAGTTTCGTGTCTGTCGCCAACTGGACGTGGCATTCGATACCAATCGTCACTTCATATTTTTGCAAAACATCGTGAGAAACTGCCATAATTATATCGCTCCCAAATCCTTTAACCCCTGTTTATACGCGGCTAATGCCCGCAAGGCAATCTCGCGCGAGAGCCGCACATTAGCCTCGTGCGCCAGCTTGTTGCGCACCTTGTGAGCACCCCATACGTGGTTGCTATTGCTCCATTGTTCGCGGGCCGACTTCATGCGCTCGCCCATCGTGTCGCCAGCAAAGCCACGTTCACGGAGAGCAAGATCGAGCAACTTATCTGCCTCGAAGATAGCTAGCTGATACGTGCCAATATTGGATTTATCGAGGCTATTCTCAATGGCAAGCCAGCGTGCTTGGTATTTCTCGACATTGAGCACCTTGCCACCCTGGCGCGTCAGGGCAACAACGACAACCAAGATCGCAGCAATGATAATAATACCCACCAAAAGGATCGTGACACTGCCAGACATCAGGCGCTCCTTTCTGTAGCTGCTTGGGTTGCCACAGCAAGCAGCGTTGCATCACTCTGCATGGGGCCAATCAGCTGCGCACCGATTGGCAGGCCCGCCTGGCTCACTCCAGCTGGCACATTCAGCGCCGGCAACCCGGCCAGGCTAGCTGGCACTGTCATGATATCCGCGAGATACATCTTAAGCGGGTCGTCGCTGTTTTCACCAAGACCAAAGGCAGGAGTTGGTGCTGTCGGCAAAAGAAGCATATCGTATTTCTCAAACAGGGCGTTAAATTCGTTGATGAGCAATGTCCGCGCTTTTTGTGCCTGGAGATAGTACGCGTCAAAATACCCACTACTTAGTACGTAGCTCCCAATCATAATGCGCCGCTTGTTCTCTGGCATAAACCCTTCGTCGCGACTCCGACCATAAAGCTCGGCCAGTGTCTTAACTCCCTCAGCACGGTGACCATAGCGCACGCCATCGTAGCGCGCCAGGTTGCTTGAGATCTCAGCTGGCACAACAATGTAGTAGATAGCAAGGGCATGCTGAAGCATCGGCATGCTTACTGTCTCGACGGTATGGCCATGTGATCGCAGGGTATCGGCATACTGGCTGACCGCCTGACGCACTTCCGCATCAACACCATCACCCATTGCTTCATTGATGATACCAATCTTCAGTTGTTGCGGTGCCTCGGTTGCAGGCGCGAAAAAGTCGGGCAGCGTCGTCATATCCTTCGGGTCTTGGCCAGCCATGACGTTCATCACCACAGCAATATCCTCAGCGCTACGTGCAAAGCAGCCCATCGTATCAGTGCTCGAGGCCATTGCCACGACACCATAGCGGCTCGCTGTGCCATAAGTTGGCTTGATACCATACACACCATTGAAACTGGCGGGTTGGCGAATCGAGCCTCCCGTATCTGTCCCGAGGGCAAATGGCACAATGTCGAGCGCCGTCACTACAGCTGAGCCGCCACTACTGCCACCAGCGACTTTCGTCTTGTCGACAGCGTTGTGCGTAGCACCAAAGTATGAGTTCTCTGTGCTCCCACCATGCGCAAAGGCATCGAGGTTACTCTTGCCAATGCAGATCGCCCCAGCTGCTTCAAGCTTATCTACCACTGTTGCCTGAAGAGGCGTATCAAAGTTCTCAAGCATCTTGCTGGCTGCCGTACTTGGTGCACCATACGCAAGATAATTATCCTTAACGACGAACGGCACGCCAGCCAGCACTCCAACGTCCTCGCCCCGAGCCAGCGCCTCATCAATTTCTTGTGCCCGCTGCAGTGCCCGCTCCTCTGTCAGGCTCAGCAGGGCGTGGTATTCCTTAGCATCACGCGCCCGCTGTAAAGCCGCTTGTACCTGGGCAGTAGCCGATGTCTGGCCTTGTTTGATCTGAGCAACTCTCTCTGTAATATTCATATCACAACACCTTCGGTACTTTTACACACTTATCTGCCTGCTCGACGGCTAGCCCCAATAGCTGCTCGCGCGATACGTCGCCAGCATCTACTGTGTCGGGCCGCCATACATTGGTCAGGCCAGTTACTTGGTAGGTTGGCTCAACACCGGTCGTGTCGAGAGTGGATAGCTGCTCGATGTAGTGCAGGATATCCTCGAGGTTTTGGCGCAGCGCGGCAACGTCGGCTGAACTGCCAAGACTAATCGAACTTAATTGTGCAAGGTGCTGCACATCTTCAGTGGTAATATTACTCATTATGGATATATTGTACCACATTCGGTGCGTGGAATCGCTATATATCAATGAGCAACGAGTAATGCGTCAGTAAGAAATATGGGGTAGCACAGGGTACAATGCTAATGTTAGGCTACTTCCAGCTTATCACCCTTAGCTCGATTACAGCGCCAACAGAGTGCTCGCAAATTTTGCTCGGTCGTGATACCACCTTTCGACACTGGTACAATATGGTCAACTTCGAGCAAGAGGTGTTTCTCATCCCGGCGCGAGACATGGCACTTCTGGCATTCGTAGTTGTCTCTGCGCAAGATAAACCGCCTAAGCTTTGGTGTCATGAGCTGACGCTGAAACTGCGCAGATTTGCGATATGCTATCTGTTGACTGAGATGTTCTGCCAATTTTTGGAGCTTTTTCTCTGTAAGAGTGATATCAAACGAGTAGTTATTGCGCTTGGCGGGCGAACTGTACTTAAATGAATATACGAGAAAATAATTCTTTTCAAACTTAGGTAATGTATTCGACCCAAGCTGCTTCATCGTCATTTTCTTGAAAATATAGGCTCCAGCATACATTTTGGCATCAATGAAGTCCATAATTTCGTTGTATTCGCTCCGCAGTATTTCCTCGGTCTTTTTGATTGTGTCGTATTTCTGGAGGATTTGCTCGAGTATTTGCACTGTCTCTTCGTTTATTGTACGCTGCGCAAAAAAATATTTGACAATATAGCGGTATGGGTCAAGCTGCGCATTTTTATACACCGTAAGTGTGCTATTTTTCACATGCGCACGCGAAAGCCTCGACTGCTGCTGACGAATAAAGCGCTTTGTTTCGGGCAAAAAAGCATTGAAGTCGTCATATTCTTGTATTTGCTTGGCAAGCCTCTGCTTGACACTTTGAAACTCTGCCGTTTTGTAATAACCACGCGTCCTCCAAAATACAATGCAATAACAAACGACAAAGAATATCACTGGCAGGCAGAGCAATACAACGTTGCAGATAGCAAGTCCAATAAGAATCGACCACTGGATAAACTTCGATCGACGATCAATCGTTGCCAAAAAATATATCACATGCTCTGGCAGGGTGCCTAACCTTAAAAACAAACTGCAACAAACCATCCCAAGCTCTAGCCGGGCGTTAG
>JABZJS010000026.1 GCA_015257665.1 Nanosynbacter sp. | reverse complement strand
TGGTACACTCGGCGCGATTCGAACGCACGACCTTTGGCTCCGCAAGCCAACGCTCTATCCAGCTGAGCTACGAGTGCATACCTGGGAAACAAATGTTGCCCAGACCAAACTATAAGGTGCACTGGATGATACCAGATCGCTTATTATTGTAGCACAGAGGTGCGCTGAGGGCAAGACACCGCGGCCAAAACTGCTACTGCAGCCGCAAGTAAATAATCAATCGCTCAAGCAAATCGGGCTTGCGTTCGCTCATTGGGAGGTGAGAGGCGATGAGATCAACCAGCTGCTCGCCCACATCCTCGGGGAAGTACATGACGATAGGCATGGCGAAGCGCTTGCGTGGGATGAGTGTAATCCAATTTTGCGTGGGCTTGGCGGTGACGCTAAAGGAGCGAAAGGTGTCGTACGAGTAGGTGCGCTGGCCTACCACCACCTCGGCGTGGCTGGCGCTATAATTTAGCAAGGCGGCCGGCCGCTGCAGCGAGACGATCAACGCCACTGCCATGATGGGAATAAGCAGCGCAAAGGTGTAGGACTTAAACAAAAAGATCGAAATCGCGAAAAGCACCACCACAACCACGCCAAAAATAACATACCAGCCACGGGGGCGAGTAGTGTCGTTCACCTCGCGCTCTTGCCAGATGAGGAGCGGCTCGGTGGGGTCGGGAAAGGGCGAAACCTGCGATGAATTGCTATCTGCCTGGCTCGGCCCACGACGAATCTCGAGCGGTGGATTAGGCTCATCAGCAGCCTGTGTATTGGCACGAGCAGTGCGCGACGGGTCGGCTGCATCTGAAGATGATGACTGATCGAATTGCGATGGCTGCATATGTTTAGTATAGCATAGAACACCAGTGAAAGACGATGTTTGGGGTGTATATTAACGTAGAGAAACCCTGTAGGATAGTATCAAAATGATCTCATCCGTGCGCTCTGTCGTATAGACTAAGCTTGCGAACACTAGCCTACTATTGAAGAGTCGACGGCGTACAACGATCCTCCGTATTGTACTTCGACAAGTTTGGCTTCAAGCCCTCTAATAGTGCCCATGATTTCAAATTGCAGATTAATCATAGCCCCACGCTTATCTTCCATTTCACCAGTGTCTATATTAGCGTGAGTATAGTCATTCAAATAATTAAGTAGCTTCTCGTGCGAAGCGATTTGCGCGCGCAGATATTCAACTCGCTTTTGGAATAATTTCCTTTTGCTCTGGACTTCCTTATACAAATCAGTTGGAAGCGGAACCTCGATAGTGCTACCGTCAGATGCAGATTTGCTAGTGATAAAATACTGGAGGGTGTCTGTAGTGTTGGGTTTTCGCAATTTCTTTGCTAGCTGTCGAGCAGCCCATGCAATCCCGCCGACTTTTGTCGGTGAGTCAACAGCTTCGTGATCAATAGCTGTTTGGTCAGCCCTGTCCAATGTATCAACTGGTGTTTCGCTAGCATCTAAAGCCTCTGGCTGTACATTTACCTCATGATGTTCGCATAAATTGCACGCTGTAGACCCAATACCAGAGACCGCGTCTATTTGCGTTTCTTCACGCTCTATTGCTTCTGGGGGGGGGTTGGTTCAAAAGAAGCTTGCTCTGGAGTGTAAGGTTGCTGAGTAGGGTATTCAAATGTAGACATTGTGTAGGAGCCTTTTAATTATTTAGATTTATAGTATACAACAATATAGAATTATGCAATAGGGATGAGAGGTTTTGCAACTACAATTTGTGATGGGCAACATTACTTTTATAAAGCAAAATTCCTGGCAGCACACCTGCTACCGAGGGTTCGAGTAAGCACAACATGGCGGAGAGAGTGGGATTCGAACCCACGGTAGGGGGTGCCTACGCCGGTTTTCAAGACCGGTACCTTCAACCACTCGGTCATCTCTCCAGTCTCGCTTATTATAGCATGAGATGAAGCAAGGCAAAAGATGGGGGGTGACCAACTTTTGCGTAAGCCCTGGATATTATCCTTATCTCCCTTGTTCTGCAGAGCCGAAACATTGCTCCTTCTCTCCAATGTTGATTACAGATAGGTCAACACCACAACGGCTTACGCAAACGGCTGATGAGCTACTACCACAGCAATAACCTGCCGTGCACCGGCAGTGCGAAGGCGACGCGCAGCATAGCGAATCGTTGCACCCGTTGTAGAAATATCATCGATAAGGCAGTAGGCGACCTCTGATGAGAGTGTGCGGGGGCAAGCGAATGCCTGGCGGGCTTGCCGCTGGCGCTGAGTACGGCTACTCCCCAGCTGTATGCTGTTTTGAGCGCGTGTGAGGACTGGCTGGCAGGGTAGGCCGCGCAGCCGGGCAAAGGCTTGGGCCAGCAACCGGCAGTGGTCATATCCACGCTGGCGCTGATGGGCTGGAATGGTCGGGATGGGTACAATGATGGCATCGGCTGGTAGCGGCGGTGTGACGGCGTCAAGCAAGTGTGCGAGGGTGTGCTGAGCCGCTTGGGCGCGCTCAAACTTGTAGCGGTTGATCAGTCGCTCCAGCGCGCCTTCACGCTGCAGGGCGCACCACGCGGCCGCATAGGGCAGAGAGCAGGTTTGACACTGGCCAGATAGGGTAGGTTGGCCGCACTCGAGGCAGCGGTAGAGTGGATCGCGGATGATGTCGTTTTTACAATTATCACAGAGTAGTGTCCCGGTGATGTTGCAACCACAACAGGTATGCGGGGCAAGGAGGGTGGCAAGGTAGGTCGGTATTGTGATTTTTACACTCATGAGGCCTCTCCGGTTGATTATACGTCATCGATTAGCTATAATAAATCCAGACTGTTGTCGAAATGGTAATTTGTGAATTAGCAAAAGAAAGTATGTGGAGGAAACTATGGCCCGGAGTCAAGATGATGATCTTTTGATCGGTGATGAGCTTGCGGCAGCATTTTTGGAGGGTGATGACTCGCTCGCACCGGCTGCGCCAACCCACCAACCGATGAATCACGCCCAAGCAAACCCAATGCCTGCCCAGAGCCAGCAGAGCCAAGCTTCGCCGTGGGGCGAAGAGCCTGCCCAGAGCGAGGAAGACTACACTGGCCAATTGGCAGTGGACGTGTATGAGACCGAGACGCAGCTGGTGGTGAAGGCCCGCACCGCTGGGGTGAACCGCGAGGAGCTGGATGTGAAGATCAATGATGGGCTCTTGACGATCGTTGGCACGCTGAGCAGTGGTGATGACACCGTAGCTACCAAATGGCACAACCAAGAGTGCTACTGGGGTGAATTTAGCCGTACGCTGGAGCTGCCCGTAACGGTACGCGAAGATGAGACGACAGCCGTGCTAAAGGATGGCGTGCTGACCATCACCTTTGAGAAGGTTAAGCAAGAGCAGGCCAAGAAGATCCCGATTCTCTAGGGAAGAAAAGACAAGCTTTGAAATGATGACCCCGCTGGTGCGGGGTTGTTTTGTGCTGTGAGAAGTGGGTAATGCGAGCCTTGAGGCCTCTTATGTTCTCTATTTCATTTAGCAGAGCGTGAATATTGGTAGCAGAAGATAGATTATCATTTAGTATTAGCACTGAGAGGCTAGTGTTCTAGAGAAAGCTTTTGCAATAACTGTAGGAAAATGGTGGCGAAGATGAGGAGAAGGGTTGAGAGCTGTTGAGGCGCTTGGGCTAGATATAGCTCATGCGAGAGGTGGCGAAAGTAGTGGGGTGTAATGATTTTGTAAAACGGCTCTGTTAGAGTATATAGTTGAAGAAGCTAAAGAATACTAGAACTTCCCAAAACACCTCCTGAATGGTGCGATGGCTTATTATGAGGTTTCTGGGTGTAAAGTATAATAGCGCAGTGTGATGATGATTCTCCAGCCAGAGTGAAATGGAATAGCATGGCTAGTGCTACGCAAAAACAGTCAGTATCAGACGCCATCAGCAATAGACAGACTTTCTTGCGTAAGTGTCGTCGAATATATATCCTCAACAAAAAGTACCACCCTGCGAGAGGGTGGTATAAGAGAGCCAATGAAGAAAGGTGGTTGTGTTATTGCCCTTGGTTGGCACCGATGTTGACGACGAC
>JABZJS010000011.1 GCA_015257665.1 Nanosynbacter sp. | reverse complement strand
GCCCGACTATTGAGCCTATGCCAGTTGCTCCACCAGAAGTGCCGCCAGCCTTGCCTGCCGCACAACAAACGACTTCGGCTACCCCAACTCAGTCTCAGTCTGCAGCAATTCAACCTCAACTAGCTGCACCGCAACCAACCAACCAACCTGCAGCATTAGCAGCCCATACTGCAGTCCAGTCATCATCTACGTCGTCTGCTGTATCGATCGCTCAGCCAGCTGTGGCCACACCAGCTCAGCAGCCCACTTCACCATCGTCTGCTCACCAATCTAGTACAAAGGAGCCCCAGGCATGATAATCATTGACCATTTCGAAAATGCAAGCAGTAGCTTCCGGCGCAATCGCGGCCGTAATTTGCTGGCAACGCTGGGTGTGGCAATTGGTGTCGGTAGCATCGTGGCGATCTTGGCACTGAGTGGTGGCCTGCATAACATCATCTCCCAACAGGTGTCCGACCTCAATAATAACCTCATTGTGGTGCGCCCTGGCGTGCAAGACAAGAGCTTCTCGTCGCTGGCGAGCTCGGTGGCGCAGTACAACTACAATACCAGCACCATTACCGAGTCCGATGTCGAGGCAGTGCGCAAGATGCCACATATCCGCGCCGTGGCACCAATGATGACTTCTGAGAACAAGCTCAAGGGTGATGGCCGAGAAGCTAATGCGACTGTCGTGGCAACCTCACCTGACCTTGCTATTACGAGCCAGCTCGCACTGCGCGATGGCGATTTCCTTGAGGGTGGCACACATGAAGCCAAGCCAGCGGTGCTTGGGCCAAAGCTATCGGTGCAGCTGTTTGGTACAGAGCAGTCAATTAGTCAAACTTTCAAGATTCGTGGCAAGGAGTTCATCGTCGTCGGGATATTGCGCGGTGTAGAAAAACCGCTGAATTATAACAATGTCGATTTCGACAACGCAGCTATCATCACCACTGAGGCAGGTAAAAAAATTCACAACGGCCATACACAAATTCAGCAGATCAACATCCAGGCTGATGCGTCGCAGCAGGTCGGGCAGATTGCTCAGCAAGTTAAGGATAAAATTAAGCAAAATCACCAAGGGGAAGAAGACTTTACTGTGGCAACGGGCGATGCGATTAGCCAGCCGACTAACCGGCTCTTCACAGCGCTAACTCAGGTGCTGACGCTGATTGCAGCAATCTCGCTGGTGGTTGGTGGCATTGGTATCATGAACATCATGCTGGTGAGCGTGGTAGAGCGCACGCGCGAGGTGGGTATCCGCAAAGCGGTTGGTGCAACCGATGGTAATATCATCACTCAGTTCGTTATTGAGGCGCTGGCGATTAGCTTGCTCGGTGGTATCCTGGGCTACATCCTGGGCTACATAGTGGCGCTGAGCTTTAGTGTATGGTTGTCCTTCGCACCATCGCTGGAGTGGCAGACGGCAGTGATGGCAATTGGCCTCGCACTAGCGGTTGGCCTTACCTTCGGTCTCTATCCAGCTATTCGTGCTGCGCGCAAGAACACGATCGAGTCGCTACGGCAGTACCACTAAACAAGATAGTTATTCTGATACAGAACCCGCCTGGAGAGTGGCGGGTTTTTTGTATGAGTTGTGGTATTCCTGGCTCACCCTACCCTGCTCATTTACAGAGTAAGATGATAGAATTTCTGCACATATTATTCCAGATTAATCGTCACATGTAATGTTTGAGATGATGAGCGATTTCGTTGGTGAATTTATTGTAGCAGCTTGTTGTTTATGTAACATTTTGCGACAGCGAGTTACCATACAAGATCATGACAAGGGCTTAAGAATTAGAATAGAAAAACAAAACGCTACGATTCTCAAAAACTAAAACACGCTAGGTTAGAGTTTTAAGATTTGTAGCCCTTCCCCTGCTTCACGCCATTCAACACGCCGAGGTAGCAGCTAGCAAATTCTGCTAGAATCATGCCGTGCAGTACCTGCTCTACCTTTGTCTCGCCAGCAAGCAAGACAGACTTTGCATGGGGTCTGCGGCCACTGAGGCGGCGATCGAGCGCTGCCATGCGTTGCTGGGTAGTGGCGTCATTCTCCCCTGCGAGGTCGAAAAGCGCAAATGGTTTGTCTACAGGATGGCTTAGCCAGCCATGAGCGCCAGCCTGATCGGCCTCGGCAAGGGTGGTGGCGAATGCCACATTGTGCGACCGCTCCTGCCAGCACCACTGCCACCACTGGGCGACTGGCGCAAGCACCCCACTGTCGCAAAACACCGCCGTCTTGCCCGCTGCCTGGCGTGCAAGCAGCTTGGCGAGATTGTGAGCGGTTGGCACGGCAGTGCCCCACTGCTGCGCCGCGTTTGCTGCGTTCGCTGCGCCATCTGCTATTGCTTCCACAAGATCATCATCCAGCAACTGATAGGCCGTCAGTAGCGCCCTCAGTGTGCTGAGTATGCGTAATGGCTCCACCCGCCCTTCTCTATTAGTAATTGGCATAATAGTAGTTGCAGGATATATTGCAGCATACTCAGCCACGGCAGTATCATGGGTAAGGAGAACGGCCGGAGCGGCATGCTGCTGTGTATAGCGCAGTATATTCTTCACCTGGTCAGGCAAGATGCCAGCCTCGATAATAATCACCAAGCTGTACGAGCCCACAAATGCGGGCACTGCCGCTGCCTCGCAGCACAGCACAGGCACAGCTGAGTGAGGCTGCACGAGCTGCTGAGCGACGTGAGAAAGCACTGCACTACCATCCGTTGCTATAATAACAACATTACGAATATCATGCTGAGGTGATATGTGTGAGAGCTGATTTGCTACCTCTGTTGGTAGCGTCGTTTGTTTCCATAATGTTGCAACGTGATGCAGAGTGGCCTCGGCACCGCGTTGACGCAATATGGTCTGGTCATCAAGCATAATCGTCTCCTTCTGCTTGCAAGAGTATACCCTCCCATGATACATTAATTAGCAGAGAATCATAAGCATATTTGGAGACAGGTGGGAACCATGAATATCAGCACTACATCACAATCAATTACCGACGATCAAGAGCTTGCCAAGGTGCTCGCTGGGATCGGCCCACAGGTGGGCACAGCAGCGTCGCAGCGGTCGCAGGCGATGATGTCGGGGCAAGGTGCTGGCCGTTCATCTCTCTCGGGTATGTCGGGTAATATGGGCTCATCAGTGCCAGTCATGTCTTCGCAGCAGCAATCGTCGCAGCCTGCGCCCAGTGGTGAGGCGCTCAATGGCGTGAAGCAATCGGCCATCAAAGAGCTGCGCCCACTGGTGGATAAACTCAACGTTAGCCCAGATGAGAAGTTCGATACCTATCTGCTTTTGATCCGCTCGACGGACGACAAGAGCTTGATCGACCCAGCCTACCAAATCGCCAAGTCGATCCGCGACGAAACCCGCCGCGCCCAAGCGCTGCTCGACATTATCAAAGAGATCGACTATTTGTCGCAGCGGTAGAGCCGATTTACAGCAAGGTGTAAAAATCCATCATATTGATGGATTTTCTTGTTCTAATAATTATCGACATATTATGCAATATATGATAATATAACTTCATGCATCATGAACTTGGATTAACAAACAACTCATCAGATATCGAAACCGCCCCGTATCATGGGGAGAATGAATTAAAAGAAGGCGTTCTAGAGGCACTCGAGAAATCATGCCAGGTAATTCGCGGGTTCCAGCAAGAGCAATATGCTGAGCTTATGAAGCTTATTAACAGTGAAGCTCTAAAGTTAGCAAGACTGCAATTTCCTGAGAATATGAGAGAACTCAGCATTACAATGCGCAACAAGAAGGTGCCTGAGCAAGCACGAGAGAATGCACGAGCGCAGGTGCGAGAAATTGTTGATTTCATGAAGCGAGTCATTATGGAAGAAATTAAGGTGGGTGAGGTTGATGATCCCCCTATCGAAAATGCTCGAAATATTGTCAATGGTGTGATAGAAGACTATGACATCAACAGGAATGATCCTCAGGCTGTACTCGACGCACTTGGTGTATTGAGAATTGATGAAGAGGGGAAGAAAGTATATCGTTATCCAGGTGAACCGTTGATGCCTCAACAGACTACTGCTGCATATAGCGCGTATAAGAAGGCGGTTGATGAGCACGAAGCGGCAGGAGAATTGTTCAAGCAAGATAAAAGTGATGATAATAGGAGAAATGACCTTATCAAGGCAGATATGGCTCGTCGGTATGCGCACAATGCGGTCGCTCGAGACTTCAAGAAAATATTTGGCTTGAACCATCCTGACGGGACACCTTATGCAGAGAAAGACTATCGGGAGCTAATAGCAGAAATGCTTGTAACAGATCGCCAAAACAAGCAATAAAGCCATACTTTCTATACTAGTCTTAGTATCGTAAATATAGAAACTCGCCACTCTTGTGACGAGTTTTTTGCTAAATATATAATTTGCATTTAAATAATAATCATTATCTACCAAGTACAATAGCAGAAACCAAGAACTAGGAAGTTTTCTTAGTAGATGAAGAGCGTTTTGCTGGGCGAGATGTAGACTTTTTTCTACGTTTATTATTCTCTTTTTTGCGTTTAGTCTTGCCTCGCGCTGGCTTCTTCTTCGATGCTTGCTGCTCGTGGATAGCGTTTCGTACCTCTGTTATTTCGTCCCAGGGGTGGGTTCCGTCGGCGCGTTCGATGGTTTTTTCGTGGCCTTTGCCGAGAAAGACGACGGTGTCGCGGGCGGTGCGGGCACGGCGAATGGCAAAGCGGATGGCCTCAGCGCGGTCGTGGATGAGGAAGAGGTCGGTGTCTTGGGTTTTGCCGGCGGCTTCTGCGCCTTTGGCGATTTGGGCGAGGATGTGTTGCCCATTGACATCACGGTCGTCTTCTTCGGTGATAATAAGCTCGTCAGCAATTCGCCCTGCGATCTTGCCTTGGATGGCTCGCTTGGACTCATCGCGCCGGCCAGCCGAGCCAAACAGGACGATCAGCTTGCCTTTAGTGCTCGCTCGCACACTACCGAGGAGCCGCTCAAAAGCGTCGGGTGTGTGGGCAAAATCAACAATAGCGGAGAATGGCTGCCCAGCATCCACGACTGTCATGCGGCCATCCACCCCAGTGAGTGCAGCCAGGCCGTGTTCGATCTGTACCCGGCTCAGACCCACCTCGTGCCCTACTGCTACTGCGGCTAGGCTGTTGGCAATGTTGAACTCACCCGGCATATTGATGGTGATGTGGTGCATCTCCCCCATTAGCCACACATCGTAGCGGCTGTCCGAGGCGGTTTGAGTGATGTTAGTAGCCCGGATGTTACCGTCAGCGATGCCGTAGCATAGGCTACGGGGCACGGCTTGCTCGAAGACTGCTGCTGATGGGTCATCCGCATTGATAATGCCAACCCGCCGCGCTAGCTTGAAGAGACGTATTTTGGCGGCGCGGTAGCGCTCGAATGTCTTGTGATAATCCAGATGCTCGTGTGTAACGTTAGTCATGACGGCGATGTCTATCGGGATGCCAAAGATGCGATGCTGCGCCAACGCATGGCTCGTCACCTCTAGCACCACCCACTGCACATTATGCCGCCGAAACTCCGCCAAACGCTGCTGCAACAGGGGTGCAGATACAGTGCTCATGTGCTCGGTTTGTGGGGTGATGTCGCTGTTCACTCCATATGCCACTGTCGTCATCAGGCCGACATTGTAGCCTGCTTCGACCAGCATGCGGTGGATCATAAAGCACGTCGTGGTCTTGCCATTTGTCCCCGTTACGCCAATGACGTGCATGCCCTGGGCTGGGAAACCTTGGTTAGTCGCTGCTACAGTGGCTTCAAGCAGCCGATAGCCTGGCTCCAGCGCCGCCAGCACGCTGGGTGGGAGAGTATTCTTGAGTGTTTGTTTTAGAGAAAATGCCATGGCACATATTATACCACTTTTAGTAATATTTAAAACCATGAGAGGCATGATTTTTGGGTAGAGCGCATGTGGGAGAAAAAATGCAGAATTTCTCTTAATTTCAGCCGTATTGTTTCGTCATTCTATCTGATAAAGTGGCGAAATTTGTCGTTGTGTTAATTAATATTCTCGTAGAATGTTGACCTGAGTATCGCATGGGACGGAAAAGGAGAAGTTGAGAGTAAGCCTACCATTGAGGCTCAAACTCATGCAATTTGATTTTTTATTATCACACTACTCTCCCGCCTTCCCTACTCTGCTATAATAACTTTATGAAGATTCTTGGGATTGAGAGCAGCTGCGACGAGACGGCGGCTGCAGTGGTGGCTGATGGGCGACGTCTGCTGAGTAGTGTAGTGCACTCGCAGATAGATATTCATGCCCAGTATGGCGGCGTGGTGCCAGAAGTAGCAGCGCGGAGCCATATTGAGATGATTACCCCAGTGATTGACCGCGCATTGGCCGAGGCGGCGTGTAACTGGGATGATATTGATGGCATTGCTGTGACGTATGCGCCTGGACTAGTGGGGTCACTACTGGTCGGGACGCTGGCGGCGCGGACGCTCGCAATTGTGCATAAGAAGCCGCTCTACGCAATTCATCATGTGGAGGCGCATGTCTATGCTAACTTTGTGGTGGAGGACGGCCGGCCAAAGCCCGAGCCAGCCCTAGCGCTCCCTGCTGCGCAGCCGAGCTTTCCTATGCTGGCGCTCATTGTCTCTGGTGGGCATAGTCAGTTGGTGCTGTTTCGGGCGCATGGTGACTATACACTACTTGGTCAAACACAGGATGATGCTGTGGGCGAAGCCTTCGACAAGGTAGCAAAGATCATTGGTTTGCCCTACCCTGGCGGCCCAGCCATTGCTGCTGCTGCTACGCACGGTGACCCGCAGCATTACGCGTTACCCAAGGCGCGGATGCATGGCCAGTACGATTTCTCTTTTTCGGGCCTTAAAACGGCCGTGCTGCGCCGAATGCAAGCCGAGGTAGGTAAAGATACCTCTTTTCCTTCGCACGAGCTTCCAGCGCTTGTTACGCCGCAGCAGCGCTATGATATGGCGGCGAGCTTCCAACGTGTGGCGGTAGAGACGTTAGTCGATAAGACGGTGCTGGCTTATGAACACTATGCGCCACGCTCCGTCGTGATTGCTGGTGGTGTGGCGGCCAACCAAGAACTTCGCCGCCAGCTGCGCATTGCCTTGCCCTGCTCTATTAGCTACGCACCAATGGCCTTTTGCACAGACAATGCAGTGATGATCGCCGCTCTCGGCTACTACTACGCTCAGGCTGGCCACACAGTCGATCCATACCTGCTCGAAGTGCAGCCGAGTTTGTCGATGCGCGAAGCGGTGTGGGCTGATAATTAGCCTTCTTTTGCGCGAATCTGCCTGGCCAGCGCTGCAGCAGCTACAACAGTTTCGTCGAGTGTGCGATAGATCGGGAGCTCTGGCTGCTCGAGGTGTGCTTGTGTTTCGATGTCAAATGGTCGGTCGAAGCTTTTGTCAATGCCAAGCACAATAGGCGAGCCGCGTCCGAGTTCCTTACCAAGCTCTAGTGGTGTAATGATGCCTGGTCCCTTGACAAAGTAAAACATTACCACACGTGTGAGCTGTAGATTTCGGTGCTCTCATGTGATCTGCTCCTTCGCAATATCACCAACGCGTGGTATTCCTTCTGGGCGTCGTGGGTTGGCAATAATGAGCTCTTCGTCGCATGCTTCTGTTTGCTCAATATTTTCTAATAGTTCTTCTGCTTGTTTTTGCCAATCTTCTGCACCAGAAATAGGGCCTGCAACGAAGATGTCTGGTCTTAATTCTTGCATAGATAACGCTGATGTTGGGCGTTTGACGAGCATGGCAAAATAGTATCATGGACTATTGTAAAGATCAAATATCACAGACACGAAAAATAAGCTGAAGATCTGCAAGTCGCGGATTTTTTATCTCACCGTAAGGAGATTCTATCTACCACGGTGCCTAATAGTGTAGATATTGTTACGAAGGCAGTGCTCTACCGCGCTATAATCTTTCGCGCCGCACGCATGAAACGAACCACCTGATGTATGAATGGCCGAGCGATATATTCATAGCAGCCAGCGCGTTCCTCCAGCTGACCACCAAAGCCTTTCTTGAAGTGATACACCCCCTCTTGCTCGGGGAAGCCATTGAAGTTTCCGCTTGTGCCGTAGAAGTTATAGCGCTGAGCGCCAAGGCTGATGGCACGGCGCATTGCTGCGTATTGCAGGGCGTATGAGCCAGAGAACTTGGCATGCTGATCGTCCGACCCGCTAAGAAAATACACCACCTCGTTATCGCTCGTGTGCATGAATATGGCGGCGGCCAGCGGCAGGACGTCCCCATTGGCTGCCTGGCGGAGTGTTTCGTAATCTGCCAAGCGTTTGGATACCGCAGTGAGCTGATTGTCGAGCTCCTTCACCTGTCCCTGCTTGTCTGGCTCAGCTGCCAGCATATCGCGCTTGGCTTGCAGTGTATCCTGCTGGCCGCTGAGACGGGCTTGGTAGCCAGCAAGGTCGAGCTCGGCAATCAGGAACCACGCCTGCTTGCGGTGAAAGGCGCGGAACAATTGCTGATAAAACGCTTCGTTGCGTCCTGAGAAGCCACGCCGCGTGCCAGTATCGATTAGCAGCTTCGCAAACGGGACGAGATCGTCCACTGCAGTAATCTCGCGTACCGCCACACCATACTTGGTGGCCGCCTTGACGCAGCTGCGTGTCTTAGCATCGAAGCTCTTGAGTAGTGCTGCGTCGTCGTGATAAGGCGAAAGATCTTTGGCAAAGAACCAGCGCACATAGCGTGCGTTGTGGTCGGTCTGCTGCGGGGGGATAGCGCGAAAGCCTGCCTTTTCTAATTGTTGCAGCGCCTTGGTCGTGCCTGCTACTTCGAGAAGCTGAGTAGGGTCACTTCCCTGCCGTAGGATGAGTGGCGGCTGAAGTCGAAGTAAAATACCTTTATGTGCTTTGACATATTTCTTAAGTTCTGTCAATAATGTACTGAGCACGGCTGGGTTGTGATAATCCACGAGCGGTCCTTGCAAACATTCAAACTCGCTATAGCCCAAGGTGTGCCACTCATATAACACGGCAGTAGCTACCAAGCGATCATCCTCAGTAAACAATCCCAAATAATGTGGCTGCCAGCCCAGCTGTGCCACTCGCTTGGCATTAGCGGCTGATTGGACGAAGCTCCCTAGTGGATGTTGCGCAACAAATTGCTCGAGAGTGGATGGATTGATGGGCTTTAGCTGCATAATGATAGCGATAGTATAGCATTTTTGAGTGGTGAGAGGAAGAGAGCGATGGTAATGAGCGACATACAATTGGTTATAACGAAGGAGTTTAAAGAGATAATACCTTACATCAGACTTATCATTTTGTTGTGGTGTTCATGAATGTGTTTTTGCAATAATCATCAGTGAAAATCCGCCGCAAAGTTGCTATACTAATGTTATGAAACATTTTTTACAGACTGAGGCATGGGAGGCCTTTCAACAAGCGCAGCAGCGCCATACGGTGCGGCGAGTAGACAAAGGGTGGCAGTATTATGGCATTATTGAACACGGTCGGCTCAACCATCGGTTGTATGTACCCTATGGGCCCGAAGCAGATAATGATGCAGCTCAGGAAGCAGCGCTCAAGGATATCATTGCTACTGGGCGACAATATGGTGCAGATTTTGTGCGGGTCGACCCCCGAACGACGCGGCTTGAGCAATTGCAAAATCTTGGCTTTCGCAAGGCGAAGAGCCTCCAGCCAGATCGAACGATTATTAATGATGTGACGATGGATCACGATGCCATTCTGGCTAATGCCAAGCAAGCAGTGCGTTACACCTGGCGCAAAAATCAGAAGGCAGGGGTGCGCTTCCATACCAGTTATGAGCCAGCAGATATCGAGATTTTTTTTGATATGATTCACGATGTTGCCAAGCGTACTGGCATGCAGCCTCATAGTGATGCCTACTTTCGCCAAATGGCAGAGGTGCTCTTCCCGCGCAAGGCAGCTGGCCTGATGTATGCCACGCTAGAGGACAAGCCAGTTGCTAGCCTGATATTCTTTAGTGACGGCACGACGATGGCCTATGCCCACGCGGCGTCCTACACCGCCCAGCGCAACCTCAGCCCAGCTACAGCACTAGTGGTGTCTGCTCTCTTCTATGCGCACGATACCGGGCACAAATTCTTCGACTTTTACGGCATTGCGCCAGACGATGTGCCAAAGGATCACCCCTGGGCGGGCTTCACGCACTTTAAGAAGTCGTTCGGGGGTACGCCGGTGGATTACATCGGTACCTGGGAGAAACCTCTCCACCCACTGCGCTACCGGCTGTATCACCTCTACCAAGCGCTGTATCAGCACGTACGTAGCCTGCGCCAGGCGTCATACCGCCGCTCGCATAAGTAGTGGTAGAGAGATCACATACAAGAAGACGCTCTAGTGGGGCGTCTTTTTTTATTTTCCCTCCCCTACTCTACAGACGTGACTTCAGATGGATGATGATATGAGATCCATATGATGATGTGGGGCTATAGAACTTGATAAAGTTCCACGCATTATTCACGTGAAATGAGGATATGTAGAGATGAAAAATTGGACTACCTCTTCCCTACTGTAATTCAATTTTGGTTGTAACTATGATAGACGCAATTTATCTTCATCTCTGATTTATTATTCATACTTCCCTTTTGCATTGTATGAAGCGCGTTGATGAATGCAGCATGATGGTATGTGCGCAGGCATTTGCAGTGCAGAGATTTCTGCTGCTTTCTGGTAGTCTGCCCATTCCTCATGTTCTACTGGATGAGATAGTAAAATTGTAATTGCTTTAGTCGCAGGTCGTCACAAGGTGCACCTTCCACGTGAAAAACTACACAATGGGAAACTATCAGAACAAGTGACTACTCGATAGTGACTAATTTGCAAGGCGAGACATCTATCATATCACCGCTGTCAGCTACGCCTTAGCCTCATCACTAACTCCTGTCACCTCTGCCATTGAACCATCAAACGTGCTATACTAGGTAGCTGAAGTTGCACCAAAAAATCGGCCTGGCAGATGCTGCACACATATTTTTCACGTGAAGTATTGACCGCGCCGTTTTCGTGTGAAAAGTATCAATAATCTGTAAGGAAGCCACCGCCATGAAACTTGCCAAGACCTACAACCCTAACGAATATGAGCCAAATATCTACGCCATGTGGGAGAGTGCTGGTGTGTTTCGGCCAAAAGGGGAGGGTACACCGTATAGCATCGTGATGCCGCCGCCCAATGCCAATGGCAACCTGCACGTCGGGCATGCGCTGGGCTCGGCCTTGCAAGATATCTTGGTGCGCTACCACCGGATGAAGGGTGACGACGCGGTGTTTATCCCTGGGGCAGACCATGCTGGCTTTGAGACGTGGGTGGTGTATGAGCGCGAGCTCGAGAAGCAGGGCAAGACACGCTTCGACTATTCGCGTGATGAGCTGTATGCACAGGTGTGGGACTTTGTCGACCAGAAACGGGGCGATATGGAGCTCCAGCTACGTGCCCTCGGCGTTGGGGTCGACTGGGAAGATATGGTCTTTACGCTTGACCCTAAGGTGGTAGAGACAGTCTATGGTACCTTCAATAAGCTGTGGCAGGATGGGCTGATCTACCGCGGTGAGCGGATCGTGAACTACTGTACCAAACACCAGACCAGCTTTGCTGACATCGAGGTGGTGCACAAGACGGAGAAGTCTAAGCTGTGGCGTATTGCGTATCCACTACTCGATCATATTGGTGAAATTATCGTTGCTACGACGCGGCCTGAGACGCTGCTGGGAGATACCGCCATCGCTGTCAACCCGGCAGATGAACGCTACAAGAAGTTGATTGGTACTAAGGCGCTGCTCCCACTGGTAGGGCGCGAGATACCGATTATTGCTGATGAATATGTTGATGCGTCATATGGCACTGGTGCGGTGAAGATCACGCCAGCTCACGACCCAAATGACTTCGAGATGGGGCAGCGGCATGGGCTGCCAGTGGAGCAGGTGATTGGCTTCGATGGGCGAATGACGAATGTACCCACGCCATTTGATGGCCTCACCACGACGGAGGCGCGCCAACGGGTGCTGGAGGCGCTGGAGCGCGAAGAGCTGCGCCGTGGCGAGGAGGAGCTGGAGCACTCGGTGGGGCACTGCTACAAGTGTGATACTGTCATTGAGCCGATGGTGAAAGAGCAATGGTTTATCTCGATGCGGCCATTGGCGGATGCAGCGATTGCTGCTATTGAGCGCGGTGATGTGACCTTCACTCCTGCCAACAAAGGCGAGGTGGTCATCAAATACCTGCGCGAGATCAAAGATTGGAATGTCAGCCGGCAGATCCCGTGGGGGATACCCATTCCAGCCTTCCAGAGCACGACCGACCCAAGCGATTGGATCTTCAACATAAACGTCAACGAAAAAGAAATAGTTGTAAATGGCACAACATACCGCCGGGAAGAAGATACACTTGATACCTGGTTTAGTAGTGGGCAGTGGCCATTCATCACCACCGACTATTTGCAAGATGGGCCGCTGGCGAAATTCTACCCCAACGCAGTAATGGAGACGGCGGGAGATATCCTCTTCTTCTGGGTGGCGCGGATGATGATGCTTGGCCTGTACTGCACGGGGCAGGTGCCGTTCCGCCATGTGTATCTCCATGGGCTGGTGCTGGATGAGCATGGGCAGAAGATGAGCAAAAGTAAGGGCAATGTGATCAACCCAATGGAGGCGATCAGCCAGTACGGTTCAGACGCACTGCGCATGGGGATTATCGCTAGCCGCTCAGCCGCTCAGCCGCAGGCCTTTAACACCGGCAAGGTGGTGGCAGCGCGCAACTTTTGTAATAAATTATGGAACATTGCTCGCTTCATCGAGGCGCAAGTGGGAGATACGCAACCGGTGCATGTGCCAGTGCCGCAATCGATGGCTGATCATTGGATTATCCGACAGCTGAGCAAGGCAGGGGAGACGATGGAGCAGCAGCTAACGCAGTATCGTTTTGCCGAGGCGGCAGAAACGCTCTACCATACGGTGTGGGATGATGTAGCCGATTGGTATATTGAGGCAGCTAAGGTGGAGCAGCACGCTGATATGCTGGTGTGGGTGCTCGATACGTGTCTGCGCTTGGCTCACCCGTTTGCACCATTTGTAACGGAGACGATTTGGCAAAGCCTGAGCTGGCATAACGACCTGCTGGCGGCAGCGCGCTATCCGCAGGCTGAGAAATACAATGAGCTGCAAGCAGCTGAGTTTGGCCGGCTCAAGCGGCTCGTGACCGAAGCGCGCTACGTAACGAGTGAATTGCCAGGCAATGAGCGCTACACACTGCTCTATATGGATGACGCGCTCGTAGCGGACAATGCCGAGCTGGTGCGGCGTTTGGCTGGCCTAGCGGCGGTGGAATATACTGATGTAGCACGAGGGCTGCGCTTGGCAGCCAGTGGCCGGGATGCTTGGCTTGATGTGAGTGACGAGACGCTCTATGAGCACCAAACGAACCTCGAGAAGCGTTTAGTTGTAGCGCGCAATGACGCCGCCAAGCTGGAGGCACGCCTAGCAAACGAACACTATACAAGCCAAGCACCCGCTCATTTGGTGGAAGAATCACGCCAGCAGCTGGCAAGCAAGCAAGCGTTGATCGAGCGGCTGGTGAAGGAATTGCAGGTGATCGAATAGCAGTACTGCAAACTTAATAACTTGTGCTAATAGAGAAGGCTACCGTCGATGTGAGATGGCAGCCTTTTTGATGAGTAGAGATATTGAAGAATGTTGATTTAACCTCTTGCGTTCTCAATGACAAAAGGGCACTTGGTGGTAAGGAGGGAAGTGCGAGCACAGACAAAGGGATTATTGTGATGACGAGCTATATTAACCTGAAGCTGAAAAATCTCACCGCATCACTCTTTCAATTCGTACCATTCTTTTTCTGAGACTTGTAGTGAGTAAGGCTTACGAAGAGTGTTCATCGCATGGATTTTATAAGCATACATATGCTGCGACAAACAGCTTTCATACCTCATTTAAGCGAGACGATAGGAGAAGAGAGTTAATGAAGAAAAGAAGGGTATTCCTATATCTACACAAAACATACTTGACAGAAAAGAAACATCCTGCTACCATGAATATGAACAAAAATAGAACTAACGATAGTCACCAACACACACAATGAAATACAAAAACCACACTACCTCATACAAAACCATCCTCGCGCAGGCGGCTGTGGCGGTCTTTAGCATAGCGACTGCACTTGGGGTGTTCTTGCACGATGGGCAATTTGATAAGATGACCACCGTGCTCCTTACGCTCGAGCCTGTCGCGCTGCGAAGTCGTGGACTGCAAGGCTCGGCGGAGCACGATAAGCTAACGATGAACCCACACGTCCATCCGCATCATACGTCGCTGGGGCACAAGGCGGCGCATCACGGGCAGCACCACACGCCGGGTGTGCCACCGCGCGATGATGAATATAACTATGTGACGCACAAGCAGCGGGGGACGCGCCATGCCTTTGATAATCAGTTCTTGCCGATTGTTGGTTAGTTATTGATGGTGATACGGATGACCAGCGGCAATCTGCTGCGCCCGGTAGAGTTGCTCGGCCAAGATGAGCCGCACCAACTGATGCGGAAACACCAGGCGAGACAGCGACCACACCAGGTTAGCGCGCTCCATCACTGCCTCCGTCACACCGTATGCTCCACCAATGATAAGCACAAGCGGCTTGCCCTGAGCCATTGGCTGGTGCAGGCTGCGCGAGAGGGCGGGCGAGTCGAGCATTGTGCCACGCTCGTCCAGTAGTACAACATATGCTTGGGGCGAAAGCACTCGAAGAATCTGCTGCGACTCCTCACGGCGTGCCGCATCGCTACTACGTTGGCTGGCTGGAAGGAGCTTCCACTGCAGCTGCCAAGCACGGGTCATACGCTGCTCGTAGCGTGCTATGCCATCGACTAGCCAGGGCTCGTGCCGCTTGCCAACGGTGATGATGGTGATCATGCGTTGGCGTCTCTACTACTGCTGGACACTACTGCAGCAAGACGCTGAGCGGTGGTAGATAGGTGAGTATCGCTGGTGTCGGTTGGATAGCCATGATGGAGCTGCAGCACCTCGCGGTCATATAGCGGCACGAGATGAATGTGAGCGTGCGGCACATCAAAGCCCTCTACCACAACGCCGACCCGCTCAGGCTGGAATGCCACCTCCATTGCGTGAGCAATCCGCTGTGCCACCGTCCAGAGGTGTTGATATACTTCGGTCGGGAGTGCCCACAGCGAATCAATCTGCTGCTTCGGTACGACCAACACATGGCCATCACTTAGTGGGTTGATATCGAGGAAGGCTATCGTGTGCTCGTCTTCATACACCGTATGGCTTGGTATTTCACCTTTGATAATCTTAGTAAAAATAGAATCCTGCATGACTTTAGTATACGCGAAGGTGGGGCAAGAGCTCAAGGACATCTGCTGCGCGATATTTCCGTTCGGCACCACATCTGTTATAATGAGAGCAGACCACGTGGAGAGGTGCAGGAGTGGTTGAACTGGCCGCTCTCGA
Source organism: Nanosynbacter sp. (assembly GCA_015257665.1). Classification (GTDB taxonomy): domain Bacteria; phylum Patescibacteriota; class Saccharimonadia; order Saccharimonadales; family Saccharimonadaceae; genus Saccharimonas. The sequence goes on along the minus strand of JABZJS010000011.1, from coordinate 7,416 downwards.
AAAGCGGTAAGCCGCAAGGCTTCGAGGGTTCGAATCCCTCTCTCTCCGCCATGTTTTTGATCGTATTTATCTGTGAGCTCTGGGCTGGCAGGTTTTTATTATAATAACGACGCATCGCGACGTGAGGGGTGCCGCTTGGTGCACTTCTGTCTTGCACATACTCACCAGAGGTAATGAAAAAGCGCACACCGCGAAGTGTGCGCATATGTTTGTGTGAGAAGAGAGCCAAGTATTATTGGCTAGGTGGTTGAAGCACCAGTGTTGCTGCTATTGGTAGTAGTGTTGATGTTGCCACCGGGGATGATGGTGTTGATGACAAAGTTCACCGCGGCGTAGGCGAGCAGCGCCACCACAACACCAACGAGGGCATACATAATAGTATTCTTCGCGCCCTGCACCTGTGATGAATTACCACCAGAGACAACATAACGAATACCACCGAAGATGATCATAATGACCGCGATAGCACCAACGAGAAACAGCATGATGTTGCTTACTCGTGTGAAGATACCAGCGTCACCAAAGAGATCGGCTGGCTGGTCTTTGCCCCGTGAGCGGCTGGCACCATCTGACACGCCACCAATTGCAGCGCTGGGCGGTGCAGCAGCAATTATCCCACCCCCGATGAGGGCAAGAGCACTGATAGATAGTAGACATTTTTTTAGCATAATAAACTTAGCTCCTTTTATCTTGTAATTATACGATATGGCGTTTTTTTTGTCGAGAGGAAAGCGGTGAAATTTCTCAGCTTGTGGTACTGTGGTGACTCGCTTCCTTCATCTCGTTTGCCAGTGACGTCTTGAAAACTTGCTGTTATGACGGTATCTTGAAGCTCAACGTGAGAAATTGGTATGGTAGTGAGACGCGCTTGGCAGTCTACTTATTTATATTACTTGATAAAGGGAAGGGGAGTGCAGGAAATATATGGCTAACGACACTGCGGCGATATAGAGATAAAATTGTATCTCACAAATGTCTAGCGCAATTGCCTGACCTATGCTACAATAACCAATGCACGTTAGTGCACAATCCGACACGCTGGAGGAGTACCCAAGTGGTTGAAGGGGACGGTTTGCTAAATCGTTAGTGTGGGGAGACCTGCAGCGGGAGTTCGAATCTCCCCTCCTCCGCCAAGATTGTTTTTGAGATATCGCCATATGCTGGGCTTCGTCTCGTGCAAATAGTGACGAGAAGCGACAGAAGAAGCAACTACGCAGTAGCACTGATAGCTCGATAGACACATGAAAGACCATATGAATGCTGAGACTGCTTAGTAATCTATAATTTTAACATAAAACACGTCAGAACGGGAGAGAAACAAATCATTGTAGATATTACAATGATATTTTTATTTGTGCAGAACATGGTGAAACAAGGGGTGCATACTATGCATGCGAAGCATCATATGTGTCAAGGGTGTTATCTGTGGTATGAGCTATGTATGTACGATACAACAGCAAGACTCACGAGAGAGGCGAAGTATGGGCATTGAATGAGATTCAGACACTCGGATAGTGCGGATATGCGGGTTATGGTTAATTGACCAGCGCGGCCATTATGATAGAATAGTTTTTGTAACGTAAATCTAACGCCAACCGACAAGGGGAGGAAAGAGCAGTGAAGATTAGACGTCAAAAACGTGGGATCGTCATGCGTATCGCATCGGTTGTGGCTGTGAGTGGGCTCGCTATAGGCGGGCTTTTTTATGGCCTCAATTCGGTGAACGCAGCCGGTCTGAATAAAAACTATAACTATATCAAGGCAAATTACGCTGTGCCGAATGCCAACGTAGCCTGGGTGTCACCCAACGGGGATGACAACAAGGGCAACGGAAGCGAGTCGGCACCGTACAAGAGCTTTGGTCGCGCCGTCACGAAGATCGGCGACGGCGGAACAGTGGTGGCAAAGAGTGGTATCTACCGCGAGCCACACTTTTTTGTGACGAAGAAGAATGTCACTATGCAGGCAGCACCGAACGCCGAGGTGTGGCTGAAGGGTAGTGATGTCGTGACTAACTGGTCGCGCGAAGGTAATATGTGGAAGGCCACTGGCAACTTCCAGAACTTTTGCCACGTTTGTACCACTAACGTCAAGCCAGAAGTTGAAGGCATGGCTGCCTACCCAGAGCAGGTCTTTATTGATGATAAGGCTCTGACACAGGTTGGGAGCAAGGCTGAGGTCGGCCCAGGCAAATTCTATGTGGAAGATGCCACGCAGACAACGCGTAATGGTGGCCACTTCAACCCAGGTAAGCAAGACACTGTGAGCTACTATCTAGGCTCAGATCCTACGGCTGGTACGACAGAGATCTCGCAGCGCACCCGCGCCTTTACCACAACAGGCGAGAACTTCAAGCTACAGGGTATTAACATCTCGCAATATGCGCCAAACCAAACCTGGGGCTTTAAAGACCCTCAGCTAGACGACAAGGCTGGGCCAATCGCTATCTCTATTAACGGAAAGAACTCGCTAGTGCAAGATGTGATCGTGGCGCAGAACTCTAGCTCTGGATTGTTCCTCGATAAAGCCTCTGGCACCGTGGTGAAGAACAGCCAATTCCTCGATAACGGGGGTAATGGTGCTGGTGCCAACCGCATTGAGAATGCCGTGTTTGAAAACAACACCTTTAGCAACAATAACGCCGCCGGCTTTGAGACCAATGGTAGCTACTGTACGTCGTGGTGCGGCATGGCCGACGTGAAGGTGACTCACGCCGAGAACTTCACCTTCCGCAACAACGTGGTGGATTACTCGAAGTCTGGCTCGACCAACTCCGATATCGCTGTGGCTAAGCGCCACCAGTTGCCAGGCTTCTGGTGTGACGAAGGGTGTATCAACACCAATATCGTCAACAACTACTTTACCAACGTGCAGATGGCGATCTTCTACGAGGTGTCGCACACTGGTATCATCGCCTCGAACATCATTGAGGGTTCGGGTTCTGGTATCTTGGTGTCGGGCAGTAGCAAGACGAAGATCTACAACAACTCTATCTCACGCACCGCCTACCCAATTCGCATCCGTGAGGATACCCGCAGCAAGGGTTGTAACGCCTACCAAGGCAGCACCTGTACTGCACCAGAGAGCTGGTCGCAAGCTAAGGGTCTGAGCTGGGACACAACGGGCACAGAGATGTACAACAACATCATCTCATCGCGTGCCGCAACTGCCAAGGATGGCGATAGCCCATACTGGGCATACGGTGTCCGCACCAAGGGTGGTGCCAACATTGGCGGGCCAAAGGTTGGTACAAACGAGATGTTTGCTGGCCTCGACTACAACGTCTACTACCGCAACGATACCAATGTCGACAAGACCGTCTTTACCTGGGACTTGGCTCAGACGGACGCACCGATCGATGTTCTCTTTAGCAAGACATCAGACATCGCTAAGGATGGCCGGGTCAGCAAGGCGATTGATGGCCTAGAGCGCAACTCGCTCGACCAAACTGGCTCACGCAGCGCCAACCCATTCTTCACCAGCGAAGCTGCGAACAACAACGACTACAACAAGAGTAACTACACCATCAAGGCTGGTAGCCCAGCTGCCAATAGTGGTAAGGAGTTGCCTGCCGATGTTGCGAAGGCAATCGACCCAAGTGGGGCAACCGTGAAGGCTGGCACCAAGGTGAACCGTGGTGCACTGGTCAATGCCAACATGACTGGTGGTGAGCCAAACGTCAACAGCAAGAGTAGTAGTACTCCACAACAAAATAACGCCAATGGCGCAACCACCAAGGGGCAATCAGACCCAAAAGCGCCGGGCATGGGCAGCGTCAGTAAAGCTGACACTGCTCATGCAGCCCAAACCGCTGAGGCCGACACAAAGAGCGACAATAGCACTGTGTCGGTCCCAGACACCCGTCTCAAGGAGGCAATCAATAAGCGTCTGTCTGAGACCCTTGGCGCACATCGAAGTGCTTCACAGGACGTAACAACAGGTGAGATGCAAAAATTGACTGGCTTGTCGCTTATCCTGCCAGATGATGCAGCGGCCGACCGCAAAGCGGCCGACCTCACCGGCCTAGAGGCAGCAACGAACCTCGACTGGCTGGCAATCGACGGCAACAAGGTGAAGAGCCTTGCACCACTAGCAAAACTGACGAAGCTGACTTCGCTGACAGCGTATTCTAACCAGATTGAGTCGCTCGACCCGATCGCTGGCCTGGCGAACCTCAAGCTTGTGATGGTCTCGGGTAATCCAATTGCTTCGACCAAGCCACTTGCTAAGCTCGCACAGCTCAAGCGAGTTGCTCTCTCGGGCAAAGATGGCTTTGTGCTAGATGTTACCGATATCGCAGCTAGTAAGGGTAGCCTGGAGTCGCTCTCGCTCTACGACTACAGCCGTAAGGCTACGCTGACTAACGGCGGTCAACTAGCTGAATTTGGCGGTCTTAAAAAGCTTCGTCTCACAGGTGTCAAGCCAAATGCCGCCGACAGCGCCGCCATTGGCAAGCTCAAACTCGAACAGCGCCGCATCGACTAGGTTCCTCCCCATCAGCCAAGTCTGGTAGCGTACATGAAAAGCCGAGCAGAATCGCTCGGCTTTTTGGTGGGGAAGAATGGTACAGAAGTGTTTTGTATGATGCGATAGGACGCACGGTAGCTATACGCTTACTAGGAAGTCTTGTGAAGTAATATGGTTCCTACAAGATCACTTGGGGAGGGCTGTATGAGTGACTGAGACTGTGAAATACAAGGGTAGGGATAATAGACACTGCTTGGCTTTTCTCGGTATTTGAAGGGCATGTGTCTACCTTGTGCAACAAAAAACTCAGCATGCAACAACATGCTGAGTTAGTATTCTGTATGGTACAGCTCCGCACCATTGACCCTAACAACCTGATGGTGCTGCTGGACTTCCGAAGGAAGCTGGCCGCCGGTGAGGGCGGCCAGGTGTGTACCGGCCCTAATGTAACGCATCTGCCGGCTACTGATGGGTCGGATGGCGCGGTGGACGATGCGGACGAGCCCAGGCCGTCTCACGGGGCAGATGTGGCAGGGCTAGAAGGTGAGTCCCTGCAGCGACGATGCGCCGCGCCGGCCACCAGCGTGAGGGAGCGGCCGAACGGTGAGAGTGATGCGCCCGACACAGTGTCACGGTCACCGCGTGTGGTCGACCGCATCAAGCAGACGAAGTTCCGTCCCCTTACACCCGAGCAGCGTCAGCAGGTGATTGACCTGTACCGCGCCGGCGTCCCTGTCAAGGAGATCGTCCGGCAGACGGGCGTCAACCGCTCGACGGTCTACCGGCTGCGCGGGCAGGCAGGGCTGGAGCGCAGCCACCGCTTCACCGACGACGACCGTGCCCAGGCGATCCTCCTCCGCCAGCAGGGCCTGACCATCGCCGAGATCGCCAAGCGGCTCGGCTTTAGCAGCATGACCATCGGACGCCACCTGGCGGCTGCTCGCGAGGAGTAACTGCAGTGGTGGTGAGAGCGGTGCCTCCGTCGTCGAAGAGCACCCAGAGCCATCTGGAGTGCCGATAGCCTTTGCCATCGACCGGATCAAGGTCGCTATGCGGTGACTTGACACCCCACGCTGGCGGGGCTCCTCAAGCCCTCTAGAAACGGCAATAGCGGCCGTTATGGCACGTTGCCGGATTACTAGCCTGACGTGAGTTGTATGCCTCGGCCTCGCCATTTTGCCAAAAATACATACAACTATTGACATTACCGACGAAAAGCATATAATCATAATCAGACACAGTTGATCGCCGTGTCACCAAGAAATCTCCGGCAGGTAGTTTCTAGGCTACACCGCGGGAGATTTTTATTTTAGGCTGATTTAGTGCGGCTTCCTGTCGAAGACAGACATGAAGTCTTTGCGCTTTGTTCGTATGTCTTCCTTGACTTGAACGCAGAAATAGCTGCCGTCTTTCGTTACACCATAGAACCGATAGAGCAGCATCCGCTGATCTTCGGTGCTAGCGATCGTATCTGGATTGATCTGAGAATTGCGAAGCAGGTCAAGCGCCGCCTTATAGAAGCGAAGTCGCTTGGTGCGATCCTTCTGATTCTTATCCATCAAATGTGTCCAAAACACGGCGAGAAATACTTTCTCGCCGCTGAAGTACTTCGACTTGACGTACGGCTGTCGCTTGGTTGAGTGTGCGATGACGTTGTATTCCTGGCGAGCACGCTTTAGTACTTCGTTGTATGACGATCCTGAGAGTTGTGGGTATTTTGTATTATACGCATTCATTACTCCAATCAGTATACAATGATTGCAATACTATGAGAAGGCTCGAAACGGTGTTACAGTGCAGGTTTGGTGCCGACACAGGACTGCTAATGGCATGCTTGCATCCAAGCGCGACAGGTTCTTGTATAGCGCATCAAACCTATCAATCTAACTTGTGTGACAATTCTTCTCCAAAGTATCGCGCTCGAGAAGATTTGAGAAGCATTGCAGGAGTCCAGTGAGGAGCGTTTCTAGCGGGCGGGGTCGGGGTTTTAAAAATTCGGCTTCTCCGCTCATCGCATTGCGCAGCAAATTCTTCTGTGAGGGAGCGTCTTGCCTCTAGATTGCCGGTACAGTCGTAGTCGTAGGTATCGATCTCGGCTAATACAAACACCATAAACATGCGAAGGCGTTCATCGAATTTGCGTTCTGCATAGAATGGAGACTTTCCCCATTCAGAGACTTCTGGGTCGATAGTCAGTCGGGGGTTGACACTAACTCCTTCAGCGGATTCTGAATCAGGGAAAGTTAGTCGAGCTAAGTCGCAATATCCGGACTCAAGCATCCTCTCTCCCCATTCCCATCTAGGTTCTACTCCGCTTGGAATATGGGCGATCGGATCTGCTGTAACGATTCGAGCCGCCCAAATAGTTAATCGGCGGTGGCGATCTATACGAGCTAGCCTATTGATCCAACCTAGATAGTTAGCATCAACGTCAGAGGCGAATGGCTGCATGGTTCGCAGCAATTCCAGTTGGTGCTGCGGGAGTACTGACAACTTTTGGGAGGTGCGTTTCCAGGAATTTTGGCTATCGCAAATTGGGTACTGGAGGCGATCTTCGTGTGGAGGGGGTAGTCTACCCGAAGAATAGGCTGCAGCTGCCCAAATAATGTAATCGAGAGCCGACCTAAGATTATACAGCCACTCTCCAAACAGCGCAGGAAGTTCCTGGGGAAATTCTTCATATTGCTCCACTGTGAGGATATATTCCGTGGCGTTGGTGCGCGTTAAGTGCGCAGCAAAGGGGTGTGGCTCCAAAAACTCATTCCAACACTCGATCATCTCTCTGGAATGAACTTTCGCTCTTTCAACTCGGTGGCGTGCTGGCTTAAATAAATTCACTTCATTCTTTCCGTAGGTGCGTACGGTCGCGTCCTGAGCTTCTCCGCAAAGGGTTATCGCCGTCGCTAGCCAGCCCGGCGTCATCGCATCCGTCTGGTTTCGTACCGCGAC
>JABZJS010000025.1 GCA_015257665.1 Nanosynbacter sp. | reverse complement strand
CCAGAGCTTTTTCGTTCTGTCCAGGTTGCGCCAGCGTCGGTAGAGGTGTAGATGGAATGGTCTTTAGCTGTCGCTACTAGCTTATTGCCGTCAGCCGAGCTAGCGACTGCAGTCCAGTTATACGACCCAGGTACTCCACGTGCCGTCCAAGTTGCACCAGCGTTGGATGACGTGTAGATATAGCCACCCCAATCATACACTGCGGCTAATTTATTGCCGTCAGCCGAGCTAGCGACTGCTATCCAGTTACGATCCCCCGACCCAGAGCGCTCGGCCCAGGTTGCGCCAGCATCAGATGAGGTGTAGATCTTACCACCCCATGCCGTTGCGGCTAATTTATTACCGTCAGATGAGCTAGCAATCGACGTCCACATCCGAGAGCCAGCAGCCTCACGCTTCGACCATTCTGCACCTGTCCCTGCTGCTGGTATTTCGGCTGGCTGTGTGCCTGCACCCCTTTGGAAGACACGAACGTAGTCGATGAGCATCGTTTGTTTTGGAAAAGTATCCGAAGGAGATATTGGCTTCTGCTCCTCGTCTTTCTCCACATAATCATTCAAGATAAAGCGCCAACCAGCGTCAAATGTTTGCTTGATCAACTCCTTATCAGCTAATGTTGTCAGTTTTACCGATGGCGTACGCTCAATGTCTTTGTGATTCGTTGGGCTCGCGTGGTAGTTGTACGCTGTGATCGGCTTATCATCAATGAAGTATTTAACTGTCTCACCATCATACTCAACTGCCCACGTGTGCCACTCATAGGCGAGCGAACCTGACTTAGAACCCGCCTTGTGTTCGTCGCTATGGATAATCCTTCGTGTTCGCCAACCATTCTTCCAGTTACCAGAAACGCCGTGGTGGTAGCATGTTGCGTGAGTACTCGACCACGTATACGCCGGTGTATACGAATACCATTCGATGATGTCTAACTCACCATATGGGTCATTAGCGTTAGGGTTATGATGACAATTTTGCAATGAATTGCCGTTAACCATCCATAGTGATGGCCGCGTTCCATTTTTTCCGTTCCAGTTAAATTTAGCGCGAATCTCGGCCCGGAATGGTTTTGTGCCATCAACAACCTTGGTCTTATTTGTCACGCGACCACTGAGGTATCGCGTCATTTTGCCGCTTGGGCATGGTGCTTCACTGACGTTAGAATCATTTAGTGGCTCGTCAAGATTTGCAACACAGTGACGCTGCGTTTTTATCTCTAGATAGTCGTTGTCAACAACTTTTACATTACTTGGGTTATAGGCTAAGTGATTACCGCCATAATTGTCTCGGTTCTGCTGCAAGACATCCCATCCACTAGGTACTGAAGTCCCTTTGAACTCCTCGTTCCACACGACTCCCCATTGATTTGAGTTTGCCTTGGTATTACTGCTGCATGCTAGTGCAACCAGCAAAATACTACCAGCCGCTACCAGCGCTATGACTGACCGTTTTACCATCTCCTCTTTCTCCCTGTTTTTATGCTAAAACCCTTGTCGTCATTGTAGCGTTAGCATCCTTTATTTGCAAGTGCAACTGCGAGCAAAGTGGCTTAATACAATTTTAGACCCACACAGTAGTCCAGACCTGGTATCGATTTTATACAATAATGGACAGCCTATTGTGATCACTCGGCTCGCTATTTTAGTCTGACAAAAAGCGTATTGAGAGCCTCCTATTGGAGGTATTACCACTGATAGAGCTGGTCACCTGCAGTAATTGCTGCTGCGAGCGTCTCAGCCCGCCGGAGACGCCAATACGCCATCACTGCATAGATAAGAACTGCTACACCACTGGTCAGTACCGCATAGCCCACGCCGCGCACAACCCGTGTGTCACTCCCTTGGATAAATATCACATAGAGCGAAACTGCACCCACCAGTGGTGCTGCCGCTGCTGCAACCACCGCCCAGCGTGCCCGCACTATACGCTTACTAGCAAATGTCCGGGTATGCTGGCGTCGCGCCCAGACTGCAGCGACTGCCGCCACGAGTCCAGCACCAATCACCATAAGCAAGTAGAGGCGATTCGTCGCTTGGTTGGCATCGTCTACTGTTGTATTAAGCACACCGACGGCTGAGTCATACTGACTCACCGCTGTTTCTACATCTGTCAAATAGACTGCTGCAGCCTGCGTATCTTTGCTAGCAAAGGTTTGCGGAGCACGCCCAAGAAGCGTCTTGACGGCTGAGGCTTTTTCCTTCACAGCTGCCGCATGACGGCTATACTCATCGCCAAGCTGCGCCGAAAATGAGTGCCCGGCTACTACCGCAAAGGCTGCTGCGGCCTGCTTGGCTCGTTCATCAATAGAGTCCTTCTTGGGCTGAGTGGCATAAAGCTCACGTGTAAAGGCTTGATAGGCTGTGCTCGCTCGCTTAACCACTGTAATGTCGGCTTGGTTGGCCAGTGGCGTTGCATGAGTCTGAGTACTGCCAACACCAAGTGTTGCTACAATGATGAGTGTTCCTGCAAGCAGCCAACGCCTCATCCCGCTCACTCCTACGGCTGCCGGCTGACCCGCACCATAGCATGGCGGAGGACGTGGCCATCAAGCTTATAGCCGCGCTGCAGCTCTTCACTAATAATTTCTTTGTCACCACCTTCATCATCCATCGAGATGGCTTCGTGGAGGTCTGGATCAAACTCGGTCGCGCCAAGCTCAACCACGATCGGCTCAAGCTTGAACTCTGCCATCAAGCCATCGAGCTTTTTCGACATCGCTACTACTCCACTCGCCCAGGTATCATTCTGAAGTTTCTTGGGGACATTGGCAGTGGCGCGCTCGATCGTATCAATCACAGGCAGGAGCTTGCGAATTGCTTGCTGAGCACCCGCTGCCTTGGCGTGAGATTTTTCGGCGTCAACGCGCTTGCGATAATTCTCAAAGTCTGCTCTAGTGCGCTGCAAATCCTGCGTGAGCTCACCAATCTGCTGCTCGAGCTCGGCTATATTTGGCGCTTTCTTGTGTTTTGTCATCGATATCATTCCTCCTGCCTAGTGGTGTTGCCTGTGGTACTGAGCAGCCTGCTCAGTCGTCATTATCCTTCATAGTATAGCATGGCTGCAGCGCAAATAACAGTGGTCGTGTCATTATAATATCTCCTCCAGCATCACCCCAGTGCGCTTGACCAGCTCGATAGTACGGCGGTAGTGCTGGCGCATGGGACCAATTACACCAATGTAGCTGCGGTCGCTATAGGGCGAGCGAAATTTGCTAATGATGAGCGTTGCGTCGCTGCTCTTGCCGATGGGATTCTCGCTACCGATATAGACGTTAAGTGGCTCATTGGGCCGGGCTTCGCGCAGCCATGGCTCGATATTGTCAATCAAATGCGCCACTGATTGGACATGCTTGCCCTCAAGAAATTCTGGCTGACTAAAGAGCCGGCTAATGCCATTCATATAGAGCTCACTGCCAATGGTAGCAAAGCCCAAGTTACCCGTGAGCTCGACGAGGCTATCCACCGCACTGCGAATGGCTCGGTCAGCTGCATCGAGATGTGAGTTGACGTGCGCTTCGATGGCCTTGGTGCTGCGGTCAATTCCGCTAGGGAGCTCGCTCATCTGGGCGTTGGTGATGCCATTGACATAGAAGCGGTAGCCCTTGCTGGTGGGGATACGTCCAGCACTGGTGTGCGGCGCCTTGACGAAACCCATCTCCTCGAGCTTGGCCATCTCGCTGCGGATAGTTGCACTAGACACACCAAATAGCTTCGCTAGCGTCACACTCCCCACAGGGGCAGCGATCTCGGCGTATTGCTCGATAATGGCAGAAAGAATCGCTTGTTGTCGTTCGGTCATAGTCGCATTATAGCGTAGGGTTGGCACTCTCGTCAATAGAGTGCTAATGAGCTAGTGGAAGATATAGCCTATTTCTTGCTGCTAAGCCTCGTCTGTTAGCGAGACGTGTCACAACGATCTATCCTTCCGCTCCTTGGCCGTCAAGATCGCGCCGCTCGACCATTGCGCTCTCAATTGTTTTATAGCGCGAAAGTGATAGCAACATACATGCGGTAGTTGCTACCTCTGTCACTGTGCTATTTCTTTTCACTATTTTACCTATCAAGACTAGCGCTCCTTACACTGAGCAATGAGCTGGCTCAGTTTATCTCTTGCCTGCTGATTCTGCTGCTTGAGCCTATCCATAGCACACACAATAGCCTTGCCTAGCTCAGGGTCGCCATCTGCAATATCAAAGCAATTTTTCCAGAGATCACTATACGTCCAGGCTGTCATCGCTATTCTGCGGCGCAGCTCGGCTGCTCGCGGGCAGCCATAGCACTGCTTGGGGATATAAG
>JABZJS010000024.1 GCA_015257665.1 Nanosynbacter sp. | reverse complement strand
GTGACGCACAAGATGGAAGGCAAGCACCACCATATTGGGGCGGAGCTGGCCCGCAAGGCAGGCCTAAGCGAGGCGATCTGCCACGCCATTGAGGCTCATCACGACGATATCGAGGCCACAACCCCCGAGGCAATCGTTGTGCGAGTGTGTGATGCAGCCAGTGCTGCTCGGCCTGGCGCGCGTAACATGAGCGCCGAGAACTTCGTTGAGAGAATGCGCGACCTCGAGAATGTTGCGACCAGCTTCCGTGGTATCGACAAAGCCTATGCAATTAGTGCTGGGCGCGAAGTACGCGTTATTGTTCGGCCAGAAGTAGTGGATGATCTGAGTGCCATCAAGCTCGCGCGTGACATTGCCACCAAGATTGAAAGTACCATGCAGTATCCTGGTACAATCAAGGTTAACGTAATCCGCGAGACACGAGCGATTGAATTCGCTAAGTAAAACGACGACATACTCAAATAAAACCGGCCAATGATGATGGCCGGTTTTTTATAAAAGTCTTTATTTACCCTGCTGGGAAATATAATCAAAACACCCGGATCTATGAGGCAACCTCGCCTTGCTTCTCGGCAACAATAACGACTCGGCCAGTCTTGGCACCGCCTAAGTCGCAGCTGTAGAGCGTCAGGCGGGCGTCTTCTGTCGGGGCTTCGATCTCAACACTGGTTGGTTTGACATCAAATTTCTTGGTGATTTTGTAGTTGTAGCGTTTGCCTTGGTAGTCGGCGAGAATTTGGTCGCCCAGGGCAAGCTTGTCGATATGAAAGAATGGTGATTTTTCTACTGTGCCGCCAGGTGTTGGCTGGATACTAAAGCGGTGGGCTGCCACGACGAAGTTGCCACCCTTCTCAGGGTTGCCGTGGTCGGGGTAGCGCCACCATGCACCACGGTCGAGGGCGAGTTTGCCATTAGTGCCGTACGGGATATTAACGCCGATCTTGGGGATGATAATACGATTGTCTTTGGCTTCAGGCTTGGCAAGTGTTGCTACAGTAATTGGCTTCGTAAAGTGCGGTGCAATGATTGGTGATGTGGCGAGTAGTAGCAGATATCCTCCTGCTAGCAAAAAGAGGGCTGCGATGGTGCCAAATATCCAGTTTGGTATCGAAATACGTGGCAGGCGTGTGCCTGGACGACGCAATGTAGACGGCTGTCGCTTTGATTTATTCATTGCTAGCATAATAACTCCTCATTCCTGTCTATTATACGGCACGAGGAGCAGCACGCCAATAGCATGACCATCATGGTATTGGTAGATGGGCTCTACGCTATAGCACTAATCCGACTCTGGAGTTACTAGGTAAAAGTGATATCTGCTTATAGCAGAAGCCAGCATTGAAAAGGGTAGTAGGGAGGCGTGGTCTAAAAAGCCACCCACTCAAAGTAAGAGTGGGTGGCATAGTAGTGCCGTGTGGTGAGGTAGGCTACTACTGCTTGAATGGCTGCGCAAGCGTAAGACTCTCGTCTGCTTCGGCAATGCGGAGTAGCTCGTTGTACTTCGCCACGCGGTCGGTGCGCGAGAGCGAGCCGGTCTTGATCTGCCCACAGCCCAGGCCAACTGACAAGTGGCTGATTGTGGTATCCTCAGTCTCGCCAGAGCGGTGACTCATCACGGTGCGCCAGCCAGCATTCTGGGCAAGTTGCACGGCTTGGATTGTCTCGCTGAGAGAGCCGATTTGGTTAGGCTTGACGAGGAGTGCATTCGCTGCGTCTTGGTCAATCGCTTGTTGAATGAGGCTTGTATTCGTGACAAGTAGGTCATCACCCACTAGCTGGACGCGGTCGCCGAGACGCTGGCGGAGCTGCTGCCAGCCAGCCCAGTCGCCCTCAGCCAGGCCGTCTTCGATGCTGACGATTGGGAATTCGTCGACAAGAGCAGCCAGCCAGTCGATCATCTCGCTGCTGGTCAGGCTCTTGCCTTCACACTTCAACTCATAACGGCCATCATGGTAGAACTCGCTCGAGGCAGCATCCATTGCAAAGACGACGTCTGTGCCAACGGTGTAGCCAGCATTGGTAATAGCTTCGCTCAGCAAGGCAAGTGGCTCGCGGTTACCCTGGCGGACGCGTGGCGCGTAGCCACCTTCGTCGCCAACAGTGGTGGGGTAGTCGTGTGCTTTGAGGACTTTGGCAAGAGCGTGGAAGATTTCGGTGCCCATGCGGAGCGTATCTGCAAAGGTCGTCGCACCCTTGCAGATGATCATAAACTCTTGGATATCGGTCGCAAAGGCGGCGTGCGCACCACCGTTGAGAACATTCATCATTGGTAGGGGAAGGCTTGGTGTGCTGCCAGTTTGCTTGGCAATGTAGCGCCAGAGTGGTTGCTGCTTGGCATTAGCAACAGCCTTGGCAGTAGCCAGGCTAACACTGAGAATGGCATTAGCACCGAGTTTAGACTTGTTATCTGTTCCATCAAGGGCAAGCATTGCATTATCAATCGCTTGCTGGTCGCTCGCATCGTGACCCACCAGTGCAGGAGCGATAATGTCGTTAACGTGGGCAACTGCCTGGCTCACTCCTTTGCCAGTCCACTGATTGCCACCATCGCGTAGCTCCAGTGCTTCGCCCGCACCGGTACTTGCTCCGCTCGGGACGGCCGCTCGGCCTAGCGTGCCATCAGCAAGGATGACGTCCGCTTCGACGGTGGGGTTGCCGCGGCTGTCTAAGATTTGTCGTGCTTTTATGGTTTGGATAGAGTAGTTGTTCATATCTTCTAGTATACCATCGAATGGAAGGCGATCGCTATTACCGTTGAAATAGCATGAACCAACTGCGAAAATTTTCATGCCAGACAAGGATATTGACAAAAGGTCATTTTGTAGATTCAAGCATTGTATTTGCTGACACACATGGTACAATATAATTACGGCAACGGTTAATGAAGCGGAGGGTAGCAGTGACCCTGCGCTCTTCGTTTCGCACCTACACAGTAAGGAGGGCTATTCCCATGACATTCAAAAAAGTAGGTATCCTTAGCGTATTGGCAGTTGGCTCAATGGCGGCGGGATCTTTGCTGTTTAATACAGCACCAGCGTCGGCAGAGAGTTTCGGGCCGACCGCCAATGACAACGGTACGTCCGTTGTCCAATACTACGATGGGACGAAACTGTTTTGCGTTTCTGATGCAAACTACCCCGATGGCACGCCTAGTACGACAGCCTTTACGGTTGCGCCAACCAAAGGTAATGGCCCAAGCTATGGCCAAGTCCTAGGCGCTGGCGAGACTGGCTGTGTCAGTCTTGAGACAGCACCAGAGGGAGCAGCATATCACTACTGGCTGTTGTCTCGCACCGATGGATCGGTGTACCAAGGCGATTTTGTTCGCTAAATAACTACTCACTGAAATACCCGATATACCCAAAAACGAAAATGAAAACCCCCGTTGTCGCAGCCCCCTCCCGAGGGGGCTTTTGGGACCTCAAATACGGAATGATTGGTAGGCATATATAGCACTCGCGCCAATAGTGCCGTATAATAGAGGCATGACAGGAACACTTATTATCAGCCGGCACGGCGAAAGCGAATGGAATTTACAAGGTAAATGGACAGGCTGGACGGACGTAAGTCTCACCGAGAAAGGTAAGAGCGATACACGTCAACTCGGCGAGTTCTTGCGTGGTCGCACCATCGACGCGGTATATACTTCGGCGCTCAAACGGACGCATGAGACGCTTGATGCGTTGATGGAAGGTGCAGATAACCCAATCCGCTCAAGTGATGCTGCGGTGGTGCACGCGTCTGAGCTTAACGAGCGTGACTATGGTGACCTCACTGGCAAGAACAAGTGGGAAGTCAAAGAAGAGATTGGCGAGAAGGCCTTTAATGGTATTCGGCGCGGCTGGGATTACCCTGTACCTGGTGGTGAGACACTCAAGGATGTGTATGAGCGCTCGATTCCGTATTTTGAGTCAGAGATATTGCCACGGCTCCAGGCGGGCGAGACCGTATTGATTGTGGCGCATGGCAACACGATTCGTGCACTTATGAAGTACCTTGACCGAATCCCTGAGGAAGACATGGGCACAGTAGAGATGCCCTTTGGCCAATTGCTTGTCTATACATTTGAGCCCGGCACAGCATATCCTACTGCGTGTGATGTGCTTAAAGCAGATATTGTACCGCCCAAGGCATAATACATATCACGACGCATTTTATAGCACACGAAGTTGGTGCTTACGTGTGTTGCGTTTACGTTTCTTGGATGAACACCGACCGCAGAATAGCCTTATACTTGTGAGTGGGCACATTGACTTTGACAGTAAGAACAGTAGACAAGTTGCTATATTGTGTGGTATGATGGCAAAGTCTTGTATCGCGGGGTGTGGCGCAGCTTGGT